>JAZKFM010000369.1:0-2058 GCA_040386415.1 Pseudomonadota bacterium
GGCCGCATTGGTCGCCAGCTCGTGGAAGATCAGCGCCAGTGGGGTGGCGGCCCGGTCGTCGATGGGGATGTCGTCGCCAGTGACGCTGATGCGCAGGCCGCCGGCGCCGTCATAGGGCGCGAACAGTTCGGTCAGCAGGGCGAAGGCGGTCGCGGCCCGCGCGTTGGGCTGCGACACCTTGCTGTGGGGGCGCACGAAGTCATGCGCCCGGCCCAGAGCCATCACCCGGTCGCGCAGGGCCATGGCGTAGGCCTTGGACTCCGGATGGGTCCGCGCCGACAGCGAGATCAGCCCCGAGATCACCGCGAAGATGTTCTTGATCCGGTGGCTCAGCTCCTGGCTGACCAGCTCCCGCTCCTCGGCCAGCCGCTTGGCGTCGTCGATGTCCGTGCAGGTGCCGAACCAGCGGGTGATCTGGCCCGCCTCGTCACGGATCGGCAGGGCGCGTCCCAGGGTCCAGCGATAGACGCCGGAGTGGTGGCGCAGCCGGTACTCGATCTCGTAGGGCTCTCCGGTCTCCAGGCTGTGGATCCACAGCACACGGGCCCGCTCCTGATCGTCGGGGTGGAACATGTCGTTCCAGCCTTCGCCGTCCGTGGAGCCGGCGGGCACGCCGGTGAACTCGTACCAGCGGGCGTTGTAATAGTCGTGAAAGCCGTCCGGCTGGGTCGACCACACCATCTGGGGCATGGAGTCGGCGATCGCCCGGAACCGATTCTCCCCATCCTTCAGGCGGACGGTCTGGGCGCGCATGGCCAGCTGCGCCATCACCTGGCGCGCCAGGGCCAGCAGGGTCTCGGTCTCGTCGGCGCTCAGGCCCTGCGGGCGGGGCACGGTGTCGATGACCGCCACCGAGCCGATGGGCACCCCATCGGGGCTGTCGACCCGCGCGCCGGCGTAGAAGCGCAGGAACGGCGCCCCGGTCACCAGGGGATTGTCGGCGGTCCGCGGGTCGGCCGTCAGGTCCGGGAACACCTGGATGTCGTCGCACACCAGGACATGACGGCAGATCGCCATCTCCACCGGGGTCTCGCTGACCTCCAGCCCGATCCTGGCCTTGAACCACTGGCGATCGGCGTCGACGAAGCTCACCACCGCGATCGGCGCCTTGCAGACCAGGGCCGCCAGACGCACGACATCGTCGAAGGCGGTCTCCGCCTTGGTGTCCAGGATCCCCGTCGCCATGAGCGACCGGACCCGGGCCTCCGTGATACGCGCTTCGGTCACCGGCTCAGCTTCTCGTGCACCGCCGTGTCCCGGCGAAATCGTCTCATAGCAACCATGGCCGTTGTACGCTTGGCTTTCGGTCGGGTTCCGGATTGCGGCGCGCCTATCCACTCACGCAGCTGCTCATATTGACCGGGGCCGTCGCCGCCCGCAGCCAGCCGCCATCGACCTTGGTGAACTCCGAGAACCCCGACTGCGAGCGGTACTCGCTGCGCACGGGGTCCCAGCCTTGCCAGTTCATCGCCACCACCAGCTTGGCGGTGAGCCCCTTGGCCTGGTCGGTGGCGGTGATCTCGCGCTCGCCCTTGCAGCGCACCTCGAAGCCCTGACACCCGTCAGCCTTGGCCAGGCAGGCGGCGTCGGTCGTCACGATCTGCTGGCGCCAGGCCAGGATCGCCTCGTCCAGGCCGCCATACTTGTCGTCGGCTCCGCTCTGCGCCTTGGGACTGCAGCTCGCCAGCACCGCCGCGGCGGCCAGGATCCAGACTCTACGCACTCGGTCTCTCCGCTTGGATTGGCCGGTGTTCTTGGGGGCACAACAAGGCTTGAGCATGGCGGTCGCATCCATCCCCCCATCGGCGCGTTGTGTCGGCTTAGGGACGTAGGAGGCTTGGCTATGAGACATCTGCTTTTGATCACGGGACTGGTGGTGGCCGCTGCGGCCGCGCCCTCCCTGGCCAGCGCGCGCAGCGCCTGCGACCAGCGCGCCCATGACCGCAAGGTGACCGGCACCGTGCTCGGCGCGGTCGGCGGCGCCCTGATCGGCAACGCCGTGGCGGACGGCAAGGGCGCCATCATCGGCGGGGTCGGCGGCGCGGTGGTGGGCAACCA
>JAZKFM010000369.1:2068-10827 GCA_040386415.1 Pseudomonadota bacterium
CCGGACCTATACCCGCGCCAGCAACCGCGCCACGGCGCGCAACAGCAACTACCGCCAGGCCTCGGCCGAGTGCCGCATGGTCAGCCGCCCCTACTACGACGACCGCGGCCGGGTCAGCTATCACCAGACCCGCGTGTGCGGCCAATGAGGGCCGCCGGCCTGGCCCTGATGGCCGCCCTGTCGCTCACCGCCTGCAGCGACAACGACGACGTCAAGGTCGCCAAGGGAATCTGCACCCCCTTCGCCGCCACGCCCGCCGCCGCAGCCACCACCGCCGGCGTTCCGGCCCTGGCGCCCGCCGCCGTGGCCGATGGCGCGGGTCCGGTGGAGGACTGCCTGCATCGCTGGGCCTATAGCCTGGCCGGGGCCGAGGACTCCGCCGAGGTGGTGGCCGAGGCCACCATCGCAGCCTGCAGCTCGGCCCTGTCGGCCTGGAACCAGGCGTCCCTGTCGGGCCCGGCCGGCCCCTCCGACGCCATCAGCCTGGTGACCGGCGAACCCACCAGCGCCATCGCCGAGCACCGCAACTTCGCGGCCAACCGCGCCCTGTTCTTCGTCGTCCAGGCCCGCGCCGGCCGCTGCGACCCGCCGCCGCCCGTCAAGGGCTAGGTTTAGGCGCCCTTCCCCTGCGATGGGGAGGGGCGTCGGCTCGGTGACAAGGCGGGCGCCCTGCTCTATGCATCAGCCCGCTCATGTCCGGCCCTCTCGACATCCCGCCGCTCAGCGCCGCCCGCGACCGGCCGCCCACGCGATGACCTGGAGGACGCCGCTGCGCCGGGTGCTGGAGGCCACGGGCCTGATCGGCCCCTACTACCGCTGGCGCGAGGCCCGCTTGGCGGCCATCGTCAGCGAGCCGGTGGACGACGGCCTGCCCATGCCCCCGCCCGCCCTGCTCACCCTGGTCTCCGGCGCGGCGGGCCAGGCCTGGTACTCCGAGCGCGGCCGCGAGGACGCCGCCCAGTTCCGGGCGCTCGCCCTCGACCAGGGCGTAGCCCTCACCCGACCCTGCACGGTCCTTGACTGGGGCGTCGGCTGCGGCCGCATCGCCCGCTGGCTGGCGGCCGACGTCACCGCCGCGGGCGGCGAGTTCCTCGGCTGCGATATCCATCCCAGGCTGGTGGCTTGGTGCGCGGGCGCCCTGCCCGGCCGCTACCTGCGCAACGGCCTGCGTCCGCCCCTGCCGCTGGCGCCGGCCAGCCTGGACCTGGTCTATTCCCACTCGGTCCTGACCCACCTGACGGAGGACACCGCGCGGGCCTGGCTGGCCGAGCTGCGCCGCCTGCTCAAGCCCGGCGGCTGCGCCATCCTTACCTTCCATGACGAGACCTACGCCCAGGCCTGGGGGCCGCCACAGGTGCGCGAGCGCCTGGCCACCCAGGCCTATGTCGTCTGGAACAACGCCCTGGAGGGCAGCAACTACCTGTCAGCCTGGACCCGCCGCGCCCATTTCCGGGCGCTCGCCGAGGCCGACTTCACCGTGGCCGAAATCATCGAGGGCGGCGCCGACTTCCCGACCCAGGCCATCGCCGTGCTGCGGCCCAGGGACCCGTCACGAGCGGGATGAGGAAAACGCGCAGCGATTTTCCGCCCGCATCCCGCGCCAAAAGGACCCGTTCGACGAAGCCTCAGGCCTCGTCAAACGGCGGCGGAAGCTGACCCGCCTTGAACAGGATCACCGGGTTCTCGTCGTAATCCCCCAGCTCGGCGTCGGCGGAGGCCGAAAAGGCCACCACCCCCAGCCGGGTGTCGGACAGCCGGTCGGCCTTGCGCCGCGCCTCTTCCGCCGACTTGCAGATCACCACGGGCTCGGCCTTCAGCGCCTTGCCCTTGCCGGCGATATAGGACTGGACCAGGTGGACGGTCTCGATCGCCACGCGCCGCCTACTTCTTCAGGACGTTGGGGGTCCAGCCGGCCGGCGCGGTCGCCTTGGGCTTCTCGGCCTTGGGCTTGCGGACTTCCTTGTTGCTCTTCTTCTGACCCTTGGCCATGGCGGTGTCCTCATCAGGTGGTGCGTTGCGGCTCACCCTAGCACGCCGCCGCCTCGCCCCTCCGGCGAATTCGTCAGGCCTTGCCCGAGACGTCCACCGGCGCCGGGTCGTCCTTCGACAGCCAGCGATAGGTCACCCCGGCCAGCACCGCCCCCACCAGGGGCGCCACCCAGAACAGCCACAGCTGCTGCAGGGCCCAGCCGCCGACGAGGATCGCCGGCCCGGTGCTGCGCGCCGGGTTCACCGAGGTGTTGGTCACCGGAATGCTGATCAGGTGGATCAGGGTCAGGCACAGGCCGATGGCCAGGGGCGCGAAGCCCGCCGGCGCCCGGCCGTGGGTCGAGCCCATGATCACGAACAGGAAGGCGAAGGTCATCACCACCTCGCACACCAGGGCGGCCGTCAGGGCGTAGCCCCCCGGCGAGTGCTCGCCATAGCCGTTGCTGGCGAAGCCCGCGCTGACGTCGAACCCGGCCTGGCCGCTGGCGATCACATAGAGCACGCCGGCGCCGGCCAGCCCGCCCGCCACCTGGGCGATCACATAGCCCGGCAGATCGGCCCCCCGGAACCGCCCGCCGGCCCACAGCCCCACCGACACCGCCGGATTGAGGTGGCAGCCGGAGACGTGGCCGATGGCGTAGGCCATGGTCACCACCGTCAGGCCGAAGGCCAGAGACACCCCCACAAAGCCGATCCCCAGCTCCGGATAGCCCGCCGCCAGCACCGCGGCCCCGCACCCGCCCAGCACCAGCCAGGCCGTGCCGATGAACTCCGCCAGCAGTTTCTTGATCATGTCGTCCTCCCCAGGATGTCGCGCCAAGCTGGACCTTAACGGCGCGCCCGACAACCCTCAGGGGAATCCCGGGGCGCCGCTTGGGCCCCGCGGCGAAACCCGCCTAGACTGCCGCCAATCAACGGGGGAAGCACCACATGGACCGGCCGAGCCTCGCATCGAAACTCATCCTGGCCCTGGCCATCCTGGCGGGCGTCAGCTTCCTGGCCGCCAACCGCTTCGCCCTGCCCGAGGCCGCGACCATCGTCTGGAAGGGCGCCGGCGTCGCCCTGCTGGCGCTCTACGCCGCCACCCGCGCCAAGACCCCCGACGGCTGGCTGCTGGCCCTGGTCATGGCGCTGGGCGCCACCGGCGATGTCCTGCTGGAGACCCACGGCCTGGTCACCGGCGCCGTGGCCTTCCTGGCCGGCCACGTCGTGGCCATCGCCCTCTATCTCCGCAACCGCCGCCCGGCCCTGACCCGCAGCCAGCTTCTGCTGGCCCTCCTCATCGTCCCGGCCACGGTGATCACAGCCTGGCTGCTGCCCGCCGACCGCGCCGGCGCGCCGGGCATCGCCCTCTATTCCACAGGCCTGGCCCTGATGGCGGCGGCCGCCTGGATCAGCCGCTTCCCCCGCATGAGCGTGGGCCTCGGCGCCCTGATGTTCGTGGCCTCGGACCTGCTGATCTTCGCCCGCGCCGGCCCCCTGGAGCACAACCCCTGGGTCGGCTTCGGCATCTGGGCGCTCTACTTCGCCGGCCAGCTCAGGATCTGCCTGGGGGTCGTGGGGTCGCTGGCGCGGCGGGACCCGCAGGCCGCGCCCCCGCCAGCCGTCCCCGGCCGCGCCTGAGCCGCCCCGCGGCCGGCGGCCTCAGCCGGCGGACGCCGCGCCCGGAGCGCGCTCACCGACGATCGAAACCCGCTCGCCGTATCGGGAGTGGGGGAAGTAGTCCCACACAGAGTGGTGCTGCGTGCAGCGATTGTCCCAGAAGGTCAGGGTGTTGGGCTCCCACCGCACCCGGCAGTGCAGCTTGGGTTCGCGCGGCAGCAGGGCGAACAGGCTGTCCAGCAGCGCCCGGCTCTCCCAGCGCTGCAGCCCGACGATGTGGGTGGTGAAGCCTGAATTGACGTTCAGCACCTTCCGCCCGGTGTCCGGATGCCGGATGACGACGGGATGCTCGTGGCGGGGATAGCCCCCCTCCGGCGGCTTGGACTGGTAGTTGCCGATATAGGGCAGGGCGCCGTCATGCACCGCCGTCAGGCCCTCGAGGAAGGCCTTCATCGGCGGCGAGAGCATCTCGTAGGCCATGTACATGTCGGCGAACAGCGTGTCGCCACCGCCGCATTCCGGGGTCTCGGTGATGTACAGCATCGAGCCCAGCGGCGGGATCTCGTCGCAGGTGACGTCGGTGTGCCAGCCTTCGCCCGCCGTATAGGCCGACTGGGCGTTGGTCTTGACGACCAGCACCTCGGAGTCCTGGCCGGGACGGCCGTGGTTCATGGGGTGCACATGCAGGCGGCCGAAATGCCGGCCGAAGGCCTTGTGCGCCTCGCGGTCGAGATGCTGGTCGCGAAACACCAGCACCATCCAGTCGGCCCAGGCCGCTCGAATGTCCCGCAGCTGCTCGGCCGACAGCGGCCCGGAGAGATCGACGCCGTCGACCTCCGCGCCGATGTGGGGCGAGATCGGGGTCACCCGCAAGGTCCCGTATTGCGTGCGGCGCTCGCCCGCGATGGGGACGTGCTTGGAAAGGGTGGCGACGGCCATGGGCTTCCTCCGGGCGCTCTTGAGGCGGCGCCTGTCTCGGCGGAAAGCCTAGAACAGGGGCGTCAGCCGGGCAACCGGGCCTGGACCGGCGGCGCCCGGACCGGCGCGCGCCTCAGCCGGGCTCACTCCACCAATCGCGCTCCGCCGCCGGCTCGTCCGCGCCTTCCTCCTGGTCAAACACCAGCGCCACGGGCGGGTGTTCCATCGCCTCTTGAGGCGCCAGCGCCCGCCGGGCGCCGTACTTCTTCGGGGCCAGCATCGCGGCCGTCCAGCGGATGGTCCGGATGCGCAGGGCGTCGGCCGTCACCGTGGCGGCGGTGGACTCCAGGGCGATCTCCAGGGCCGCATCGGCCAGGATGTCTGCGGCCACCGCCTTGGCCCGCAGATAGGCCTCGCGGAAATCCTCATCCTCGCGAACCCAGTGATAGATGGTGGACGCGCACGGCATGTCCGGGTCCGCCCCGATAGCCAGCACGGTCTCGCCGCCGGCCACCCGCGCGCAGATGGTCTCCCCCAGCGCGTCGCTGAAAATCGAGACGCTGCCGCCGCGCCCGTCCTTGCGGGGCTTCAGCGCCGCGCGCCAGCGCCGGGCGGCGTCCTCCTCCCGGTCCCGCTCCAGCCGCTCGCGGCGCGCCTGGTCGCGCGCCGTCTCATAGGCCTGGGCGAAATCCGGCTCGCGGTTGCGCCACTTGTAGATCGCCTGCACCGAGGGCATCCCCGGCTCACGCCCGAGCGACGCCTCGCTCTGACCGCCCGCGATCCTCTCGCAGATCAGTTTGCCGAGATCAGGCGAATACCGCACCTGGGGACGGTGGTCGGGACGCCCGAGGGGCGGCGGCATGGACGACATGGACCTCTGGGGATTGTTCGGGGAGGTTCGCAGCCTCTCACGGACGGGTCGATCGGGACCTATATACGTGCTTGACCCGTTAACCGGCGTTAACTCTTTTGGAAGGGCCCGGGGGACAGGCTCGTCCGTGTCGTGATATGATTCGACATTCCTGGAAGGTCCCGCCAATGGATTTAGCCACTCTCGATCAAGAGATTGAGGCGTATCAATCTCTGCTTCCTACAATCAAAGCTAAGCATGGTCGCGTATGGGCACTTATAGCTGATCGCCAACTCGCAGGGACCTTTGCAGGCTTCGGGGAAGCTGCTCGCTTTGCGGCCGAACACTACGGCAAACGGGCCGTCCTAATCCGCCATACCGATAGCCGGAGCGTCGAAACGGCGCCCTTTCTCCACGTCCATTCAGAGGCGTAGTTGCTCAGGACGTGGACGACCGGCCCAGACGTTGATCTGTCGCTCTATTCTGACGACGACAGCGTCCCTGCCATAAGATTGACGGGCCTCATAGACACGGGGGCATCCTGCATCTGCGTGGATAGCCGCATCACGAAGCGCTTGGGCCTAACAGCGTCGGATAAACGACTGGTTCAAATGGCTGATGGCCGGACAGAATTATCGACGGTCTACACCGCAAAACTCTCAATTCCAGCGCTCGGCTTCGATGATTACGTTCAGGTCAACGCTGTAGATATGACCTACCCCAGCAGCCGCGTTCTGCTGGGGTAGGTCGTTCCTCAAAGACTACATCGTGAATTATGATGGACCACGCGAACGGTTTGAATTTCACGAGACGGATCGCGGCCAGGAGTTCTATTTCGACGACCACGACGGATAGGTCGCCAGAGAGCGCAGGTTAGGCATCACCATCTTCGTCGGTGTCCATTATCGCCTTTAGGCCCACGATCTTCTTTTCCAGAAGACGGAGACCTTTCAGGTCAAAGAGGCCGCTGACCATCACCTTGTCGCCGTGGATGTTCATCGTGATCTTGTTCAGATCGGCGTCCGCAATCGATAGATGAGGAACCTGAACCATCGGCGCAGGGGGGGGCATTGGGGTGGCTTCCATCACGTTGTCCTCGCTGGGGGGCTGTGATGGCGATTCTTGTGCCCCTGCCGACGCGAGACCAGTTCTTCCGCTTTCTTTTGTCTTCTCCGCAAAGGAGATTGTCTCAAGGAACGCAGCGATAGCCGGACCAATGGCCACGTCATTGAAGTTACTGTGGACCATGAACGACCGAAGCGCATTCGCAGACGGTACGCCCTCCGGGAACCGTTCATGCAGGGTCTGGAAGAGCGCAGGAGCCGCGGCAGCCTCAGCAATCGCTTCTGCGCGGTGAGACTCCTCCACAGGGTGGAGTATCTCTACGGCCCTGCGGGTGACCTTAATGTCGCCCTTTCCCGCCTTCTCAACCAGACCGTATTGCGCAAGAGAGCCCAGCACGGTCAGAGACCTTCCGGTAAGTCCGGAGTATCCCATGTCTCGCGCCGCAGTTTCACGGCTGATCACGTTTGTCCGGTTGGCCTTGTGAATTTTCCCCACCATTTCAATGGCTTGCTCTAGCGTTAGGGTGGGGTAGCTCGGGCTCCTCTGGCGTTCCATCTGGCGGCTCCTTGTTCTGATACCGCAGACGTACCACCGAGCGGACAGAATTGCCAGCATTCACAGTATAGGCGTGGCGGAATGCGCCCGAAGCGGCGCATAGGGGCTTGGCGCCGATTTGGAAGTGTGGGAAACAGGCGGGGTGTGGATTCGAACGGAGGAGCCCGCCGATGTGATTCAGTGACCCAGAAACGCAAACGACCCGCCTCGTGGGGAGGTCGGGCCGCCGCGTAAATCCATCTACCGCGTCGCGGGAGGGGACAACAGAAGACCCCCAGATTCCCACGACGCGGACCTTTTTTCAAGCGCCAAACCAAAGGAGGTTTTGGCCATGAACTCCCGTGTCCGCATTCCCGTCCGGCATTATCGCCGTGTCCGTTTTGGCCGTATCGAGCACGTCCGCGATCACACGCGCGGCCATCCCCACCGCCGCATGCTCTGCTAGTCGGCGTCTGGTTCTGTCTTGAGGGGGGCGCCAGGTTCCGGCCTGGCGCCCTTTCTTTTCCGGCCCTTGGGTGGATCTATTTCTTCGACTTTCGTGCGAGCAAATCGTTCGAGGGCCTCGCCGAAGGGGAGATCCAGGTACAAGGGGCGCTCCAGTTTCTTGCCGTTCACGTGATCAGCACCTTGTACGGAAGCGGACCTTCGATCTGGGCCAGCAAGTCATTCACGCGGTCGCCCTTGGGCAGTTCGCGGCGATTGAAGCGGAAGGTCATCTCAGCAACGTACTGGTCCAAGTGCTTCGGCGAAACCCAGTGATGGATGCCCATGATCTGGCGTTGCAGGAGCGCCCAGACCGACTCGATGCTGTTGGTGTGGACGTCGCCCCGGACGTACTCGCCCGCGCTATGGCGGACGGTCTGGTGGTCGTAGCCCATGCGCAGGTGTTGATAGGAGCGCAGGTTGTCCGTGTAGACCGTGGCGCCGTCCGCGACGTGGTAGTTGACGATGGTTTCCAGGGTGTCGCCCTTCTGGTTGGCGACGACCCCGGCGCGCAGCTCACCGCCCCGCTCGACAATACCCATGACAACGGTCTTGGCTTGATAGGCGTCCTTGCCGAGACGCTTGGCCCGATGCTTGTTGCCTTCGCGGCCGCCCACCATTTTCTCGTCAACCTCAACGGGGGCGTTGCCACCCAGCGGGGCGTTGAATGACGGCGTGCGGGCCGCATGACGCAGGCGATGAAGGACGAACCAAGCGGTCTTTTGGGTGATGCCCAGATCGGTCGCGAGGGTGGTGGAGGCGATACCCTTGGGGTGGTTCGTGATCATCCAGATCGCGGCATACCAAGTGCGCAGGGGAAGCTTCGTGTCCTGAAAGATCGTGCCGACGCGGACAGTGAACTTATCGCGGCAGGCGTAGCACTTGTACTGGTTGGTCTGGACAACCTCGCCCGTCTCCTTGTCGGTCTTGTTCATGCGCTTAACCTTGCCCTGGTCCGCGCAGCCGCAATGCGGGCAGAAGATGCCGTCCGCCCAGCGGATCGCCGCCAGATGGTCAATCGCGGTTTGTTCGTCCGGGAAGGCGGCGAACAGTTCCGGGAGGGTTTTGAAGGTCTTCAACACGGCGGCATCTCCTATGCCGCTGTTATCTCATACGCCGCTGACTGGGTCAAGCACGTATATAGGTCCCGGTCGATCCGTCAAGCACAAATAGAGAACATTTCTAACCGACCGTCCTGCGTCAGAGTCCGCAAGACAACTCGAGATTGACAAGCTCAACCATACCGACGACGGTCTGAGACAGTTTGATTTCAGTCACGCCGGGGGACGCTCTAGAA
>JAZKFM010000370.1:0-1417 GCA_040386415.1 Pseudomonadota bacterium
CGGTAGAAGGCCGCGAAGCTCGGATCGCGGCCGAAGCTCTGGGCGAAGATCCGGGTGCGCTGGGCGTCGCCCTCGCCTCGGGTGGTCTCGGCCTCCTCGGTGGCGGTGGCGAGCGTGATGGCCACTTCCTTGTCGGCGCCGGCGATGATCTCGCGCTTCTTCTGTTCGCCCTCGGCGCGGCGCTGAGCGGCCTCCTGCTGGCGGCTGGTCTGCATGCGTCGATAGACGGCCGCCTGGTTGGCGGCGGGCAGGTCGGCGCGCTTGATCCGCACGTCGATGATCTCGATGCCCAGGCGGGAGGAGCTCGCACGCTTGGCCACGTCCACCTTGGTCTGGGCCATCAGGGCGCCGCGGCGGCCCGAGATGATGTCGCTGGAAGTGGCCGTGCCGAGGATCTGCCGCAGGGAGGAGTTCAACAGCCGCTCGATACGGTCGTTGGCCGTGCGCTCGTCCCGCAGGGTCCGATAGTACTGCAGCGGATTGGAGATCCGGTAGCGGACGAAGGCGTCCACCACCAGGCGCTCCTGGTCGGCGGCGATGACCTCTTCCTGGTCGGCCTCGAGCTTCAGGTTGCGCTTGTCGAGCTTGATGACGTTCTCGAGGAAGGGCGCCTTGATCTTCAGGCCCGGCGCGTTCTCGCCCGGCGCGTTGATCACGCGGACCGGCTCGCCGAAGCGCACGACGATGGCCTGCTGGCGCTGTTCGACGATGAACAGGGTGTTGAACAGGAGGACCAGGACGCCAAACGCGATGACACCCCAGGTGGTGAGGCGGCGGTTCATCGCGGAGCTCCAGGGCTGGGAATGACGGTCTCGCCGCCCTCGGCCTGCGGCACGACGCGGGCGGTGGGCGTCTTGGCGCGGAAGACGTCGGGGGGCAGGATGATCGGGGCGCTGGCGCCCTTGCCGTCGATGACCACCTTGTTGGAGCGCGACAGCACCCGCTGCATGGTCTCGATATAGAGGCGGTCGCGGGTCACGCCCGGCGCGCGCCTGTACTCGGTCAGGATCTGGCTGAAGCGCGAGGCCTCACCGATGGCTTCCCGAACCGACTGCTCGCGATAGCCCTGGGCCGACTGGGTCAGCTTGGCCGCGTCACCCTTGGCCTCGTTGATCACCCGGTTGCGGTAGGAGTTGGCTTCGTTGACGGCGCTCTCGGCGTCCTGGCCGGCGTTGGCCACTTCGCGGAAGGCGGCGACGACTTCCTGCGGCGGGTTGGCGCTGCGGATCTGCACCTCGACGATGCTGACCCCCGCGCCCCAGCCGTCCAGGGTCCGCTGCATCAGCTCGGCCGACTGGTTCTGCACCCGGCCTCGGCCGGTGGTGAGGATGTCCTGCAGGGTGGTCTTGCCGACCACCTCGCGCATGGCGCTCTCGGCCACGGCTTTGACGGCGTCTTCCTGGTCGCGGACGGTGAA
>JAZKFM010000370.1:1427-3308 GCA_040386415.1 Pseudomonadota bacterium
TTCACGATGTTCTCGTCACCGGTGAGCATCAGGCTCTCTTCCGGCACGTCGGCTTCGGCCGCGCCGCCGATGTCGATGCGGTTCAGGCTGGTGACGGCCACCTTCTCCACGCGCTCGATGGGCATGGGCAGGTGATAGCGAAGGCCGGGCGTTTCAGATCGCGAATAGGCGCCGAAGGTGGTGACCACCGCGGCCTCGTTGGGCTGGACGATATAGACGCCGGACAGGGCCCACAGGGCGAAGCCCGCGCCCGCCACCGCGGCGATCGCGCCGGGACGGATCCGGTCTCCGCCGGGGCCACCGGCCCCGAGCATGCCGCGCAGCTGCGCCATCAGCCGCTCAATCGTGGCCGAGATATCCGGCCCGCCGGGGCCGCCGCCGCCGCCGCCGGGGCGGCGCGGGCCGCCGCCTTGCGGGCCTTGGGTCTTGGGGGGTTGCTTGTCGCCGCCACCGCCCTCGCCGGATGGCGGAGAGCCCCAGGGGCCGGGGTTCGCATTGTCGTTCCAGGGCATGGTCGCGTCGTCTGCTTCTTTGTCTCGGCGCGGCGGCGAAGGGCCGCCTGTCGTCGGGCTTGTAAACCGGCGCTGTCAGCCGGATATGAGGCGCGCAAGCCCGCAAAGCAAGACACACGGGTGTCATGATTTCTGAAACCGCCCCCGAACGCGCCGTTGTCCTGGCCGCCCTGGATCGGGTGCTGGACCCGAAGACCGGCAAGGGTCTGGTCTCCGCCCGCCTGGTCCACGGCCTCACCCTCGCGCCCGGCCGGGCCGGCTTCGTGCTGGAGGTGGCGGCGGCCGACATCCCCCTCTATGAGCCGACCCGGGCGGAGGCCGAGCGCGCCCTGGCCCGGGTCGACGGCGTGGCCCAGGCCCAGGTGATGCTGACCGTGGAGGCCGACCAGCCGCCGCCGCCCGCGCCCGGCGTGACCCGCGTGGTCAAGGGCGCCCGCGTGACCCAGGATCCCACGGCCGCCCCCAAGCCGCCGGTGGACGCCGTTCGTCCCGACCACGTCCGCCGGGTCATCGCCGTGGCCAGCGGCAAGGGCGGGGTGGGCAAGTCCACCATCTCGGTGAACCTGGCCGCCGCCTTCGCCGCCATGGGTCTCCGGGTCGGCCTGCTGGACGCCGACATCTACGGGCCGTCGGCGCCGCGCATGCTGGGCATCGACGGCGACCCGGGCTTTGGTCCCGACAAGAAGCTGATCCCGCTGGAAGCCTGGGGCATGAAGGTGATGTCCATCGGCTTCCTGGTGGACGAGGCGGCCCCGATGATCTGGCGCGGCCCCATGGCCTCCTCGGCCGTGCGCCAGATGGCCAATGACGTGGGATGGGGAACCGAGGCCGAGCCCCTGGATATCCTGGTGGTGGACATGCCGCCCGGCACCGGCGACATCCAGCTGACCCTGGTTCAGAAGATCAAGCTGGACGGGGTGGTCATCGTCTCCACGCCCCAGGAGATCGCCCTCATCGACGCCCGCCGCGCCGTGGCCATGTTCCAGAAGACCAACACCCCGATCCTGGGGTTCGTGGAGAACATGTCCTACTTCCCCGACCCCGCCACCGGCGCCCGCATCCCGATCTTCGGCGAGGGTGGCGGCAAGGCGGAGGCGGAAAAGCTGGGCCTGCCCCTGCTGGGGGAGATTCCCCTCGACCAGGCCCTGCGCCAAGCCTGCGACGACGGCAGGCCGGTGACCGCGGCGGCTCCTGCGAGCCCCGCGGCCAACGTCTTCAATCAGATCGCCAAGGCCCTGCTCTAGACTAAGGCCTGACGTTCGTGTCGGGCACCGAAACGCCCGAGGCGGTGGCCAGGACGCCGGCCTCGGCGGCCAGGGCGTCGCGGATGTCGAGCTGGCGGCGCACCTCGCCGTGGCGGGTGGCGTCG
>JAZKFM010000371.1:0-5216 GCA_040386415.1 Pseudomonadota bacterium
GGGCCTCGGCGAAGGGGCTGGCCTCGAACTGGACGTCGAGCTGGTACTCGTTGGCAAGCCGGTCCGCCATCACCTCGAACTGAAGTTGCCCCACGGCGCCGACAATGAAGTCCGCGCCGAATTGGGGCCGGAACAGCTGGGTGACCCCCTCCTCCGCCAGGCCTTCCAGCGCCTTCTTCAGGTGCTTGGCCTTCAGCGGATCCTTCACGCGGACCCGCTGCAGGATTTCGGGGGCGAAGTTGGGCAGGCCCGCGAAGCGGACGGTCCCGGTCTCCGACAGGCTGTCGCCCACCCGCAGAACCCCGTGGTTGGGAATGCCAATGACGTCGCCGGCGAAGGCCTCCTCGGCCAGTTCGCGGTCGGAGGCGAAGAACATGATCGGCGCATTGACCGACAGCTGGCGGCCGGTGTTCTGCACCTTCAGCTTCATGCCGCGGGCGAACTTGCCCGAGCACAGGCGCAGGAAGGCGATGCGGTCGCGGTGGTTGGGGTCCATATTCGCCTGGACCTTGAAGACAAAGCCGGTGACCTCAGGATCGCCTGGGACGATGTGGGTGGCGTCGCCGCCCTTGGCTGCGGCGACGGCCTTGGGCGGCGGGGCGTAGGCGCCGAGGCCGGCCAGCAGCTGGTCGATGCCGAAGTGGCGCAGGGCCGAGCCGAAGAAGACCGGGGTCATGTGGCCCTCCAGGAAGGCCTGGGGGTCGAAGGGCTTGGAGGCCTCCCCCACCAGCATGGCGGTCTCTTCCAGTTCGGCGCGCTCATCGGGGTCGAGATAGCTGGACACCGCATTGCCGGCGAAGCCGATGGCGGCGGGGTGGCCCTCGTCCTTGTTGTCGGCGGTCTTCTTGGCGAAGGGCAGAAACTGCTGGTTGCGCAGGTCGAGCATGCCCTTGAACCGGCCCCCCGATCCCGCCGGCCAGTAGAGTGGCGCGGGGTCGAGGGCGAGCTTCGACGCGATCTCGTCCAGCAGCTCGATGGGGTCCTGGGCCTCGCGGTCCATCTTGTTGATGAAGGTGACGATGGGGATGTCGCGCAGGCGGCAGACCTCGAACAGCTTCAGGGTCTGAGGCTCGATCCCCTTGGCGGCGTCCAGCACCATGACCGCGGCGTCGGCGGCCGTCAGGGTCCGGTAGGTGTCCTCCGAGAAGTCCTCGTGGCCCGGGGTGTCCAGCAGGTTGAACATCAGGCCGTCGTGGTCGAAGGTCATGACGCTGGCCGAGACGGAGATGCCGCGCTCGCGCTCGATCTTCATCCAGTCGGACCGGGTCCGGCGGTTCTCGCCACGGGCCCGCACCGCGCCGGCCGCGCGGATCGCGCCGCCCGCCAGCAGCAGGTTCTCGGTCAGGGTCGTCTTGCCGGCGTCCGGGTGGGAGATGATGGCGAAGGTGCGCCGGCGCGCGGCCTCGGCGGCGGGAGAATTGCTCATGGGCGGGGACTAGCGCAGGCGGAGCCTCAAGGCTACCCGATCGCGGCGATCACCTGCGCGGGCGCAGCCTCCGGCTGCAGCTGTTCCATGGTGCATTGGGCCGGCGCCTTGTCGGGCCGCCAGCGCAGCAGGCGGGTCCCATGGCGGAAGCGGGCGCCGGTGACCTGGTCGTAGCGGACCTCCACCACCAGCTCGGGTCTCAGAGGCGACCACTGCGCGCTGCGGTCGGTGGTCCAGCGGCTGGGTCCGCCCGGCGCCTTGCCGGTGAAGCCGGGCGGGCCGGCCAGGGCCTCGAGCTTCTTCGTCAGGTCAGGCCGCTCGGCGTCGCTGATCATCGCGGTGAAGCCGACGTGGTTCAGCAGGCCGGTGTCGTCATAGAGCCCCAGCAGCAGGGAGGCGACGAATTCGGAGTCCTTCTCATAGCGGAAGCCGCCCACCACGCAGTCGGCGCTGCGCAGCTGCTTGACCTTCAGCATGGCGCGCTCGCCGGGTTGGTAGGCCTCGTCCAGACGCTTGGCGACGACGCCGTCCAGGGCGCCGCCGGACCGGGCCAGCCAGTCCTCCGCCGCCTTGCGGTCCTCGGTGCCGGGCGACAGGCGGATGGCGTCAGCGCCCTTGAAGCGGGCGGCGATGATCTTGAGCGCCATACGCCGTGCGCTGAGCGGCAGCCCGACCAGGGACTTGCCGTCCTCACCGGCCAGGCAGTCGAAGACGATGAACTGGGCGGGCGTCTCGCGGCTGAGCTTTTCCACCCGGCTGGCGGCGGGGTGCAGGCGGGCCTGCAGGGCGTCGAAGGAGAGCTTGCCGTCCACCGAGATGGTGAGTTCGCCATCCAGCACGAAGCGATCGACCGGCAGGTCGGCCAGGGCCGCGGCCATTTCCGGGAAGTAGCGGGTGAGCGGCTTCCCCGACTTCGATTGCAACTGGACGTCGCTTCCGTCCTTGAAGGCCAGGCAGCGGAAGCCGTCCCACTTGGGCTCGAACCGCCAGCCCGGCTCGTCAGGCAGGGCGGCCACCAGCTTGGCCTCCATGGGCGGCAGGTCGAGGGGGACTTTGAGGGTCACGCGAGGCTCCGATCGAGACTCGCAAACCACCCGGCCGCCGATGTGTTCCGGCTAGGCGGCCAGCCGCTTCCAGACCTGCCGGTCGGTCCAGATCTTGTCCATCTCGCCCGCGTCCTGGCGCTTGGCCAGGCGGGCCATGATCTCGAAGTCGACATTGACGTAGCGCATCGTCACCTCGTCGGGGTCGCAGCCGAAATAGGGCGCGACGAACAGGGCGGCGTTGATGGCGGGGGCCTTGGCCATGATCAGCAGGCCCAGGCGCTTGGCCCGCTCGGGCCGGCGGTGATGCAGCAGGGGGCTCTCGGCGTAGAGTTCCTGGCCCAGCCGGCTGACCGCGTTGAAGGGCAGGTCACGGAACCTGCGGTTCGTGATCTTCGGCGTCATCTTGAGGCCGTCGAGGTTCAGAACCACGTCGTTCATCAGGAAAAGCATGG
This sequence comes from Pseudomonadota bacterium, assembly GCA_040386415.1. GTDB lineage: Bacteria > Pseudomonadota > Alphaproteobacteria > Caulobacterales > Caulobacteraceae > Phenylobacterium. Next base: position 2,925 of record JAZKFM010000371.1, read on the forward strand.
GCGACTACGTGATGGGCTGGGCTTGGGGGAGCACTGCGCCAATCTCGCATGGCTGACTTTAGGGCCGGTGCACAAAGGCGGTGAATCGCCGGTTCACCCTGCCCTCAGGCGTCCTCGACCGGCTCGGTCAGGAAGTGGCGGCCCTGCTTGTCCTCGATATCCACCACCCAGAGATCGGGGTCGATCCGCAGGGACTTCTGGATGTAGCGGTCGAGGTCGGCCTCGTTGTCGAACAGGGCGGGCCGCATCCAGATGCGCTCGCCGTCGCCGCGGGTGGCCTCGGAATAGAGCCGAGTGGTCTTGTCATCCAGGTTCAGCACCTTGACCAGCACGCTGCCGGCCCGGGCGTCGCCCTTGCGGGCCACGATGCCGAAGCCACCCGCCAGCTCGGCGCGGCGGATCAGGGCGGCCACCCAGATGTCCGTGGACAGCATCATGTCGCAGCAGGGTCTCTCGTAACGGACCGGAAAGGGCGAGCGCCTAGGGTGGGCTCAACGTCCCGACCATAAGGGACAATGAGAGAGCATGACGAGCACAACGCACAACAAAGTGCGGCGCCCGGCGTGTTGGTGGATGGGGACTGCCCTGGCCGTTGCGCTCAGCACCGCGCCTGGACTGGCGAGCGCGAGCAGCGTCGACCTCTTCTACGAACGCACCGTGATGACCGCGGCCGACGCCCGATGCGGTCTGTTCTCGGCGCCCGTGGGCTCGGCCCTGGCGGCCGCCCAGGCCCAGGCGCGCGGCGCGGCCCTGCGCGCCGGGACCGACCGTGCGACCCTGAACGCCGTCCAGCGCCGCGCCGCGCAGAAGGCCGGAGCCGTGGCCTGCGACTCCACCGACATCGGCTCAGCCGCCAGCCGCGTGCGCACCGCCTTCGAGGGGTACGCCAAGCTCATCAAGATGGACTATCCGGGCGATGTCTCGGCCTGGCGCGCCGACCGCAGCTCTTCGTCCGCCGGCGCCCGCTGGCGCCTCATCCAGGACGGGACCTTCGACGGCGGCCGCATGGCCTTCGGCCTGGCCGGCCGCGCCGGCGCCAACCGGCTGATGGCGGTCGCCACCTTCACCGACGGCGCCGAGCCCTACGCCGCGCGTCTGGTCCTGCGCGATGTGACGCTGACGCTAGGCCCCTATCTCGACGCCCGGGGCGAGCCCCTCGACCGCCTGCCCCTGACCCGGCGCCTGCCGCCGCCCGCCGCCCAGACCGCCTACGCCGCCGAGGCGCGCAGCCGGGCCGGCCTCGATCTGCTGCCGAAGGACGTCAAGACCGGCTGGGCCTTCCGCTTTCCGGCCGAGGCGGCCCGCACCCTGTCAGAGCTCGATCCGCGCGAAGCGGTGATGGTGGAGTTCCTGTTTTCCGGGGACGCCGCGCGCCGGGCCTATGTCGAGGTCGGTGACTTCGCGGCCGGGCGGGCGTTCTTGCAGACAGCCAGCCGCTAACCTTATCCTGCCGTCTCTTCGGGTTGGGGCGCGGGCTCGATCGGGGCGAGTTCCATCACCGGCAGGCGCACCGTCACCGTGGCGCCCTCCCCCAACTGGCTTTCGATGGCCATGTCGCCGCCGTGCAGTTCGGCGAAGGCGCGGACCAGGGAGAGGCCCAGGCCCGTGCCCGCCGCCCGCTGATCAGCGCCGCCGGCCTGTTCAAAGGGTTTGCCCAGGCGCTGCAGATCGCTGGCGCTGATGCCCACGCCGCTGTCGGCGACGATGAGCTCCAGCATCGGGCCCTCGGCATGGGCGGTCACCGTCACCGTCCCGCCCTTGGGGGTGAACTTGAGCGCGTTGGAGATCAGGTTCAGGGCGATCTGCTTCATGGCCCGGCGGTCGGCGTTGACCTCCAGCGGCTCCTTGGGCATCAGGCCGCGCAGGCTGACGCCCGCCCGGTCGGCCTGGCCGCGCATCAGGCGCATGACGGCGGAGATGGCGTCGCGGGCGTCGAATTCCTCGCGATAGAGCTCGAAGCGCTCAGCCTCGATCTTCGACATGTCGAGGACGTCGTTGATGAGCTCCAGCAAATGCTCGCCGGACTCATGGATCAGGGCCGAATACTCGCCGTACTTCTCGGGCATCGGCCCGAACAGCGACTGCCGCATGATGTCGGAGAAGCCCATGATGGCGTTCAGGGGCGTGCGCAGCTCATGGCTCATATTGGCCAGGAAGCGCGACTTGCCGGCATTGGCGGTCTCGGCGTCTATGCGGGCCTGATCGAGGGCCTGTTCGCGGGCCCGCTGGGCGCCGGCGTCGCGGATCGAGCCGGTCAGCCGCTGCGGGCTCACCCGCCGCAGGGACATTTCG
>JAZKFM010000372.1:0-9678 GCA_040386415.1 Pseudomonadota bacterium
TCGCTGCGGATGCTCAGGCTGACGAGGTCGGCATCGAAGCCGTCCGCCAGCAGCATCGGCGGGACCTGCAGGTTCTTGCTGGCGACCCTGGGCGCGTGTTCCGGCGGCAGGATGCGGGCGCGGTCCCGGTGGCCCTGGGTGACGGCGTCGAAGTCCGGGACGAAGCGCGGCGGGGCAGGGATGTGGCCGCCCGGCCGGGGCGCAGCCTTCAGGTCGTAGAGCACCTTCTTGCGGTCATCCCGAAAGGTGACGAGGTCGTCGCCCAGCGCTTCGAACAGGGCCGCCACGCCCTTCAGTCCCGACCAGCCGCTGAAGTCCGCGGGTGTCGCCGGGCCCCAGGCGGCCAGGTAGCGGCGCAGCAACTCAGCGGGCTGCGCCGCCGCCGCGATCTCCTGGCCCAGATAGGCCTTGGCCAGGACGAACTCGCCGCCGGGGGAAAAGCCGTACGGCGCATCCGACGCCGCCTGGACCAGGGGCAGGAGCTGGCGCGCCGCATAGGCCTTGATGCGGATGTCGGAAAAGCCCGCCTCTTCAAGCACGTCCCGGAAACTCTCGAAGGCCCGAGGTTCTGCGAAGTGACTGCGCGCCAGCGCCAGGACCGGCTCCAGGTCCGTGACTGTCGTCTTGCTCCCGCCCGGCAACGCGATGCCCTCTCCAGTCCTCAGGCTACGCCGGAAAGCCAGGAAGTCGCCGGCGGTCATCAGGTGGAGCGTGCCCCGCATGGCCGTGGCCCGCACGACCTCGCGGCTCGCAATGGCGCTCCGCAGATCTTCGGGCCTGAACCCGGCGAGCCGCGACCACAGGCCGATGAAGGGCGTGCGTGGCAGCTGGGCCTGGATGGCCAGCAGCCGGCCCAGCGCCTCGGCGGGGGCCATGGCCTGGCGCTCCAGCAGCATCTGCCGAGCCAGCAGGGCGCGGTTCAGGTCGCGGGCGGTGAGGACGTCGTCAGTCATCGGCGCAGGATCGCCGAGACCTGGCGGCTAGACCAGTCCCGTCACCGGCCGAGCGGCCGCGCTATCGGGGAAGACTGTGGTGTCCAGCGCCCGCCGATCCAACCCCATGTGGTCGGCTAGCACGCCCTTGAACAGGCCGCGCATGTCCAGCGTCGGGGTCAGGTCACGGGCCTCGAACAGGGCTGAGCTCTTCAGGGTCGGCCAGTCACCGATGATGCCGCCGGGCTTCAGCGCGCCGCCCAGCACCAGGGCCGTCGAGGCCGTGCCATGGTCGGTGCCGCCGGTGCCATTCACCCGCGCCGTGCGTCCGAACTCGGTGGTCACCAGCACCACACTGTCCTTCCACGTCGCGCCGAGGCCCGCGCGCAGTCCGTCCAGCACGGCGTCCAGATAGGTCAGGCGCGGCGCCAGTTGACCCACCTGGTTGGCGTGGGTGTCGAAGCCGTCGAGGCTGACCACAGCGATCTGCGGGCCGCCGGGTTCGCGCATGAAACCCGCGACCGTCGAGCCAAGCCTGCGCGCCGCCTCCGCGCCCTGGCGCACCAGGCCCTGGGCGTTGGCGGGCGACATGGCGGCCATGGACGCGATGTCGCCCAGGCTGCTCATCGCCGCCTCGGCCATGGTTTCGGTGGCCAAGCCGCGCGCCAGGGCGGGACCCAGCACCGGGTCATCTTTGTAGAGGTCCTGCAGCAGGGTCGGTAGGCGGGCCGAGGCGTCGACCCCCTTGCCTGGCGACCAGGAGGACACCGACGCCGGCCCGCGCAGGATCAAGGGCGCGGTCGGTCCCACCGAGAGGGCCTCGACCTTGCGCTGGACCGAGAGGCTGCTCACCGCCCGGTTCAGCCAGCCGCTGCTGGTCCCGTAGACCACGGCCGCGCCGCTCTCCAGCACGTCCTGGGCCTCGAAGTGGGAGCGGGCGCGGTCGGGGGTGGCCACCGCCGGCGCGATTCGCGCCTCGCCGGCCTGGGCCATGGCGTGGACGGCGGCGAGCGACGGGTGCAGCGCGAAGGTCCCGTCGAGCTTCAGCGCCTTGTCGTCCAGGGCGATGGCGCGCCTCAGGCCCTGATAGTCAGGATCGCCGACGGGCGGCGCGACGGAGAGCCCGTCCATCCCGCCCCGGCAGATCACCACGATCAGTTTACGGAGGCCCTGTGCGCCCTCCGACGCCGCGAAAGCCTGTCGGGCGACGAGGTCCAGCGAGAGGCCGAAGCCGGCGGCGGCGGCGAGGGCGGCGCGGCGGGTGGGATGCGAGGTCATCGGCGTTGGAACTCCGGGCTCATCAGCAGCAGGGCCATCCCCTCGGCACGGGTCTCGGAACGGGCGATGGCTGTGGCGGTGGAGGCTGACAGCTGCGCCCCCAAAGTCTGCGCCGCCAACCCAGTGGGATCGCGGTCGGCGCTGGCGGCGGCTGCGAAGGCCTGGGCCCAGGCCATCCGCTTGATGATCGCGTCCGGCGCCGCCCAGGAGGCGGTGTCCTCGGGCCAGCCCTTGGGGGACGGAGCGCTGAAGGCCCGCTGGCCCATGGCGTTCAGGGTTGGCGCCAGGACGGTGATGTCGCGGGGCGCGCCACCCGCCGCCCGCCAGCTGGAGATCAGGAACTCATACGGCGTCTTGAACTTGGCCTGGGTCGGCGTCCAGGCCTCCGGCGCCTCGATCAGCGCCCCCGCCACCTCGCCGAGCTGGCCGCCGGTTTCGCGCCAGCGCCGCTCCAGGCGGTCCACCAGGACCGGCGGCGGATCATCGGCCACGAAGTGCCGGGCTATCTTCCCGCAGATGAAGCGGGCGGTGGCCGGATTCTCGGCGAGGTCAGCCAGGATAGCCTCCGCCTGTTCCCTGCCGCCGGCCGGGTAGCGCACGCCCATCACCGTCCGCGCACCCGGCTCGTGGGCCATGAGCCGGAAGACGGGAGCGCCCGCTCGGCTCGGGTCCTCGCGCAGGCCGCCGACGGAAAGGCCGGTCAAGGCGCGGGCGAACTCGGTGACGTCAGCCTGGCTGTAACCTCCGCCGACGCCCACCGTGTGCAGTTCCAGAATCTCGCGGGCGAGATTCTCGTTGAGCCCGGCGGTCTTGCCGCCCCGCTTCACGTACTGCGCCGCCGGACTGCCGGGTCCGATGGACTGGGCCTGGTCCAGATAGAGCAGCATGGCTGGATGGGTTTCAGCGGCGCCCAGCAATTGGGCGAACGTGCCGAACACATGCGGTCGGATCGCCTCCTGCTCATAGGGGCCCACCACCGTGGCGGTGATCAGCTTGGTGGCCGACACTGTGAAGTGGTTGGCCCAGAACAGGGCCCAGCGTTCCCGGAACCCCTCCGGGGTCTGGGCGCCAAGGCGGGCGCGGGCGGCGAAGTCGGCGCCGGTGTCCTCGCGCAGCATCCGCTGCGCCATCTTCACCGGGTCGCCCCTGCCGGGCTTGGGACCATCGGGTCCCTGGTCGGCCTTCATGGCCTTGCGGTCCTGCTGGTAGTCGCGGAACGCCGCCAGCCGCTGCTGGGTGGTCTCCGGATTGTCCTGCGGCTGCTCGGCGCCCTGCGCGTGAATCTGCGCCTTCAGGAAGCCCCGGGGGTCCTGGCGGGCCTGCGCGATCTCGCCGGTCCGCGCCCCCAGTCCGAAGCGGGTGACGGCGATGGCGGCGTCCAGGTCGCGGTCGGCCACGGCGAGCCTCCTTGCGCAAATCTCATCCAACGCTCATTTGCACGCGCACGGCGACACGTTTCCGTCGCTGGCGTCTGGAGAACTACGTGGCCAAGGGTTTCAAGGAAGCCGGCGAGAAGCCCCGCCGCTTCTACAAGAGCGTCGCGGTTGAGGCCGCCCCGGGCGGATTCGCGGTGAAGCTGGACAGCCGCAGCCTGCGCAGTCCCCGGGCGGCCCTGATGGTCCTGCCGACGAAAGGCCTGGCCGACCTCGTCGCCGAGGAGTGGGCCGCCCAGGGCGAGCATATCGAGATGGCCCAGATGCATGCGACCCGCCTGGCCAATACGGCCCTGGACGCCATCCCCCAGGCGCGTGACGGCACGGCGGCTCAGATCGCCGACTATGCCGGTTCCGACCTGCTCTGCTACTTCGCCGAGGATCCGGTGGGTCTGGTGGATCGCCAGCAGCAGCACTGGGGCCCGGTGCTGGAGCGCGCCGAGCGGGAGTTCGACGTGGCCTTCGTCCGCGCCGCCGGCATCGTCCACCGCACCCAGCCCGACGAGAGCCTGGCCAAGGTGAAGGCCATGGCGCTGGACCTCGACGACTTCAGCCTGGCCGGTGTCGCCTTCGGCACCGCCCTGTTCGGCTCGGCGGTCCTGGCCTTTGGCCTGGCGCGCGGCTGGATGAGCGGCGTCCAGGCCCTGGAGCTGTCCCGGCTGGACGAAGTCTTCCAGGAGGAGAAGTGGGGGATCGATGACGAGGCCGCCGAACGCACGGCCCGCCACGTGGTGGAGGCGGAGATGCTGGAGCGCTGGTTCAGGGCGCTCTAGCTGACGCCCGGTGAACTTGCGCGGGCTTGCGGGCGCGACTAGGGCTTGATCCCAGCACAGAGCGTTAAGAGGGGCCGGCCTTGAAGCATATCATCGAGGAGCTTGAGAAGCGTCGCGAGGAAGCCCGCATGGGCGGGGGCGAACGCCGCATCCAGAGCCAGCACGCCAAGGGCAAGCTCACCGCGCGCGAGCGCCTTGACCTGCTGCTGGACGAGGGCTCCTTCGAGGAGTTCGACATGTTCGTCGAACATCGCGCCACCGACTTCGGAATGGCCGAACAGAAGGTCCCCGGCGACGGCGTGGTCACCGGATGGGGCAATATCAACGGCCGCCTGGTCTTTGTGTTCTCCAAGGATTTCACGGTCTTCGGTGGATCTCTTTCCAACGCGCACGCGCAGAAGATCGTCAAGGTGCAGCAGCAGGCCCTCAAGGTCGGCGCGCCGATCATCGGCCTGTTCGACGCCGGCGGGGCGCGCATCCAGGAGGGGGTCGAATCGCTGGCCGGCTATGCCGACATCTTCCTGCAGAACACCCTGTCCAGCGGCGTCATCCCCCAGATCAGCGTCATCATGGGGCCCTGCGCCGGGGGCGATGTCTACTCGCCGGCGATCACCGACTTCATCTTCATGGTGAAGGACACCAGCTACATGTACGTCACCGGCCCCGACGTGGTCCGGACCGTGACCCACGAGGAGGTCACCCATGAGGAACTGGGGGGCTACCGCGTCCACGCCATGAAGTCCGGCGTCGCCGACGGCGCTTTCGAGAACGACCTGGAGGCGCTCACCCAGGTGCGCCGCCTGGTGGACTTCCTGCCGCTTTCCAACCGCGAAAAGCCGCCGGTCCGCGAGAGCTTCGACAGTGTCGAGCGCGACGAGCCGAGCCTCGACACCCTGGTGCCCTCAAACCCCAACAAGCCCTACGACATGAAGGAGCTGATCCTGAAGGTCGTGGACGAGGCCGACTTCTTCGAGATCGCCCCGGACTTCGCCAAGAACATCATCTGCGGCTTCGCCCGCATGGACGGCCGCACCATCGGCATCGTCGCCAACCAGCCCCAGGTGTTGGCGGGCGTGCTGGACATCGACTCCAGCCGCAAGGGCGCCCGCTTTGTTCGTTTCTGCGACGCCTTCGAAATCCCCCTGGTCACCCTGGTGGACGTGCCGGGCTTCATGCCGGGCACCAAGCAGGAGCAGGGCGGCCTGATCCGCCACGGCGCCAAGCTGCTGTTCGCCTATGCCGAGGCCACCGTGCCCAAGCTGACCCTGATCACCCGCAAGGCCTATGGCGGCGCCTATGACGTGATGAGCTCCAAGCACATCCGTGGTGACGTGAACTATGCCTGGCCCACCGCCGAGATCGCCGTCATGGGCTCCAAGGGCGCCGTGGAGATCATCTTCCGCGCCGAGATCGGCGACCCCGACGCCATCGCGGCGCGGGAGGCCGAGTACAAGTCCCGCTTCGCCAACCCCTTCATCGCCGCCAGCCGTGGCTACATCGACGACGTCATCAAGCCCCACAACACCCGCAAGCGCATCGCCCGCTCGCTGAAGAACCTGCGGGGCAAGCAGCTGACCAATCCCTGGAAGAAGCACGACAACATCCCGCTTTAGGGGCGCGCCGGCGGCCCCGCGCCTGAGCGGGGAACTTGGCGCGAGCTGCTCCCGTTGTGATCGCGAGGCCATCTTGGCCACGCAACAATGGGAGACGACCTCATGGCCGGCAGATTTGAAGACGACCGCGAGTGGCGCGAACGCGACGCGGAGTTCAGCCGCGGCTATCCGGGCGAGGACCAGCCTCGCGACCGATATCGCGGGCCTGAGGACCGCAGCTTCCAGCGCGGCCCCCGGGGCCCGGTGTTCGGCGAGCGCGAGAGCGGGGCCAGCTACAGCGACCCCCGTGCGGCGCGCGACGGCTCGGCCGGCGGGGCCCCGCGATACGCCTCGCCGATCCGAGGCGCCGATCGCACCTATGACGGCGGGCCACGCGGCCACACCGAGGCTGAACGCAACCAGGCCTACCGCGCCGCCTACGGGCCGCAGGCGGAGTCGCGCGGGGCCTATGAGCGCTACCGGACCTATGAGGCCGGCGACGGTGACGAGGCCCGCTTCTACCGCGACCGCGACGAGGACACCGGCCACAGCCGCAACTTCCTGGACCGCGCCGCCGACACCGTCGCCTCCTGGTTCAGCGACCGCCGGCCGGACATCCAGCGTCCTGTCCATCGGGGGCTGGGCCCGCAGGGCTACAAGCGGTCTGACGAGCGGATCACCGAGGAGGCTCATGAGCGCCTGACGGAGGACGCCTGGCTCGACGCCTCCAACATCACCCTCGAAGTGTCGGGCGGCGAGGTGACGCTTTCCGGATCGGTCACCGAGCGCGAGGCCAAGCACCGGGCCGAGCGGCTGGTGGAGGATATCGGCGGGGTGGCCCACGTGCAGAACAACCTGCGCGTCAACCGACCGGGAGACGGCCAGTGACCGAGCGGGACAACGGCGGGCGCGACCGCGACCCGCCGCGCTGGAGCGACCGCGATCCCCGCGACCTGCAGGCCGACCTGCACGGCGACGACCGCAGCTTCAACACCGACCCGCCTCCGGGGCCCGCCGTCGCAGGCCGTCCGAGCGCTCGTGGCGCCGACTACAGCGGCCGGGGCCTCGCCGGCGGTTATGGCCAAAACGGCAGCGATCCGGGCCGCCGCGTGTCGGCCTATGGAGACCGCGTCTATCGGGGTGGCGGTGGTGGCGGTGGCCGGGCTGCCGACTACGACCGGACTCCTACGGACGCTGACGCGCGCTATGGCGCAAGCCCGCCACAAGCTTACGCGTCGGGGGCCGGCCATCGCGGTCTTGGCCCCAAGGGCTACACCCGCAGCGATGCGCGCATCAACGAGGACGTCCACGATCACCTGACGGAGGACGACCACATTGACGCCTCAGGGATTTCCGTGGCGGTGCAGGACGGGGAGGTGACCCTCTCCGGGACTGTCGGCGACCGTCGCGACAAGCACCACGCCGAGGCTATCGTGGAGCACATCGCGGGCGTGAAGCACGTGCAGAACAACCTGCGGGTCGGGGCGTCCAACCCGCCCCTGGGCGAGAACACCGCCCTGCGGGACCAGACCGAAGGCGAAAGCTGACCCTGCTGACTCCGGCCGCCGCCCGTCCTAGGCTGGCGGCGTGTCGGAGGATGCGTTCAGGACCTGGATCGACCGTTGGAGCCTGACGCCCGACGGGGAGCCGTTCACCAGCCTTGGGGGACGGCTTGCGCCTGTTCGAAAGGACGGGATCGCCGCCATGCTGAAGGTCAGTCATTCGCCCGAGGAGATCGCCGGGGGCGTCTTGATGGCCTGGTGGAACGGGCAGGGGGCCGCGCCGGTCCTGGCGCACGAGGGCGAAGCGCTCCTGATGGTCCGCGCCACCGGCCCTGGCTCGCTCTCCGACATGGCCAGGAACGGCCAGGACGACGACGCCAGCGCGATCATCTGCTCGGCTCTGGACGGCTTGCATGCGCCGCGTGCGGGCAAGCTTCCCTCCACCTTGCGGCCGCTGCCGGACTGGTTCGGGCAACTGGCGCCCGCCGCCAACCGCCATGGGGGCGTGCTGGCCAAGTCCTACGAGATGTCCCGGGTCCTGCTAGCCGACCCGCGCGAGGTCTGCGTCCTGCACGGCGACGCCCACCACGGCAACTTCCTGGACTTCGGGGACCTCGGCTGGCTGGCCATCGACCCAAAGGGACTGATCGGCGACCGTGGCTACGACTACGCCAACCTGCTCTGCAATCCCGACCTGGCGATAGCCGTCACCCCTGGGCGGATCGCCAGCCAGGTGAGGGTGGTGAGCCAGGCGGCGAACCTTGAGCCCGTGCGGACCCTTCAGTGGCTGCTGGCCTATGCTGGACTCTCGGCGTCTTGGACCCTGTCGGACGGTGAGAACCCCGCCGGCACGTTGCAGATCGCGGAGATCGCGGCGGCGGAGCTGGCGCTCTAGGCGGTCGCCAGGTGCTGGTTGTCGCCGCGTTCCAGCGGATCGCGCAGCGGCTGACCGGTCTGCACGAACTCGAGCGAGATCGAGTTGATGCAGTAGCGCAGCCGGGTCGGCGCGGGACCATCGGGGAAGACGTGGCCCTGGTGGCTGTCGCAGCGGGCGCAGCGGGTCTCGATGCGGATCATGCCGTAGCTGGTGTCCTTCACCGCCACCACATGGGCCTCGTCGATGGGGGCGAAGAAGCTGGGCCAGCCGGTGCCGCTCTCGAACTTGGTCTTGGCCTGGAACAGCGGCAGTCCGCAGAGGCGGCAGCAATAGGCGCCGTCCTGCTTGTTATCCAGCAGGCCGCCGCAGAAGGCCGCCTCCGTGCCGTGGTGCAACAGCACCTCGGCCTCTTCTCGGGTGAGGTCGCCCTCTAGGCGCTTGCGTTCCGCTGCGTCGGGAGGTGTCAGGTCGAAACCGGACGGGGAGAGGGTGGCTTCTGGCGTGCTCATGGGGTCCAATCTAAGGTCTCTCCCCCAAGTACGGAAGCGCTTCAGGGAAGGTTACGTTCATGCCCAGGACCACGGTCTGTCTCGCCCGCACGATTTTGCGCTAAGACATCAGCATGTTCTCAAAGATTCTGATCGCCAACCGCGGCGAAATCGCGGTCCGCATCATCAAGACCTGCCGCCGGATGGGGATCGCCACCGTGGTGGTCTATTCCGAGGCCGACGCTGACAGCATGGCCGTCGAGATGGCCGACGAAACCGTCTTCATCGGCGGGGCCCCGGCCTCCGAAAGCTACCTCGTCGCCGACAAGATCGTCGCCGCAGCCCGGGAAACCGGTGCGGAGGCCATTCACCCCGGGTTCGGCTTCCTCTCGGAAAACGCGTCCTTCGCCCGGCGTCTGGAGAAGGAAGGGATCGTGTTCATCGGTCCCAACCCCCACGCCATCGAGGCCATGGGCGACAAGATCGAATCCAAGAAGTTCGCCACCAGAGCGGGGGTCTCGGTGGTCCCCGGCCACGTCGGGGAGATCGACGACACCGCGCACGCCATCAAGATCAGCGAGGACATCGGCTATCCGGTGATGATCAAGGCCTCGGCCGGCGGCGGCGGCAAGGGCATCCGGGTCGCCTGGAACCAGAAGGACGTCGAGGAGGGCTTCCCGGCGGTCAAGGCCGAGGCCAAGTCGAGCTTCGGCGACGACCGCATCTTCATCGAGAAGTTCATCGAGAGCCCGCGCCACATCGAGATCCAGGTGCTGGGCGACAAGCACGGCAATGTCGTCCAC
>JAZKFM010000373.1:0-5134 GCA_040386415.1 Pseudomonadota bacterium
GGTCTATCGCGCCATCCGGCTGAACGGGGTCCAGGCCGAGGCCAACCTGCAGGCCTTCGAACTGGGCCGCCGGGTGGCCCACGATCCGGCTGAGCGCGGCAAGGCCGAGGCCGACGTGCCGACGCCGGAGACCATGCCGCTGGCCGAACTGATCGCCCACCGCGCGCGCGAACTGACCGCCTATCAGAACCAGGCCTATGCCCGCCGCTATCTGACCCGGGTTGAAGACGTCGCCAAGGCCGAGGCCATCTTCGGTTCGGAGGTCCTGACCCGTTCGGTGGCGGTGAATCTCTACAAGCTGATGGCCTACAAGGACGAGTACGAGGTGGCCCGGCTCTATTCCGACGGCCGCTTCGAGGCCGAGAAGAACGGGACCTTCAAGGGCGGCAAGGCCAAGGTCTGGCTGGCCCCGCCGATCATCGCGCCCAAGGACGCCAATGGCCGGCCGAAGAAGATCGCCTTCGGAGGCTGGATGCTGGACCTGGGCTTCCCGATGCTCGCCAAGCTGAAGGGCCTGCGCGGCACGGGCCTCGACCTCTTCGGCTACAGTGAGGAGCGCAGGATGGAGCGCGGCCTGATCGCCGACTATGAGGCGGGGATCGACAAGCTGCTCGCCGGTCTCTCGGCGGAGAAGGCGCCGCTCGCCGTCCAGATCGCCCAGGTCCCGCAGCAGATCCGCGGCTATGGCCACATCAAGGACGCGTCCGTCACCAAGGCCAAGGCGCAGGAAGCTACCCTGTGGGCTCAGTGGGCTTCGGTCTGACCAGGGGGTAGAGCGCCGCCGAGCTTGCGAGGAGGACGCTGGCGATCAGCGGCGCCTTCCAGTCGTCGGAGAAGAGGCGCGCGCCTAGCAGACCCAGGCAGACGATGGCGCCGGCGATGGGCACCGCCAGGGGCACCTCGAACCCGCCGTGCGGCTCGCTCTGGCGCAGGCGCAGGACCACCAGGGCCGAGTTCACCACCACGAAGATCGACAGCAGCAACAGCACGGTGGCCGCCGCCAGCTCGGCGCTGTCGCCGGAAAGGGTGAGCGCCATCAGCACCACCAGGATCAAGCCGATGGCCAGGTGGGGCGTGCGCCGGTCGGGATGCACGCGGGCCAGCCGCGAGGGCAGGCGGCCGTCGCGGGCCATGCCGTAGAGCAGACGCGAGGCGGTGACGTAGTTGATCAGGGCGGAATTGGCGACCGCCACGACGGTGATCACCACGAAGGCCCAGCTCGGGAACCAGGGCGCGGCCTGGGCCATCACGTCGGCCAGGGGCGCCTTGGCCTCAGCCAACTGCCGCCAGGGGATGACCGAGACGGCCGTGATGGCCACCCCGACATAGAGCACGCAGGCCAGCACCATGCCGATCACCAGGCCCAGCGGCAGGGTCCGCCGGGGGTTCTTCACCTCCTCGCCGACGTTCAGCGTGTCTTCGAAGCCGGCGAAGGAGAAGAAGGTCAGCACCGCCCCCTGCACCAGCAGCAGGGGCGGGATCGCCAGCAGGCCGCCGCCGGTTGGGTTGGCGGGGGTCTGCAGCAGATCCACAGTTCCCCAGAACTTCGCTCCGACGATGATGATCAGGGCGAGGCCCCCGGCCTCGACGATGCTGCACGCCACATTGGCCCACATGCTCTCGCGGATGCCGCGATAGACGATGCCCGCCATGAGCACGAGATAGGCCAGGGTCAGGACCGTGACCGGCACGTCCGACAGGAACGGCACGCGCTGCAGGTTGGCCCCGATCACCCAGGAGCCGGCAGCGATGGAGCCGAGGCCGGAACAGGCCACCGCCAGGCCCAGCACATGGGTCAGCAGGCCGTTGCCATAGGCCCGGTGGGTGATGAAGGCCGCGCCGCCCGCCCGCGGATAGCGTGAGCCAAGGGCGGCGTAGGAGAGGCCCGTCAGCAGGGCCGCCACCGCCGCCACCAGGAAGCCCAGCCAGACCGCCGAGCCCAGCTCGCCTGCGGCCTTGCCTACCAGGCCATAGATGCCCGCCCCCAACATGGAGCCGGAGGCGTAGAACACCATCTGGGCCAGGCCGATGGTTCGCCGCAGCTCGGGCTCGCCGGCGGGGCTGTGCGGATCGGCCAGATGATCGGTCAGGGTGTGCGCCTCACGATGGGAGCGGACAGGCTTGGCGTCCCGCCGCTCCCACGCAAGGCATTTCGTATCTCGGCCCGAGCCTTATGCGGCCCTGCCCAGCACGCTGGCGGCCTCACCCGAGGGCAGGGCGACGGCGCGTTCGGCGATCAGGGCGCGCCGCAGGTCGTGGTCCTTGTTGCGGGTGGCGGCCTCGATCAGGGTCAGGTCGATGAGGTCGCGCTGGGCGTGGCTGCCGCCGAAACGCGCCGAGCGGTTGCGGACGTCGCGCAGACGCTCCACCGCCAGGCCGTAATTCCCGGCCCCGAAGGCGACGAGGCCCTCCATCACCGGCAGGCCGACCTCGCCCGCGAAGCTGGCGTTGTCGCCCGGGCCCTTGAGGGCCGCCTGCTGGGTTTCCAGCAGGGCCTGGATCGCGTCCGTGCGGCCGGCGCCCACGAAGGACAGCATGGCGTGGGTGTCGTCGAAGGCGTAGGCGCCCAGGGTGTCGGCGCGGGCCTGGTAGACGTCGGCCAGCTCGTTCCAGCGGTTCCCCAGATCGATGCCGCGCACCGACAGCCGCCACAGCAAGGCCGAGGCGTCCACCAGGTCGAAGGCCATGTCGGACTTCGCGCCCCAGATCGGGCCGTCATAGAGCTTCAGCACCTCGTCGACCTCGCCCAGTCCCAGGTGGAAGAGCGCCAGGTGCCACCAGTTGTGGACCGCGAAGAAGCTCTCGCGGGTCCAGGCGTCGATGTCGGCGCGCATCCAGATGATCCCGTCGGCGCGGCGGTCCTGCATCTCCAGGACGTGGGCCACGGCGTGCTGGGCCCAGCCGTTGCGCGGCTGCAACTCGATGGCCTGGCGGCCGGCGGCCTCGGCGCGGTCATAGAGGCCGGTCTCTTCCAGGCCGAAGGCGAGCATGCCGAGCACGGCGTGATAGTCGGGGCGGCCCTGGTCCCAGAAGGGCGCGGCGCGGCCGATGCGGTCGCGCAGCATCCGGCTGTCCCCGGTGAGGAAGTCCATCAGCTGACCGGCCTGGAGGCCGAGCGCGTCCTTGGGGTGGGCGATGGTCAGGTCCTCGAAGATCCGGCCGGCGGCGCGGTACTCGCCCGACAGCATCTTCTCCAGCCCCGCCAGGTGGCCCTGCTCACGGTCATTGGCGGGCAGGGACAGCGCCGTGGTGGCCGCCTCCACGCCCACCTGAACCGCCGCGGCGTTGGAGCCCACCAGGTGCAGATAGGCCTTCAGCACATGGGCCATGGTGAAGGCGGGGCTGTCGGCGATGGCCGCCTCGATCAGGCCGCCCGCGTCGCCCGCGAAGCAGTGATAGGCCTCGACAGCGGCGATGTAGTTTTCCGTCGCCGCGGCGCTGGCGCCCGACAGGACGGACCCGGAAAGGTCACGATGTTGCATTTCTTTCTCCTAACATGTGGGCGGAGAGGGATAGTTTTTGCGGGCTCCGGCCTCTAGCGGAGGCGCGGTCGGTTTTGGACCTGGCGGGATTTCCCTGGTATCTGAGTTGCTTATCCGGGGTTTGGCGAGCGGAACAGGACCATGGACGGCGAGGTGGGCGGAAAAACTGTACCGCCGGTGCAGTCAGACCAGATGTCGAAGGGCGAGCGCACACGCAATCGCCTGCTTGACGTCACCTATCAGGCCGTGATCCGCAAGGGGTTCGCCGCCACCTCCATCGAGGAGCTGGTGGAGGCCGCCGGCATCACCAAGAGCGGCTTCTTCTATCACTTCCGCGACAAGAACGATCTCGCCCGCCACCTGCTGGACCGATACCAGGCGGAGAACGACCTGTTCCAGGCGGGCCTCGCCGCCCGCGCCCGGGAGCTGTCGGACGATCCGCTGCACGCCTTCCTGATCTTCCTGAAGCTCTACGCCGAGGCGATGGAGGAACTGGTGGAGCACCATCCCGGCTGCCTCGTGGCCACCATCACCTTCCAGGACCAGGGCTTCGACCGCGAGGTGCGCCAGCGAAACGCCGACGGGCTGATCGCGTGGCGCCGCCTGTTCCTGCCCTGGCTGCAGGACAGAGCCGCGGCCTACCCGCCGCGCGCCGAGGTTGATCTGACCGCCCTGGCCGACGGCATGTTCGGCGCCACCACCGCCGGGCTGATCCTGTCCAAGACCCTCGGCGACCCCAAGGCGGTGTCCGGCCAGGTGATGCTCTACCGCGAGTGCATCCGGATGACCTTCGCGGCGCGCTGAGGCCGCGCCCGCTTGGCCTGCGCGTGCGCATCAGCTACCCACCCATCCATGGCGGATTTTGATTTCGACGCGGTGGTGGTGGGCGCGGGCGCCGTGGGCCTCGCCTGTGGATACGCGCTCACAAAGCGTGGCCTGACGGTGGCGGTGCTGGAGAGCGGCCCGATCATCGGCGAGGGGGTCTCGGCACGCAATTCCGAGGTGGTCCACGGCGGGCTCTACTATGCCTCCGGCTCCCTCAAGGCGAAGCTGTGCGTGCAGGGCCGCCGCGCCCTCTACGCCTTCTGCGACAGCCACAAGGTCGCCTATGACCGGTGCGGCAAGCTGGTGGTGGCTACGACGGCCGACGAGGTGGTCCGGCTGGACGCCATTCTGGAGCAGGCCCAGGCCAACGACGTCGAGGGCATGGCCCACATGACCAAGGCCCAGGTCCTGGCGCTCGAACCCGAACTGAGATGCGAAGGCGCCCTGATCTCCCCGCAGAGCGGGGTCTTCGACAGCCACGGCTACATGCTGGCCCTGCAGGGCGAGATCGAGGCGGGCGGCGGCGCCGTGGTGACCTCCACCCCCTTCGAGGGCGCGACCCCTATCGCCGGCGGCGGTTGGTCGGTGCGGGCTGGCGGGGCCGAGCCCACGACGCTCACCTGCCGCGTCCTGGTGACCGCGCCGGGCCTCTCAGCCCAGGCCGTGGCCGCGCAGATCGAGGGCTTCCCCAAGGAGACGATCCCCGAAGGCCACTACGGCAAGGGGGTCTATTTCCGGCTGACCGGCAAGGCGCCCTTCGCCCGGCTGATCTATCCGCCGCCGATCCCCGGCGCGCTGGGCACCCACTACCGCCGCGACCTGGGCGG
>JAZKFM010000374.1:0-6695 GCA_040386415.1 Pseudomonadota bacterium
CATGAACGGGGTCTCCAAGGCCTACGCCATGACCGGCTGGCGGATCGGCTACGCCGCCGGTCCCGAGGCCCTGATCAAGTCCATGGCCAAGGTCATGAGCCAGACGACCTCCAACCCCTCCTCCATCTCGCAGTGGGCGGCGGTCGAGGCGCTGAACGGCACCCAGGACTTCATCAAGCCCAACGCCAAGCTGTTCGAACAGCGCCGCGACCTGGTGGTCTCCATGCTGAACCAGGCCAGCGGCCTGCACTGCCCCACCCCGGAAGGCGCCTTCTACGTCTATCCGTCGGTGGAGAAATTGATCGGCAAGACCGCCCCCAGCGGCAAGGTGATCACCAGCGACGCCGACTTCGCCGTCGAACTGCTGGAGCAGGAGGGCGTCTCTGTGGTGTTCGGCGCGGCCTTCGGCCTCTCGCCCTATTTCCGCATCAGCTACGCCACGGCCAACAGCGTGCTGGAGGACGCCTGCGGCCGCATCCAGCGCTTCTGCGGCTCGCTGAAATAGGCATGGACGCGGACGCCAAGCGCGCGCTCGCGACCGATATCGGCGCCGTCGCCCGGCTGCACGGATCCTTCGTCCTGCGGTCGGGGGCGGTGGCGACCGAGTATTTCGACAAGTACCGCTTCGAGGCCGACCCCGCCCTGCTGCGGCGGGTGGCCGAGGCGATGATCCCGCTGCTGCCGACCGACACCGAAGTCCTGGCCGGCGTGGAGCTGGGAGGCGTGCCGATCGCCACGGCGATGTCGCTGATCAGCGGGATCCCCGCCGCCTTCGTGCGCAAGCAAGCGAAGACCTACGGCACCTGCCTGGCCGTCGAAGGCTCGGAGGTTAGAGGCCGCCGTGTCGTGATGATCGAGGACGTGATCTCCACCGGCGGGGCGGTTCGCGACGCCGCGGCGCATCTGGGCGACGCGGGCGCGGTGCTGACCGCCGTAGTCTGCACCCTCTGGCGCGGCGACGGCGAGCCCCGCATCGAAGGACTCGCCGTTCCGCTGCACCCGGCCTTCCGCAAGGAAGACCTCGAGGGCTAGGGCTTCTCGCGCCAGGCGGCCTTGGCGGCGTCCTTGGTCATGTTGAGCTGCACCTTCTGGTCGATGATCTGTTCGACCCAGGTCAGTGGGATCAGGTGGTGCTTGAGGCCGGCGCCAAGGTCCATCTTGGCCAGTTCGATGTCTGTGCCGAGCACGTGGTCCACACGTCCGACGTGACCGCCATCCGAGCCGACGACCTCCATATGTTCGAGGATATCTGAAGTGGCGATCATGCTCGTCTCCTGGGTTTGGGTCAGGGACAAACCCCCAGCAGCGGGGCTGGGTTTCATAACGCCGGCTGTCCAAAGTTTCATGCGCGGCCGGATGCGCGACGCCGCGTCAGAAGCTAGGCTGCAATCATGAGCAAGCTCGCCTCCGCCCTCGCCGCCCTGCTGGTCCTGTCCGCGCCTGTCGCCGCGCGGGCGGCCATCGACGCCAAGCTGGCGCCCGACAGCGTCACCCTCACCGACAACGGCCGAACGGTTCTCGTCTACCGGACCCAGACCAACGACCCGGGCCAGCCCGGCCGGCTGAACTACGTCCATCCGCTCTACGCCCCCGACGGCACGGTGCTGACCGAGGACCGGCCCGCCGACCACCTTCACCAGCGCGGCATGTTCTGGAGCTGGCATCAGGTACGGCTCGGCGAGGAGGTGGTGGCCGACGGCTGGTTCATGAAGGGCCTGACCTTCTTCGTGCGCGGCACGAAGTTCCAGGGCCAGCCCGACGGGTCGGGCGTGCTCACCGTCGACGTCGACTGGATCGTCAATTCCAAGCCCGAGCTGGTCTATGTGGCCCGCGAGATCACCAAGGTGACGGTCCGCCCGGCGACCTCGGCGGGCCAGAGGATCGAGTTCGACACCACCCTCACCGCGCGCGTGCCCGGCCTGAGCCTCGGCGGCAGCGACGACGTGAAGGGTTATGGCGGCTTCTCCATGCGCCTGGTCCAACCCGATCGCCTGAGCTTCGCCTCGCGCGGTGAAGCGGTGACGCCGGCGGTCGAGGCCGTGGCGGCCGGCCCCGCCATGGGCTTCGCCTGGCCCGTCGCCAACGCCTATCCGGCCTGGGCCGTGGGCCTGGCCTGCAAGGCCCAGGGCCAGCCGATCACCCGCTGGATCCTGCGCCGCGAGCTCTCCATGCAGAACTGCGTCTTCCCCGGCCGCGCGCCCTACGCCATCCCCATCGAGCGGCCCCTGCATCTGGAGTCGACGGTGGTGATCCAGCCCCGGGAGTCGGCGGCGCGATGAACGACATCGTCAATTTCAACAAGGCGAAGAAGGCCCGCGCCAAGCAGGAGGCCAAGTCGCAGGCGGCGGCCAATCGGGCCAAGTTCGGGCGCACCAGGGGCGAGAAGGTCCTCGAGAAGGCTGAGGCCGCGAAGGTCGTGCGCCTGCTGGATGGCGCCAAGCGCGAGGATTAGGCCGCGGCCGCCATCTGAGGCGCGAAGGCGCGCAGGATCTGGCGGTAGGTGTCGGCCGGGCTGATGCCAAGCCGCTCACGAGCGCTCTCCAGGGGCTCGGCGAACAGCCGCTCATAGTCCTCCCCCGGCAGCCAGGCCGCGCGGCGTCCGGCCAGGTAGGCGCGCCAGACGGCGGTGAAGAACGGAAGGTCGGGCCGGGTCTGCTTGCCCGTCCGGGCCACGTGCAGGGCGATGAAGGCCAGGCCCAGGCTGCCGGTCTGCGCATAGGAGAAGGCCACGACGCACCCCTCCCCCAGCCCGTCGGTCCCATAGCCTGTCAGCACATGCCAGACGTCGTGGATGTCGCGGTTGCGGCGGCCGTACCAGGCGTGGGGATGCTCGTACTGAGGCTGGCCAAACGCGGCCCGCGCGCTGGCGTCGGCCAGGCCCGCAGCAGAGATGTTGTTGCGGGCGATGAAGTCCCGGTAGGCCGCACCCACCGTGCCGGGTGCGAAACTGCGCAGCCAGGCGTCGTCGCCGAACCGCTCGCACAGCTCCACCCGCTCATACGCCATGCGGCCGCCCTGGGGCGTGGTCAGCAGGCGGGCATAGCCGGCCGGCGGCTTTCGCGAACCCAGGGCCCGGGTGATCTCGAACACATGCTTGGTGTCGCCGGTGGCGCGCAGGCGGCCCAAGGCCGCGATCGCCTCTCCAAGTCCGCGCTTGGGCTCTTCCATGGCGTCCATCCCTTGTTTTCACGAAGGATGCGCCAGACCGAGGCGTTAGAGCAAGAGCTAGGCGGCCATCGCCAGCTGTTCCGGGCTCCAGTCGCGAGCCTCCGGCGGAATGGCGATGTAGCGGGTCGCGGGCGTGATGTTCAGGCGCTTGCGGGCGGCCTCGAGCGGTTCGTTGAGCAGGCGCTCATAGTCCTCGCCCAGCAGCCAGGCGGCCGCCTTGCCGCGCTTATAGCCCTGCCAGATCGCCTTGACGTAGGGCTGGTCGCCCTTGCGCGAACGGATCGCCGCGCCGACACCGATCAGGGCCCAGCCCAGGCCGCCGGTCTGGGCGTAGGAGAAGGCCACCAGGCAGGCCTCGCCGAGGCCGTCGCGGTGATAGCCCGACAGGATGTGCCAGATGTCATGCACGTCGCGGGTTCGACGGCCCATCCAGGCATAGGGATGCTGCAGGTCGACGCCCTGCGCGCCCTCGCGGCTGATCTCGGCGAGACCTTCGGCGGAGAGCTGCTCGGTGCGGATGAAGTCGCGATAGGCCGCGCCGACGGTTCCCGGCGCGAAGCTGTCCAGCCAAGCGTCGTCCATCAGCTTGTCGGCCAGTTCAGGCCGCTCATAGGCGATGCGCCCGCCCTGCGGCGTGGTCAGAAGCTTCAGATAGCCGTCCCGCATCGAGGTGCCGTTCAGGGCCCGCATGATCTCGAACACCTGGTCGGTGGCCTCCTTGTCGTTCAGCAGGCGCCCCAAGGCCTTCAGAGCCACGCGCCACTGCAGGGCGGGCTTGGGCAACGGCTGGGTGGAGTAGCGCACATCGACAACGGCGTTGGTCATGGGAGGGACCTTTCGAACCATGTTCGGATTAAAGATGACGGCAGCGTCATTTTTTGGCAAGCCCGATTTTCGACGGCGACTTCTCCTGCGAAGAGTGTTGCATCCCCGGAGCGACACCTGAGACTAAGGGTGCAAATGCCCAGATTGCGTAAACGCTCGATCCTGCTCGCCGGCCACGCCACCTCGATGGCGCTGGAGCCCGAGTTCTGGGCGGTGCTGGAGGAAATGGCGCAGGACCAGGCCCTGAGCCTGGCCGGCCTGATCGCCCGTCTGGACGAGACGCGGGGCGAGCGTCCGCTGGCCTCGGCCTGCCGGGTCGCCGCCCTGGGTTTCGCGCGCGGCTAGGGCGCCTTGCCGGTGGCCGCGCCTTCGGCGTTCTCCACCGCGGGCACGGACTCACCCTGAGGCGTGACATTGGTCTTGTCGTAACGGGTGGCCGCCCAGGCGATCACCGCCACCAGCAGGGCGAGGATCACCCAGACCAGCGGCGGGATATTGCGGCTGGTCCCGCGGGGTATTGGGTCGCCGGGGTGGTCAGCCGGAGGCGGGGTTTTGTCGGTCATGGCGTCACTTCGGAACCGGGATCGGGGCGTCGGGGAGCCTTGGCGCGTCCGGCATCGGCGGCGGCTTGGGCAGGGTCAGGTTGACGTCGACGCTCGACCCGAGGTCCGGCGCGGCCTGCCGGCCCGCATAGACGAAGTAGCTGATCACGGCGACCGCCACGATCAGCCCGCCCACCAGAAAGGCCAGCCAGGGCCCGGTCCCGTTGGAGCTTTTCGCCACGTTCAGCCGCCCGGTGCTGCGGGCGCCGAGATGTCGGGAGCCTTGATATTGATGTCCACGCTCTTGGACTGGCCGAAGCCACCGCCCGAATACATCATGAAGCCGATGACCGCGACGACCACCAGCAAGCCGCCCACGATGAAGGCCAGGACGGGCGTCCCGCCGTTTCCAGAGTTCTCAGCCAATTTTGCCTCCCAGGTTTAAAGTCGGGAAGACAACGAACCCCAGTGGTCACGGTTCCTTGGGGCGCAGATCACGGCGCGCGGCCCCTTAAGTCGGCGGGCCGATGTGCTACATATGTTCCAATGTCGTCCTATGACTCGTTTGAAGACTCCCCCCTCCCCGCCCCGCGGATCAGCGATCTCGCGCGGGTGCATGGCCCCGACTATCTGGAGGGCCTGAACCCCGAGCAGCGGGCCGCCGTCGAGGCCACCGAGGGCCCGGTGCTGGTGCTGGCCGGCGCCGGCACCGGCAAGACCCGGGTGCTGACCACACGGCTGGCCCACATCCTGGCCACCGGCAAGGCCAAGCCGTGGGAACTGCTGGTGGTGACCTTCACCAACAAGGCGGCGCGCGAGATGCGCGAGCGGATCACCGCCATCATCGGCCCCCAGGCTGAGGGCCTGCGCTGGCTGGGCACCTTCCACTCCGTGGCCGCCCAGGTGCTGCGCCGCCACGCCGAGCTGGTGGGGCTGAAGTCGAACTTCACGATCCTGGACACCGACGACCAGGAGCGCCTGATCAAACAGGTGCTGGAAGCCGAGAACATCGACGCCAAGCGCTGGACACCCAAGACCCTGGCCGGGCTGATCGACCACTGGAAGAACCGCGGTTGGACGCCCGATCGCCTGCCCGCCAACGAGGGCAAGGAGTTCGCGAACGGCAAGGGCCAGGCCCTCTACCGCCTGTACCAGGAACGCATGCGGGTGCTGAACGCCTGCGACTTCGGCGACCTGCTGCTGCACAACCTGACCATCTTCATGTCGCAGCCCGAGGTGCTGGCGGAGTTCCACCGCCGGTTCCGCTACATCCTGGTGGACGAGTACCAGGACACCAACGTCGCCCAGTACCTGTGGCTGCGCCTGCTCGGACAGGCCAGCCAGAACGTCTGCTGCGTGGGCGACGACGACCAGTCGATCTATGGCTGGCGCGGCGCCGAGGTGGACAACATCCTGCGCTTCGAGCGCGACTTCCCGGGCGCCACCGTGGTGCGCCTGGAGCGCAACTACCGCTCCACCAGCCACATCCTGGCGGCCGCCTCGGGCCTGATCAGCGCCAACAAGGGCCGGCTGGGCAAGACCCTCTGGACCGAGCAGAACGGGGGCGAGAAGGTCATCGTGCGCGGAGTCTGGGACGGCGAGGCCGAGAGCCGGCTGATCGCCGACGAGATCGAGCGGGCGAAAAAGGGCGGCACGGAGAAGGAGCCGCGCAAGTACCGCGACATGGCCATCCTGGTCCGCGCCTCCTTCCAGATGCGCGCCTTCGAGGAGCGGTTCGTCCTGCTCTCCATCCCCTACACGGTGGTGGGCGGTCCCCGGTTCTTCGAGCGCGCCGAGATCCGAGACGCCCACGCCTATCTGCGGCTGATCCAGTCGCCCGACGACGACCTGGCCTTCGAGCGCATCGTCAACACGCCCAAGCGGGGGATCGGCGACACCACGGTCCAGAAGCTGCTGCAGATCGCCCGGCTGAACGGGGTGCCGGTGATGACGGCGGCCCGCGAGGTGGTGCTGACCGACGAGCTGGCGGCGCGCACCCGCACGGCGCTGTCCAACTTCCTGCGCGATCTCGACCGCTGGCGGTCCCAGGCCGAGACCCTGCACCACGCCCGCCTCACCGAGCAGGTGCTGGAGGAGAGCGGCTATACCGACGCCCTGCGCCTGGACAAGACGCCCACCGCCCAGACCCGGCTGGAGAAC
>JAZKFM010000375.1:0-15602 GCA_040386415.1 Pseudomonadota bacterium
GC
Source organism: Pseudomonadota bacterium (assembly GCA_040386415.1). Lineage (GTDB taxonomy): Bacteria > Pseudomonadota > Alphaproteobacteria > Caulobacterales > Caulobacteraceae > Phenylobacterium. The sequence continues at coordinate 3 of JAZKFM010000375.1, forward strand.
GTGGCCGCCTTCGCCGCCGCCTGCGCCAAGGCCATCGCGGCGGGCCAGGTCGCAGGCTCCCTGTCCTTCCTCATCACCGGGGATGAGGAAGGTATCGCCACCCACGGCACCAAGATGGTGGTCCAGGCTCTGCAAGCCGAGGGTGAGGTCATCGATCACTGCGTGGTGGGCGAGCCCTCCAGCGCCGAAACCTTCGGGGACATGATCAAGATCGGCCGCAGGGGCTCGATCAACGTCGAGATCGTGGTGGAGGGTGTCCAGGGTCACGTGGCCTATCCGCACCGCGCCGCCAATCCGGTGCCGGTGCTGGTCGCCCTGCTGCACCGCCTGTCGGAGCACGAGCTGGACACCGGTTTCCTGGGCTTCCAGCCCTCGAATCTGGAGGTCACCACGGTGGACGTGGGCAACGCCACCACCAACCTCATCCCGGCCGCCGCCAAGGCCCGGCTGAACATCCGCTTCAATCCCAACCACACCGGTCAGAGCCTGGCCGACTGGATCGAAGGCGAGGCCCGCGAGGCCCTGGCCGGCTTCCAGGGCAATATCGTGGTGACGCCTTCCATCAGCGGCGAGGCCTTCCTCACCGAGCCCGGTCCCTTCACCGACGTGGTGGCCGCCGCCGTGGCCGACATCACCGGCAAGGGCCCCGAGCTCTCCACCACCGGCGGCACCTCGGACGCCCGCTTCATCCGGGCCCTGTGCCCGGTCGTGGAGCTGGGCCTGGTGGGCAAGACCATGCACGCCGTCGACGAGCGCGCCCCGGTCTCGGAAATTCACCAGCTGCAGGCGGTCTATGAGCGCGTGATCGAGCGCTATTTCGAGGCCTTCAAGGCCTAGTACCTCACCGCCGTCAGATACAGCCCGTCCGACGGCGCCACCGGCCCACAGGCGGTTCGGTCGCGCGCCTCAAGCGCCGCGCGCACATCCTCCACCTCCCACCGCCCGACGCCCACCTCGGCGAGGGTGCCGGTCATCGAGCGGACCTGCCGGTGCAGGAAGGAGCGCGAGGCGAACGCCAGCACCACCTCGTCGCCCTCCCGGCGCACCTGGGCGAAATCCATAGTCTTCATCGGCGACTTGGCCTGGCAGGCGAGGTCGCGGAACGTCGTGAAGTCGTGGTGGCCGACCAGGGTCTGGGCCGCCGCGTGCATGGCCTGCGCGTCCAGCGGCTTGCGCACGTGCCAGACCCGGCCCCGGTCCAGGGCCGGCGGGCTCTCGCGGTTGAGAATGCGATAGAGGTAGCGACGCTCCGTCGCCGAGAACCGGGCGTGCCAGTCGCCCACCGCGATCTCGCAGTCCAGCACCGCGATCGGCTCGGGGACCAGGTGGGCGTTGATGGCGTTGCGCACCACCTCCGGCCGCCAGTCCTTCTCCAGGTCAATGTGGATCACCTGCCCCAGGGCATGGACACCGGTGTCGGTGCGCCCCGCCGCATTGACCCGCACGTCCTCGCCACAGAAGGCGTGGACGGCCCGCTCCAGGGAGCCCTGGACGGTGGGCAGGTCGGCCTGGGCCTGGAAACCCTTATAGGGTCGGCCATCATATTCGATGGTCATGCGGTAGCGGGGCATCAGAGAACGACCGTCCCCGCCGCCACCGGCAGGCCGCGCAGGAAGACCTCGGCCTCCTGGGGCCCCTTGCCCTCCCGCTGCACCCGCAGCAGGCGCACAGCGCCGTCGCCGCAGGCGATCAGCAGCCTCTCATCGAGGACTTGTCCGGCGGCTCCGGAACCCTCCTCCACCTGGGACAGCAGGGCCTTCACCCGCACCGGCCCCTTCTCGGTGGGCAGTTCGAACCAGGCGCCCGGGAAGGGCGACAGGCCGCGGATCTTGCGGTCGATTTCGGCGGCGGGCTTGGTCCAGCGCAGCCGCGCTTCCTTGGGGCGGATCTTCTTGGCGTAGGTCAGACCGTCCTCGGCCTGCGGCGTGGCGACAGCCTCACCCTTGGCCACCGCGGCCATGGTGCGCACCAGCAGGTCCGCGCCCACCGCCGCCAACCGGTCGTGCAAGGTCCCGGCTGTCTCCAGGGCGTCGATGCGCAGGGTCTCCGAGGCCAGGACCGGCCCCTCGTCCAGGCCCTCGGTCATGCGCATGACCTCGACCCCGGTCACCCGGTCGCCGGCCATGATCGCCCGCTGGATCGGCGCGGCCCCGCGCCAGCGCGGCAGCAGGGAGGCGTGGAGGTTGAAGGACCCCAGCCGGGGGGCGTCGAGCACCTCGCCCGGCAGGATCTGGCCGAAGGCCACCACCACGGCGGCGTCCAGATTGAGCGCGGCGAAGGCGGCGATCTCGGCGGGATCGCGCATGGACACCGGGGTCCGCACCGGGATGCCGCGTTCGAGGGCGAAGGCGTGGGCCGGTGACGGCTTCAGTTCCTGGCCCCGGCCGCGCGGGGCGGGCGGCTGCGAATAGACCGCCGCGATCTCATGGCCCGCGTCCACCAGGGCCGACAGGCAGGCGACAGCGAAGTCGGGAGTTCCAAGGAAGGCCAGGCGCATGGCGCTTCGTTTAGCGGCGTGGGGGGAAATAGGGAACCGCAAGCAAGCGTGGCCGTTACTGCCACGCTTACCCCGGAGATTTCTTCCATGCGCTACGTCCTCGCCGCCCTCGCCGTCGCCACCTTATCGGTGGCCGCCTGCTCCAAGTCCGAACAGTCCGACGCGGGCGAGAACGCCAAGGCCGCGGCCGCCAAGATCGGCGAGGCCACCAAGGACGTCGCCACCAGCCCCGAGATGAAGGCGGTGGGCAACGACATCAAGCAAGGCGCGGCCGAAGCCGGCGCCGTGGCCAAGGAAGCCTTCGCCACCGCCGGCGCGGAACTGAAGGAAGGCGCCGACAAGGCGGGCGACAAGGCCAGCGAGGCCGCCGCCACCGCCGACGCCAAGATCGACGCCGCCGCGGCCGACGCGAAGAACTAGCAAACCCGAGGCCTTCTCCCCTGAGGGAGAGGGCGCCTCACCTTCACCCCGCCTTCTTCTCCGCCTCCAGCCGCTCGAACGCCATCTCGCTGGCGCGGATCAGGCCTAGATAGGTGATGCCGTAGAAGGTGCGGATGTCGGCCCGCAGGGCGGGCAGCAGGATCCACGCCCCGTCCCTGGGGCCCTTCTCGATCCAACCCGCGGCCTCGATGTCCCGCAGCACCGACAGCACGTGGCTGCGCGAAACCTGGTAGCGCCGGGCGATGGCGGCCACCGACAGCTCGACCTCGCCCTCTGGCGGGAAGGCCGCTCCGCTGTCGGCCTTGATCATCACGTCGAACAGGATCAGCAGGCCCGCCGAGCGCATGGAGAGCGCGTTGAACGCGGCGATGTCGGGATTGGGCGAACCCGCCGCCTGCATCGACTGATCCCCCATCATCGTCATCAGCATGGCGAACACCTCCGGCTCGTCAATCCGCGCGAGCATCTCGTCGATCTCGTGGGTCACATGAGTCAGGGCCTGGAACTCGACCCGCATCCGCCCCCGGAAGGCGGCCTGCATGGCCGGCGTGGGCTTGTAGGGCCGGCTGAGGCCGTTGGCGGCCTCGGTGCGGGTCACGTAGCCGATCAACTGCAGACGCAGCAGAACCGCCGTCGCGGTCCCGGCGCTGAGGATGCCGCTCTTGCCCGACAGTTCCCGCAGGCGACGATGGGTAAGTCCGCCGCTGGCGTCCAGATAGAGGGCCAGAACCCCCAGCAGGAACCTGTTGATGTCCTTGACGTCGCGGTGAAGATCGGGCGCGGCGTCGTAATAGGCCAAGGCTCCGCTGGTCGACGCGCGCATGGCGTCGTCCAGCCCAGGCTGGGCGAGGAACGCCTCGAGCCTATTGTAGGGAAACGGCCGGTTGTGACCCGTCGGCGAGGTGTCGGTCATGTGCGCCGGAAACAATCCTCATTTTGGGGACCGCACCAGAAAACGCCATCACGCCCGGTCGGCTCCATTGATATCCAGCGCCCAGGTCCGGAGCGCTTACCGGCCCGCGTAGGCGACCGATCGAACCGCGGCCCTGAAAAGGATTATCGGGTGAGGTCGGGATCGGATCCCGGGGGGGATCTGGTCGGGGCAGTCGGTCACGTCCATGACCGATCGTCCCCTCCCGCGCGGGCGGACCCCTCACGAAGGTCTTTAGGCGGCCCGGACCTGCTTCTTTACCTTGGCGACGGCCCGGTCGCGCTTCAGGCGCGAGAGGTAGTCGATGAAGAGCACGCCCTTCAGGTGATCCATCTCGTGCTGGATGCAGACGGCGAACAGGCCCTCGGCGTCCTCGATCACCTCCTCGCCCTGGTAGTTCAGGTATTTCAGCTTCACCCGGGCGGGGCGCTCGACCTCGTCATAGATCTCGGGGATCGACAGGCAGCCCTCTTCGTAAGGGGCGGTGTCTTCCGACGACCAGAGGATTTCGGGGTTCACGAAATAGCGGGGCGCGGGCGGGGTGTCGGGGGGCGCCAGGTCCATGACGATCACCTGCTTGGGCACGCCCACCTGGATCGCCGCCAGGCCGATGCCGGGCGCGGCGTACATCGTCTCCAGCATGTCGTCCATCAGGGCGCGCAGCTCATCGTCCACCACCTCGACGGGGGTGGAGACCTGTTTCAGCACGGGGTCGGGGACAACAAGGATTTCGCGGAGAGCCATGGTTTTCAGGTAGGTCAGCCGCCTTTGAGCGTCAAGACGGCGGCCGACGGCGGCGCGGTTTCCTCCGGCGCCTCGATGGCCAGCTTGGTCAGCGGCCGGATGCCGGTCTCGACGGGCCCGAGCTCCGGAAGCTCCTTGCCCTCGTGGTCCACCTGCAGGTCCTCGAAGCGGCGCGCCTGGGTCATGACCTGGGTCTCCAGCGAGCCGACGAAGGAGTTGTAGCGGCCGACAGCGGCCTCCAGGGCCTTGCCGACCGAGGCCGCGTGGCCCCCCATCACCGACAGGCGCTTGTAGAGCTCGCGCCCCAGCTTGGAGATCTCCTGGGCGTTGGCGGCCTGTTCCTCCACCCGCCAGCCGTAGACCACCGCCTTGCACAGGGCGAACAGGGTGGTCGGCGTCACCACCAGCACCCGCTTGTCCATGGCCTCGGTCATCAGTTCGGGCATGCGGTCCAGGGCCGCGGCCAGGAAGCTGTCGCCGGGGATGAACATGGCCACGAAGTCCGGCGAGCCCTGGTTGAACTGGTCCCAGTAGGACTTGCCCGAGAGACCGACCATGTGGCTCCGCACGCTCTGGGCGTGGCGGACGTAGCAGGCCTCGCGGATCACCTCGTCGGTGGCGTCCTGGGCGTCGAGGAAGGCGTTGAGGGAACACTTGGCGTCGATGACGAACACCGCTCCGCCGGGCAGGCGTACGGTGACGTCAGGCCGCCGGCGGCCCTCCTCGGTGTCCGTCGAGGTCTGCTCGTCGAAGTCGTAACGGTTGTGCAGGCCGGCGGCCTCCAGGACGTTGCGCAGGGTCTGCTCGCCCCAGCGGCCCTGGACGCCCGCCCCCCGCCGCAGGGCGGCCGACAGCTTGCGGGCCTCCTCCTGGGTGGCGGTCGAGGCCAGCAGCAGCTGGCTGATCTGGGCCTTCAGGCCGCCGGTCTCCTCGGCGCGGGTCTTCTCGACGGCGACGACCTGCTCCTGGAACTTGGCCAGGCTCTCGGCCACCGGCTTCAGCTGGGCCTCCAGACGCGCCTGGGCCAGTTGCTCGCGGTTGTGGAAGGTCTCGTCGGCGCGCTTGAGCACCTGTTCGGCGATGGCGTTGGCGGCCTCGGCCTGGATGATGGCCGCGTTGCGCCCGCCCTGCTCCTCGATGAGCTTCAGGCGCGAGGCTGAATCCTGCAGCGCCCAGGACCGCGCCTCGGCCCGGTTGGCGCGGCCGCGCTCCATCAGGGCCCAGGTGAAGCCGATGGCGGCCGCCACGAGGGCGATGACGAGGAAGATCAGCAGCGAGTTCATGCTCCGTTCTTTACGCGGAGTCGGCGAGAATCGCCAGCAGGGCCGGAACGCAGAGGGCCGAGTTGTCGGCCGCCATCTGCGCCATCTCCAGATAGCTGAGGTGGCTCTCCTCGCCGGCCAAGTCCGAAAGCGTGCGGATCACATAGAGCGGGCGGCCCCAGGCCAGGGCCACCTGGTCCACGGCGCCGGACTCCATGTCGATGGCGTCGGCGCCGAAGGCCGCGTGCAGCTGGTCCCGCGTCACCGCGCAGTTGAGGAAATAGTCGGCGGTGATCACGCCGCCGAGCGCGATAGGGTGGCCAAGCTCTCCGGCGACGGTGTCCCGCAGCCTGGCGAGGTTTGCCGCGACCGGCCCCGCCACCGGCGTCAGGGCGGTCAGCCGCGCGGCCCCGATCGGCATCTGCCCCGACCGCGTCGGGGTGAAGGCGCCCTCGAAGACGTGGCCGTAGTCGTGGATGTCCAGCCGTTCCGCCAGCAGCACCGACCCTACCCCCAGCGCCGGGTTCAGCCCCCCCGCCACGCCGGCGAAGATCAGGGTGTCGGCATGGAAGACCGACAGCAGCAGGGTTGCGGCGGCCGCCGCGTTGACCTTGCCCATGCCGGCCAGGGCCAGGGCGAAGTCTGCCCCCTGATGGGTCCCGGTCCAGACCTGGGTGGGGCCATAGGCCGCCGGCTGGGAGCTGACCGACAATCGCGCCTGCAGGGCCGCCAGCTCCTCCGGGGTCGCGCAAAGGATTCCGTACATGGGCGCCTCGTTCGTCGGCCTGCCGCCGTGCTACCAGATTCCCGGGAGGCGCCGCCATGATCACCACCGACCGGACGATCCTGCGGCCCTGGCGCGACGACGACCTCGACGCCTTCGCGGCCATGCTGGCCGACCCGGAGGTCCAGGCCGACGCCGGCGGGCCGGTGGACCGCGCCGCCGCCGCGGCCAAGATGGCCCGCTACCGCGCCGCCCATGACCGCCTGGGCTACACGCGCTGGGTGGTCACCGACCCTGCGGGCGTCTTCCTCGGCTATGTCGGGATCATGCCCATCGACACCTGGCACCCCCGCTCACCCAATGTGGAGATCGGCTGGCGCCTGACGCGCGCGAGCTGGGGCTCTGGCATCGCCACCGAGGCCGCCCGCGCCAGCCTCATCGACGGCTTCACCCGCTGCGGCCTGGAGGAAGTGCTCAGCTACACCGCGCCCGACAACCACCGCTCTCAGGCGGTGATGCGCAAACTCGGACTGCAGCGGGAGGAAACGCTCGACTTCACGGCCACCTACGACGGCCACAGCTGGTCGGGCCTGGTCTGGGTGGCGCGTCGGCCCTAGGCCGGACGCCGCGCCCGCATGGCCTGGGCGATGGTCCCGTCGTCGAGCCAGTCCAGCTCGCCTCCCACCGGCACACCGCGCGCCAGCATGGTCACCGAGACGTGGGCGTTGGAGAGGCGTTCGGCCAGGTAATGGGCGGTGGTCTGGCCGTCCACCGTGGCCGGCAGGGCCAGGATCACCTCGGTGACCCCCTCCTCCATGGCCCGCGTCACCAGGGAATTGACCCGCAGGGCCTCGGGGCCCACGCCGTCCAGGGCCGAGAGCAGGCCGCCCAGGACGTGGTAGCGGCCGCGGAAGGCGCTGGCCCGCTCCATGGCCCAGAGCGCGCCCACCTCTTCCACGACGCAGACCAGGGTCGGGTCGCGGGAGCGGTCGTCGCAGATGGCGCAGGGATCCTGGGTGTCCAGCGAGCCGCAGGTGGAGCAGGTCTTAACCCGCTCGGACGCCACCGCCAGGGCCTCGGCCAGGGGCTGCAGCAGCTGCTCCCGCCGCTTGAGCAGGGCGAGCGCCGCGCGGCGCGCCGAGCGCGGGCCCAGGCCCGGCAGCTTCGACAGCAGCGAGATCAGGCGCTCGATTTCGGGTCCTGCGGAGGCGGCCAATCTGGCTCCTGGCGATGCGGGGGCGATTCAGGGGATTGTCGGGTGGTTCCTATGTAGATGTCGAGGGCGACCCGCGCCATGACCACGCCCGATCTGCCCCTCGTCGAGGGCGCCCAACTGGCCCTCATCTCCGGGTCGGCGGTGGAGGAGCTTCAGGTTCTGCTGGAGCGCTGCGAGGACTTCGAGATCCTGGTCTCCGGCCATCCGCCGGGTCCCTATGCCGCCCACGCCCTGCTGACCGACGCCCCGCCCGATCATCCGCTGCGCGACAAGTTCGTCATCGGAGCCTGGACCGACCACGGCCTGACCGCCGCCGTCGAGCTGCTGCGGGACTTCCCCGAGCGCCATGTCTGGTATCTGGGCCTGCTGCTCGTCGCGCCCGAGGACCGGGGCCAGGGGCTGGGCGAACGGATCCTGGCGGCCGTGAAGACCTGGATCTTCAGCCAGGACGGCCGGGCTGTCCGCCTGATCGTCCAGGAGCAGAACCCGGCGGCCCTACGCTTCTGGCTCGCTCACGGTTTCGTCCCGATCGGAGCCGCCACTCAGGAGCTGATGGACCGCACCAACACCGTGACCCGGCTAGAGCTGAAGCTCTAGAACTTCGGCATGCCCGGCAGGCCCATGCCCGCCAGCGGGCCGGCGGCGTCGCGCATCAGCTGGGCCTGCTGTTCGTCCAGCTTGCGCTTGGCGTCGGCGTGGGCGGCGACGATCAGCTCGGAGATCACCTCGCCCTCGCCCGGCGCCAGCAGGCTCTCGTCGATCTCGACCGAGGCCAGTTCGCCCGTGCCCTTCAGGGTGATCTTGACCATGCCGCCGCCCGAGGTGCCCTCGATCACCAGCTGAGCCAGACGCTCCTGCGCCTCGGCCAGCTTCTGCTGCATCGCCTGGGCCTGTTTCATCAGGCCGCCCAAATCCTTCATCGAACCCTCACTCGCGTCATGAACTGGCTAGTCTTCGTCGTCTTCCGGCGGCGCGTCGGCCGGCGAGGCCTCCGGCGTCGGCAGGGTGCGGATGCTGACGATCTCGGCGCCCGGGAAGCTCTTCATCACCGAGAGGACAAAGGGGTCCTGCTCGATCTCGGAGCGGACCTCGCGCTCCTCGCGCTTCTGCCGTTCCCACTGGCTCTCGGCTCCGCCGCCGCCCTGGGCGGCGATCAGCCAGGGCTGGCCGGTCCACTCCCTCAGGCGGCCGATCAGGCGCTGGGCCAGGTTCGAGGGCGCGCCGGGGGCAGGCTCGAATTCGATGGCGCCGGGCCGGAAGCTGACCGGGCGCACATAGCGCTCGACGTCCAGGCGCAGGGCGATGTCGCGCTTCTTCTCGATCAGGGCGATGACGTCGGCGAAGGACTGCAGCACCGGCGGCGCCTCGGCCGCCTGGGGCTCGGGCGCCAGGACGCGGGCCTGGGCCGTCACGCTTCCGCCGCCGCCCTGGTTCGCAGCGCCGCCGCCGCCACCACCGCCGGACGGCGCGGGCGCGCCACCCACCGGATCGCCGGTCTGGATGCGCCTGAGCGCCTCCTCGGGCCCGGGCAGGTCGGCGGCGTAGGCCAGGCGGATCAGGGCCATGTCCACGGCGGCGGCCGGATCGGGTGAGCGACGCACCTCGTCATAGGCCCGCAGCAGCATCTGCCACATGCGCGACAGGGTACCCGCCGAGACCGCGGCGCCGATGGCCGCCAGTCGGCCGGCCTGTTCGCGCGGCATGATCAGGGCATGCGCCCCGATGGCCTTGGCCACCGAGGCGGAATGGGCGTGCTCCAGCAGGTCCAGCATCACCTGGCCCGGATCGGCGCCATAGCCGTAGAGGGTGCGGAAGGTCTCGATGGCGGGGCCGGGCTCGCCGCGCATGGTCTGTTCGAAGAGCGTGATGGTCTGCGCCCGGTCGGCCAGGCCCAGCATGTCGCGGATCAGGGCGCCCGGCACCGTCTGGCCGGGCTCTCCCTGGACGATGGCCTGGTCCAGCATCGACTGGGCGTCGCGCACCGAGCCCTCGGCGGCCCGGGCGATCAGCAACAGGCCCTCGGCGTCGACGCGCACGCCCTCGGCCTCGGTGATCATTTCCAGGTTCTTGACGATCACGTCGGGCTCCACCCGGCGCAGGTCGAACCGCTGGCAGCGCGAGAGGATGGTCACCGGCACCTTGCGGATCTCGGTGGTTGCGAAGATGAACTTCACGTGCGGCGGCGGCTCTTCCAGGGTCTTCAACAGGGCGTTGAAGGACGAGGTGGAGAGCATGTGCACTTCGTCGATGATGTAGACCTTGTAGCGCGCCTCGACGGGGGCGTAGCGCACCCCGTCCAGCAGCTCGCGCATGTCCTCCACCTTGGTGCGGCTGGCGGCGTCGAGCTCCAGCACATCCATGTGCCGCCCCTCGATGATCGCCTTGCAGTGCCGGCCCTCCTCGCGGAGATCCAGGGTCGGCTCGTGGATGGCGTCGGTCTCGTAGTTCAGGGCCCGGGCCAGCAGGCGGGCGGTGGTGGTCTTGCCCACCCCGCGCACCCCGGTCAGCATGAAGGCGTGGGCGATGCGGCCGGTGGAAAACGCGTTCTTCAGCGTCCGCACCATGGCTTCCTGGCCATAGAGGTCGTCGAAGGTGCGGGGCCGGTACTTGCGGGCGATGACGGTGTAGGCGGCCGAGGCCTCCTGCGGAGGCGTCACCGGCGCGGGCGGCGGCGCGCCGAACATGTCCTCGGTATTGGGATCACGCTCGGGCGTTTCTGGATCGGGCGAGAGATCTTCGTCGGCCATGCGCCCCGCGCCGTTGGCGCTTTGTCGAGATAGGATGGGTGGAGACCGAACGACGACCCGGAGCGAAACTCGTTGCGGCTGCTTCCTTCCGGACCTGACCGGGTTGGCGAGGCGTCCGCCCGTCGCCGATCTCCACCCCCTATATCGCGAGCTTGAGGCTCGCGCGCAAGCTTGGGCGACGCTAAGAGAGCTTTCATGGCTCTTTCTTCCTTCCAGAACACCTTCGCCGGAAACCCCCTGAACCGCGCCAGCGAGCGCCGGAAGGACGACGACTGGCTGAACGCCCAGCTCAAATCCGACGACTCCCTCGGGATCGCCCTCTGGAACGGCAAGCCCCTGGTGGAGAACAGCAAGGAGGGCGGGGTCCAGATCGCCTACCTGCCGGCCAGGATGGTCGCCGAGCTCTCCGGCGGGGCCGAGACCCTGCTGTTCATGGGCCTGTGGAAGGAGACCGCGGTCTTCGCCGTCGACCTGGACGGGGGCGCCGACCCCTGCGACGGGCCGCTGCAGGGCCTGGGGCGATTCGAAGACCTTCGGGCGCTCGCCACCCGCCTGCCCCACACCGACGCCGCCATCCTGGCCACCGCCAAGCAGATGTTCGAATGGCGCCGGCGCCACAAGCACTGCGCCAATTGCGGCGAGCCCTCCCTGGTGGCGGAAGGCGGCTGGAAGCGCGCCTGCCCCGCCTGCAAGGCCGAGCACTTCCCCCGCACCGATCCCGTGGTGATCATGCTGGCCGTCCACGGCGAGCGCTGCATGCTGGGCCGCCAGGAGATCTGGCCCGCCGGTATGTTCTCCTCCCTGGCCGGCTTCCTGGAGCCCGGTGAGACCATCGAGGAGGCCTGCGCGCGCGAGCTGCACGAGGAGGCGGGGCTGAAGACCTCGTCGGTCGTCTACCACTCCACCCAGCCCTGGCCCTATCCGTCCTCCCTGATGATCGGCCTGATCGCCCAGGTGGAGGACGACGAGGCCACGCCGGACCAGACCGAATTGTCCGAGGTCCGCTGGTTCACCAAGGAAGAGGCCCGCACCCTGCTGGCCGGCAAGCTGCCCAACACCTTCGCGCCGGGCCCCATGGCCATCGCCCACCAGCTCATCAAGGCCTGGGCGGAGAGCTAGACTTCCATTCCTCCCCCAGGCCGCAGGCCGGTTCGGGGGAGGTGGCGCGCGCCACAGGCGCGTGACGGAGGGGGCTCGGGCCTGCCACCCAGCATGGATGTGATGGAACGGGCCTAACCCCCTCCGTCTCGGCTTCGCCGATCCACCTCCCCCGAACCGTGCTTCGCACTGGGGGAGGAACTGGTCTCCACTGCTGCCATACTGCTGTCAGCAGCCTGGGCTAGGGTGCTTCCAACACCGGAGGAACAGCCATGTCGGACCAACTCGTCTTCTACACCAACCCCATGTCGCGGGGCCGCATCATCCGCTGGCTGCTGGAGGAGGTGGGCCAGCCCTACGAGACCCAGATCCTGGACTTCGACGCCATGAAGGACCCGGCCTATCTGGCGGTGAACCCCATGGGCAAGGTGCCGGCCGTCAAGCACGGCGACACCGTAATCACCGAGTGCGCCGCCATCTGCGCCTACATGGCCGACGCCTTCCCGCAGGCCAATCTGGCGCCCCCGGTGGGGAGCAAGTTGCGCGGCGACTATTACCGCTGGCTGTTCTTCGCCGCCGGCCCGCTGGAGGCCGCGGTCACGGTCAAGAGCCTGGGCTTCGAAGTCTCCGCCGACAGCAAGCGCTCGGCCGGCTGGGGTGACCTGGGCGACGTCATGGACACCCTGGAAAAGGCGCTCACCGGGCGGGCCTACCTAGTGGGCGACAGCTTCACCGCCGCCGACCTCTATGTCGCCTCGCACCTGGCCTGGGGCATGCAGTTCAGCACCATCGAGCCGCGCCCGGTCTTCAAGGACTATGCGGCCCGCATGACCTCGCGCCCCGCAGACACCCGGGCCACCCAGATCGACGACGCCCTGATCGCCGCGGCGGCGTAAGTGTTGTTCCCACGTAGGGAACATGCTAGTCTCTCGTCGTGCAGATCATCGCCAAGCGGACTCTGATCCAATTCTGGGAACGGCATCCGCAGGCGGAACGGCCTCTGCGGTCCTGGTACGGCCTCGTCAATCAGGCGAGCTGGTCAGGACCGTCGGAGGTCAAGGCGATGTTCGGCGCGGCCGTGGATTTCGTGGCGGACAACCGTCTCGTCTTCGACATCGGCGGCAACAAGTTCCGACTGGTCGTCCATGTGGCCTACGGCTACCGGCGCGTGCTGATCAAGTTCGTAGGCACGCACGCCGAATACGACCGCATCGATGTGGAGACCGTGTGATGGATATCCGAGCCCTGCACAATGAGGTCGACTACGACTGGGCCCTTTCCGAGGTCGCACGGTATTTTGAGGCGCAGCCGGCGGAGGGCAGCGCTCAAGCTGACCGGTTTGCCGTGCTGTCGGATCTCATCGAGGCTTATGAGCGCCGGCGCTGGCCGATCGAGCCCGCCGAGCCGCTGGACGCCATTCGCTTCGCCATGGAGTTGAAGGGTTTGACCCAGACCGATCTCGCCCAGCTCCTGGGATCTCGGTCGCGCGCCTCGGAGGTGCTCAACGGCCGACGCAGCCTGACCCCGGCCATGATGGCGAAACTGCACCGACAATGGGGTGTGCCCGCCGACAGTCTGTTGCGGGCGCTGGACGCCGCCTGACCTACCGCCGCAGCGACAGGATCACCTCGACGTCCTCGAACCGGCGGTTGCGGATCTCCATGCGGGCCTGGCCGAGCGCATTGGAGAGATCCCTGACGAACTCGGCCAGCGGTCCGCCGTTCAGGCCCCGCACCCGGATCATGTAGGGCGGCGCCAGCTCGCTCATGCCGTTGGCCCAGATCATCGAGTCCACGAAGGCCTCGATGCTGGAGCCGTGCCCGGGCAGGGCCCGGATCTCGGTCTTCAGGTCCTCGCAGAAGGCCTTGATGCTGGGATAGGCCGCGCTGTCCATCTCGATGGTGCGCATCAGACACGGGTCCGGAACGGGTCGGCGGGGTAGACGCCGAGGATCTCGAACTGCTCGGAGAAGAACTGCAGCTCCTCGAAGGCCAGCGCCAGGTTGCGGTCTTCCGGGCGGCCGTCGACCTCGGAGTAGAAGAAGGTCGCCGTGAAGGCGCCGTTCTCCATGTAGCTCTCCAGCTTGGTCATGTTCACCCCGTTGGTGGCGAACCCGCCCATGGCCTTGTAGAGGGCCGCCGGCAGGTTGCGCACCCGGAACACGAAGCTGGTCACGCAGGGGCTGGTGAAGGGCGGGGGCGACGGCGCCTTGTCGGCGGTCATCACCAGGAAGCGGGTGGTGTTGTTGTGGGTGTCCTCGATGTCCCGGGCGAGGATCTCCAGGCCATAGAGCTCGGCGGCCAGGGCCGGCGCGATCGCGGCCTTCGTAGGATCGGGATGCTCGGACAGCAGCTTGGCCGAGAGGGCGGTGTCGCCGACCTGCTCGGTCTTCAGCTTCAGCCGGCGGATGGTCTTGCGGCATTGGGCCAGGGCGATGGGCATGGAGGCGACGGTCTTGACCTCCTCCAGCTTCACGCCGGGATTGACCATCAGCTGGAAGTGGATCGGCTTGAACCGCTCGCCGATGATCTTCAGCCCCGAATTGGGCAGCAGGTGGTGAACATCGGCGACCCGGCCGGCGATGGAGTTCTCCACCGGGATCATGCCCAGCTGGCAATCGCCGGACTTGATGGCCTCGAAGGCCTCCTCGAAGGTCGGGTGGGCCACCGGTGTCATGTCCGGGAAGGCCGCCACGCAGGCCTCGTGGCTGTTGGCGCCCAGCTCCCCCTGGAAGGCGATCCGCCCCTTGCTCATGACCTGTCCCCGATTTGCCGAGCATGGGCCCGCGCCCGCTCAAGATCGGCGGGGTTGTCCACCGAGATTGGCGCGCTGTCGACCACCGTCGCCCAGATAGACAGTCCCAGCTCCATGGCCCGCAGCTGTTCCAGCTTCTCCCGCTGCTCCAGCGGCGACGGCTTGGCCGCCGTGAAAGCCTCCAGGGCCGCACGGCGATAGGCGTAGATGCCGTGGTGGTGCCACACCGGTCCGTCGCCATAGAGGGTGGAGCGGGTGAAATAGAGCGCCCGGCCGGTCCTGCCGTCGGGTTGCATGGCCAGCACCGCCTTGACCATGTCGGGATTGGTGCGGACCTCTGGCGAGGCTTCCTTCTCCACGATGGTGGCGATGTCGCAGGCGGGCTGGTCGCTCAGCAGGGCCGCGCAGGCCGCGAGGTCGGCCGGCGCCACGAAGGGCATGTCGCCCTGCAGGTTGATGACCACGTCGTGGACGCCCCGGGGGTCCAGCTCGGCCAGGGCCGCCACCAGCCGGTCGGAGCCGGAGGGCAGATCGGGATCGGTGAGGACCGCCCGTCCACCGGCGGCGACCACCGCCGCCACGATCTCCGAATCGCCCGCGGCCACGGCCACCGGACCAAGGTTGGCGGCCTGGGCCTGGCGCAGAACCCGGACGATCATCGGTATCCCCTCGATGTCGGCGAGGGGCTTGTTGGGGAGCCGGGTGGCCGCAAGTCGGGCGGGGATCAGGACGATGGGGTTCATGAGGGACTGAGCGAATGAGAGAAAGTGGGAACCGCCCGCATTCCGCTCCAACTCCAAAAATGCCCAGATCACGGACGTGATCTGGGGAGCGACCAACTGGCCGGTTGCGCCAGCGCCGGTAGCGTGTAAGAGACGCGGGCGCAATAAGGGGCGGGGATTCCCGCGCTTCCGCCGGTCTTTGGGCCGGCCGATTAGAGGGCCGATTTCAAGACGATGAGCGACCTTACGTTCAACAAAGTCGCCGGCGCCGTGCTGGCGACGGGTCTGGCCATTGTCGGCCTCCGCGAGATCACAACGGTCATGTTCACCGCCGAAAAGGCGGAGAAGCCCGGCTACACCATCGAGGTGGCTGAGGAGGCCGGCGCCGGCGGCCCCGTCGCCGACGCGCCCATCGACTGGGGCACCGTCCTGCCGGTGGCCGACATCGCCGCGGGCGAAGCGGT
>JAZKFM010000376.1:0-4201 GCA_040386415.1 Pseudomonadota bacterium
GGCTGGGGGTCAGCCTCGGCGGCGGGGGCCATCGTCCTCCGGGGGAGGTCGGAACGACGGCCGGTCGGTTAGGCGGCCAGCTTGGCGGCGGTCTGGGCGATCTTGCGGCCCTGGTAGCGGGCGCCGGCCAGTTCGTTTTCGCTGGGCTGACGCGAGCCGTCGCCGCCGGCGATGGTCGAGGCGCCGTAAGGGCTTCCGCCGGTGATTTCGTCCAGGGTCATCTGGCCGGCGAAGCCGTAGTCCAGGCCCACCACCACCATGCCGAAGTGCAGCAGGTTGGTGATCACCGAGAACAGGGTGGTCTCCTGGCCGCCGTGCTGGGTGGCCGTGGAGGTGAAGGCGCCGCCCACCTTGCCGTTCAAGGCGCCCTTGGCCCACAGGCCGCCGGCCTGGTCGAGGAACGAGGCCATCTGCGAGTTCATGCGGCCAAACCGAGTGCCGACCCCGATGATGATGGCGTCGTAGTCGGCCAGGTCCTCGATCTTGGCGATGGGGGCTTCCTGGTCGAGCTTGAAGTGGGCGCCCCTGGCGATCTCCTCGGGCACGGTCTCGGGGACGCGCTTGATGTCCACCGTGGCGCCGGCCTCGCGGGCGCCTTCGGCCACGGCCTTGGCCATGGTTTCGATGTGCCCGTAGGCGGAGTGATAGAGGACGAGGACCTTGGTCATGACGGTGTTCCTGGGGAGAGGAAGGAAGGGGGCCGCCCCGGCTTTCACCGGGGCGGGAAGGGGTCTAGGCGGCGTCGACGAGGACGAGTTCGGCGTCCTCCAGGGCGGTGACGCGGACCGTGGCCTCGTCGCGGATGGCCGCGCCGTCGCGGGCGTGGAGGGTGACGCCATTGACCTCCACCGACCCGGTGGCGGGCACCAGGTAACCGAAGCGGTCGGCGCCCAGCTCGTACTCCGCGCTCTCGCCGGCCTTGAGGGTGGCGGCCACGACCCGGCCGTTGGTGCGGATCGGCAGGACGTCGGTGTCGCCTTCGACGCCGCTGGCCAGGGTCACGAACTTCCCGGCGCGTTCACCCTTGGGGAACGGCTTGGCGCCCCAGCTGGGAGCCCCACCGGTCTTGTTGGGCTGGATCCAGATCTGGAACAGGGTGGTGGGTTCGCTCTCCAGGTTGAACTCGGCGTGGCGGATGCCCGAGCCCGCGCTCATCACCTGGACGTCGCCGGCCTCAGTGCGGCCCTCGTTGCCCAGGCTGTCCTTGTGAGTGATGGCGCCGGTGCGGACATAGGTGATGATCTCCATGTTTGCGTGGGGGTGCGGCGGGAAGCCGGAGTTCGGCGCGATGCGGTCATCATTCCAAACCCGAAGAGGTCCCCAGCCCATGCGCTTGGGATCGTGGTACTCCGCGAAGGAGAAGTGATGCTTGGCGTCGAGCCAGCCGTGGTTGGCGCCGCCGAGGGAGTCAAAGGCTCTGCGTTCGATCATCTCGTGGTCTCCTGTCTCGTGAGGGCCGCTGGCCGAAGGGCCGCGCCGCTGTTGAGAACAAGGTAGCCATCGCCGCACATTCCGAAATAGAAACGATGGAAACAGATCGTTTCGGAAATCGTCATGTCCCGTCTTCCTGATTTCGAGGCCTGGGCCGTCTTCGCCAAGGTGGCCGAGACCGGCGCCTTCGCCCGCGCCGCCGTCGAACTGGAGCTCTCCAAGGCCACGGTGTCCAAGGCGGTGTCGCGGCTGGAGCAGCGCCTGGGGACCAGTCTGTTCCACCGCACCTCGCGCAAGCTGGCCTTGACCGAGAGTGGCCGCACGGCCCTGGAGCGGGCCAGCCGCATCCTGGCCGAGGGCGAGGCGGTGGAGGCCGAGGCCGCCGCCCAGTCGGCGACGCCCCAGGGGCTGGTGCGCCTGGCCGCGCCGATGTCCTTCGGCAACCGGCACCTGGCCCCCCTGCTGCCGGAATTCCTGCGGCTCTATCCGGAAGTTTCCATCGACCTCAGCCTGTCGGACCAGAAGGTCGATCTGGTCGGGGAGGGGTTCGACCTGGGTCTGCGGATCGGCAACCTGGCCGACTCTTCCCTGCTGTCGCGGCGGCTCTGCGGGGTGCGCCTGGTGCTGGTGGGATCGCCGGCCTATCTGGCGCAGCACGGCCGGCCAGAGCATCCTCGCGACCTGCTGTTCCACCGCGCCCTGACCTACGCCTATGTCCTGACCCCGGAAGTCTGGAAGTTCATCCACCCGGACGAGGGCGAGCGATCGGTGACCGTCTCCGGCCCCCTGAAGGTCAACAATTCCGACGCCCTGATCCCCGCCCTACGCGAGGGGCTGGGCCTGGCCCTGCAGCCGGAGTTCATCGTCTGGCCGGAACTGGCCGACGGCACGATCGAGTCGGTGATGTGCGACTGGCGGACCCCGCCCATCGCCCTGCACCTGGTCTCGCCGCCGGGGCGGCTGCGGCCGGCGCGGGTGCGGGTGCTGTTCGACTTCCTGGCCGCGCGTCTGGCGACGGCGCCCTGGGCGATGGTCGAGGATTTGGAGAGGCCCTAGCCCCCTCCGTCACGCGCATATCTGCGCGCGCCACCTCCCCCGAACCGCGCTTCGCGCTGGGGGAGGAATTTCGCGCTTCTAATTCCTCCCCCAGGCCGCAGGCCGTTGCGGGGGAGGTGGATCGGCGAAGCCGAGACGGAGGGGGCTGGGGCCTTACCCGCCCACCGTCTTCGTGAACGACCCGAAGCTGGCCAGGCAGCCCTGCCAGACACCCACATGCTGCTTGGCCTCCTCGGCGGTCATCCGCAGGTTCACCAGGGTGGCGTAGGCGACGTTGGGCTTGCCGTCGTCGGCGAGGAAGGCGCGACAGGCCACCTGTCCCTTGTTGAATTCGTTGATCTTGCCCAGGTTCACGCCCTTGGCCGAGAAGGCGGTGGAGAAGACCAGGGCGCGGCAGGCCTTTCCCTTGGCGTCGCAGTCCACGTACTGGGCCCCGAAATCGCCGCCCGGCGTGGTGACGTTCAGAAAAACCACCGTGGCCTCGGTCCTCGCGATCTCCGCCTTGGCGTCCATGGTCTTCAGCAAGCCGATCAGGGCCGCGGGATCGCGCAGGTCGAAGGGGCCGGGTTTGGCCGGCGCCTTGGCGGGGGTTGCGGCGTGGGCGGCGACCGCCAGGGCGGCGATGGCGGCGGCGAGGGTGGCGATGCGCATGACGGGTCCTTGGGGTCGAGCTCGATCCGGACTTAGCCGATTTCTCCGCATCCGGCGGCAGGAGAATGGCGCTCGCCTTGCGCGCGCGACGGGATGACAAAAACGGTGTTCTTCCCTTAAGTGAGGCCATGCGCCGTCTGATGCTCACCCTCGCGCTGGCCGCCGTGGCCCTGCCGGTCCTCGCCCAGGACCGCAGTCCGGCGCAACGCCAAAGCCTCGTGGACCTGGCCTATGTGCTGGGCGAGAGCCATGCCCTGCGCCAGGCCTGCGCGGGGCCCGAGGACCAGTTCTGGCGCACGCGGATGATGAACCTGGTGAGCAACGAGAAGCCCGACGCGGCCCTTGATGGGCGGCTGAAGGAAAGCTTCAACACCGGCTTCGCCTCCCGCCAGACCGAGTTCCAGTCCTGCGGTCCGGCCAGCCGCCGCGCCGAACTGGCCGCCGCCAACCACGGCCTGGATATCTCCAGGCGCCTGGCCAAGGTGATGATCAAGACCGAACGCGAGCCCCTGCCCACCATCTTCGAGATGAACGCGACAGGCGAGCAAGCTCCGCGCTAAGCTCTACCGACTTGCCGTCGGAGATCTCGTCATGGCCGCTGCGACCATCGCGTCACTCGCCTTCCTAATCCTGGCCCTGGTCATCGTGCTGGGGGCCATCAAGATCGTGCCCCAGGGGCGCGAGTACACGGTCGAGCGCTTCGGCCGCTACACCCGCACCCTGAAGCCGGGCATCTCCTTCCTCACCCCCTTCATCGAGGGGGTGGGCCGGCGCATCAACATGATGGAGCAGGTCCTGGACGTGCCGCGCCAGGATGTGATCACCAAGGACAACGTCTCGGTGCAGGTGGACGCCATCGTCTTCATCCAGGTGATGGACGCCGCGGCCGCCGCCTACCGGGTGACCAATCTCGACTACGCCATCACCCAGCTGACCATGACCAACCTGCGCACCGTGGTGGGCAACATGGAGCTGGACGAGGTGCTGTCGCAGCGCGACCAGATCAACACCCGCCTGCTGGACGTGATCGACCAGGCCACCAGCCCCTGGGGCGTGAAGGTGG
>JAZKFM010000377.1:0-7091 GCA_040386415.1 Pseudomonadota bacterium
TGACGGCCTCGGCCAGAAGTTGCACGTTCATGCGGGTGGGGAAGATCACCTTGCGCGCGCCGGCGTCGGCCAGGCGCAGCACCTCCTTGGGCTCAATCCATTCGGCGTCCACCGTCTCACGCCCGTCGCAGGCGGCGAGCTGGTCGGCGGGCGCGAGGGCGGCATAGAACCAGGTGTCGAAACGCTTGGAGGTCATGGGCGGGGTGATCCAGCGCGCGAAGACGGTGAGCGCGTGCAGGTCCAGCTTGGCGTCCAGGTCCTTGACCACGTCCAGGAAGGCCATCTCGCCGCGATCCACCGCCTGGCGGACATTCATCGGCGCGATCTGATCGCCCATCGGCGAGCCGTCGGTGTGGGAGGCCAGCAGGATGCCCGCCTCCTCGAAGACTTCGCGGATGGCGGCGATCCGCAGGCCCCGCTGCTCGGCGTCGAAGTCGGCGTGGCCCAGGGTGTGATCGGCCCAGGCCGGGTCATGGTCGCCGGCGTGAGACTTGCCGCCCGGAAACACCAGGGCGCCCGAGGCGAAGTCGATCTGGTGATGGCGCTTGACCATCAGCACCTCGAAGGCCGGGTCGTCGCGCAGGAGCAGGATGGTGGCGGCGGGCTTGATGTCCGCGTCGGGGGCGATCTCGGTCATGCCCCAGCTTGGGCGCCAGAGGCGCCGCAGGCAAGTCTGCAATTAGGCGCTCTCGGCGAGCCGAACGGTCTTGCGGGCCTCGTGGGAGATGCGGTCCATCTTCTCCAGCAGGTACTCGACGTCCTCGCGGGCGGCGTTGGCGGGCTGGGTGAGGAACCGCTGCAGCATGCGCTCCTGGAACCGCTCGCGGTCCCGGGCGCCGCCGTCGAACTCCATGGAATGGAAGGTGTCCACCCCGGCGCGGAAGGCGGGGAACAGGCGGGCCGGCAGCCCTGCCCGCTCGTAGATGGCGCGCAGGCCCAGCGGGCCGGCGTCGTGGATCATCAGCCAGGTGCGGTGGTGCGGCACGCTGGCCAGTTCGGCCAGGCTCCACTCGAAGAAGGTCATGTGGCCGTGGGCCAGGGACCGCAGCAGCAGGGAGGCGTTCAGCCGCTCGTGCTTGTGCAGGTGGGCCACGAAGCTCTTCACGTCCGGCGCGCGGCCTGCCTGGTCCACCAGGTCGATGGTGGCCCGCTCCTTGGCCCCCATGGCGATCTCGAGCGCCAGGTCCGGCGACAGGGCGTGATGGTTCAGCAGGTGGTCGCGGACCTCCTCGCTCACCAGGTCGATCAGCTTTTCGGTGACCGCCAACGGCAGGGCCGCGCGATAGGCGACGGCGGCCAGGACCCGCTCGGACTTCTCGAAGCGCTCGATGACCTTGGCCAGCGCCCGGTCGGCGAAGTCGGCGTTGTCGTTGGCGCAGGCGGCTTCCACCGCGCGCTCGACGCCGTATTCGACAATGGCGTTGGTGACGGTCTGCGAGACGCGCGGGCGTTTGGCGATGACCACCTGACGGACCGGACCGCCCAGACGGACGATCTCGGCCAGGTCCTCATCGGTGAAGACCGGCGAGGCCGACAGCATCGGCAGGGAGATGCTCTCGACGTCCTTGGCCAGCCGCAGGGCGACGTCGCGCGGGACGATGGTGGAGTTCTTCAGGGTGACGGCGAGCGCCCGGCGGACCAGTTCGCCGGCGTCGGCGGCCATGACCCGCAGGATCTCCTGGGCCTGGACACGCTCCTCGTCCGAAAGCTCATAACGGTCGATATTCCGGCACAGCTTGTGGGCCGCCACGGCCCGCTCGTCCGGAGTCGCGCCCTTCACCAGGGTGCGAATGTCTTCATCCGTCAGCGCCGCCCGCGTGGTCGCCATACCTGCACCTGTCCCCGCCCCGGAATCACCGGAGTCCTTCACCGTTATAATGACTGGTTAGGCTTAATGATCGGTTGCTTGGCCGTGAGGTCGGGAAGCTGTGGATTAACCCTGGCCGGTAACTTCGCACCAACCCTGAACCACTACCTTGCGTGGCGATATCTCCCCAGAGGCGCCCCATGGCCACGACCCAAGATGACCGGACGGCCGATCCTATTCGGGGCGGCCAATCGGCGACACAGCAGGCTTTGGAGGCCCAGACGGCGCTCCTGCCCTACGCCCTGGCGGTCTTCGCCGTCAGCCTTCCGGCCTATGTCTGGGCCGGCAGCCACGCGGTCAACGCCGTCTGGATGACCGGCACCTTCGCCATCTTCGCCGGCGCCTGGGGCGCGTTCTACGGCGTCGTTAACTGGTTGAAGAACCCCGACAACGCCGCCAACACCGTTCAGCGTGGACGTATCCAGATCCTCTCGGCCCTGATCTGGGCGCTCGCCGTGGCGCAGATCGCCGCCTTCTCCGATGGTGCGGGTCCGGCCCGCGAGCCGCTCTTGATGACGGCGCTGGCGGCCTCGGTGGTGATCATCTTCTTCGCCTCCCCCTGGCTGCCCAGCCTGCTGATCGTGGGGCCCGCCGCCGCTGCCGGCCCGCTGATCGCGCTGTTTTCCCGTCCCGAGGACAAGGACCTGGCCAGCAACGCCTGGGGCGCCATCGCGCTGGCCATGGCGCTGGCCCTGATCCTCAACCGCATCCTGCGCCGCCAGTTCGCCCTGGCCGCCGAGCGCGAGATCCTGATCGCCGACCGGGCGGGCAAGGTGGAAGAGGCCCGGCGCCTGGCCCAGTCCAAGTCCGACCTGGTGGCGACCCTGAGCCATGAGATCCGCAACGGCCTGACCGGTGTCGCCCACGTCCTGGCCGCCGCCGCCGGCCGCAATGGCCGCGGCGCGCCGTCGCGCGAGCAGCTCACCGCGGCCCTGGACGCCGCCAACGACCTGATCTCGGTGCTCAACACCACCCTGGACTCCGAGACCGCCGAGGCCGGCCGCCTGTCGGTGGACACCCGCCCCTTCGACCCCGTGGCCCTGTTGCGGGACCTGGTGCTGCTGAACCGCCCCAACGCGTCGGCGAAGGGGCTGGAGCTGACTCTGCACGTGCCCGCCGAGCTGGAGAGCGGCCAGGCCGGCGCGGCCCTGGCCGATGCGCACCGGGCCCGCCAGATCATCGCCAATCTGATCGGCAACGCCGTGAAGTTCTCCGTCCGCGGCCGGGTGGAGGCTCGCGTGGAGATCACCGCGGCCGGCCGCCTGGCCGTCGAGATCGCCGACACCGGCCCGGGCCTCACGGCCGACGAACTGGAGCGGGCCTTCGAGCCCTTCGCCCGCGTCGAACGCACCAGCGCCGGTACGTCGGGAGCCGGCCTCGGCCTCTCCCTGGCCCGCCAGCTCGCCCGGCTGATGGGGGGAGACCTGACCGCCCACAGCGCCGTCGGCGCCGGGTCCTGCTTCCGCCTGGAGCTGCCCTATGACGCCCAGGCGGTGGCCGAGCGGGTGATCGAGGCCGTGGAGGTCGTCGCCCCCGATCCCGCCGAGCGTCGCACCCTCAAGGTGCTGATCGCCGAGGACGACGCCCTGAACGCCGCCATGCTGCGCGCCGTAATCGAGCAGCTGGGCCACCAGGTGGTCCACGCCGTCGACGGCCGCCGCGCCTTCGAACTGGCCAAGATCTGCGAGTTCGACCTGCTGATGATCGATGGCCGCATGCCCAACATGGATGGCCCCGCCACCATCACCGCCGTGCGTGGCCTGGAAGGTTTCGCCGCCCAGGTTCCCATCGTCGCCGTGATCGGCGGCGACGCCGAGGAAGCCCGGGAATGCACCGAGGCCGGCGCCGATGCCGTCCTGCGCAAGCCGGTCAGCGTGGCCGCCGTGGCCCGCGCCGTCGCCGACGCGGTCGCCGTGACCCGCAAGGAGGCCCCAGCGCGCCTCACCGCTTGAGGCACGGATCAGGAGCGACCATGATCCCCCAAACAGGTGGGGAACGCGCGTGCTGCTCAAGGGTCTGAAGGTCGTCGAATTCGCCTCCTACATCGCCGCCCCCGGGGCGGCGGGCATCCTGGCCGACTGGGGCGCGCAGGTGATCAAGGTCGAGCGGCCGCAGGGCGACCCGATGCGCCACGTCTTCGCCGACGCCAAGAGCGAGCTCACCGGCAATCCCACCTTCGGCATGGACAACCGCGGCAAGCGCGCCGTGGTCCTCGACATCGCAAAGCCCGAGGGGCGCGACGCGCTGGCCCGCCTCGCCGCCGAGGCCGACGTCTTCCTGACCAATGTGCGGCCCGCCTCGCTGAAGAAGTACAGCCTGGACGAACAGACCCTGCGGGCGGCCAATCCCCGGCTGATCTACGCGGTGGTCACCGGCTATGGCCTCGAGGGCCCCGACGCCCACCTGCCCGGCTTCGACGTCACCGCCTTCTGGTCACGGGCCGGGGTGGCCCGGATGCATGCGCCCAAGGGCTCCGACCCCTTCATCCTGCGCACCGGCGTGGGCGACCACACGACCTCGCTGGCCACCACCTCGGCGATCCTGGCGGCGCTCTACGAACGCGAGAAAACCGGCGAGGGCCGGCTGGTGGCCACCTCGCTGCTGGCCACCGGCACCTATGTGGTGGGCTCGGACCTGGCGGTGCAGCTGGTGTTCGGCAAGCTGGCGTCAAACCGCCCGCGCACCGATCCCTTCGACCCCCTGGCCAACTTCTACAAGAGCCGCGACGAGCGCTGGTTCGTGCTGAACCCGCGCGGCGCGGGCTCCGACTGGCCGACCCTGGCCAAGGCCTGCGGGCGCCTCGACCTGCTGGAGGACGAACGCTTCAAGGGCGGCAAGGCGCGCAAGGCCAACAACCGCGACCTGGTGGCCGAGTTCGAGGCGGCCTTCGGGGCGCTGGACTTCGAGGAAATCGCCCGGCGCCTGGACGAGGCCGACCTGGTCTGGGCGCCGGTCCAGACGCCGGCCGAGGTCGCCGCCGATCCGCAGGTGGAAGCCGCCGGGGCCCTGATCGCGGTGGAGGACGGCCACGGCGGAACCTACCGCTCGCCCAACTCGCCGGCCCAATTCCCGGGCGTCGAGACCACCCAGCGTCCGGCTGCTCCTGGCCTGGGGGAACACACCCGCGTGGTGCTGGGGGAGATCGGCTATTCCGAGGCCGAGATCGACGCGATGATGGCAAGCGGGGCTGCGGCGTAGCGGCGCCCCTGGTCGCGACGACCCATTGCGACCGTTCGCGGCGCTTCTATGGATGTCCGATGAGCGACCACGGCGGTTCAATACTGAGGCCGGCGACTGCGGCGGACGCCCCGGCCTTGCAGCGCGTCCTCTTCGACACGTTCGACTCGACGTGGCGACCGAACATCACCGAGAGCGCTGCGCTGGCCTACGTCCAGGAAGACCGACCGGCCGCCTACATCGGCGCGCGAGGGCTCCTCTTCCGGGTCGTGCAGGTGGGCGGCGAAATCGCCGGCTTCGTCGATTGGGAGGGCGACTTCATCAACGCGCTTCACGTGCGCTCGGCGCATGCCCGGCAGGGCGTCGGGCGACGCCTGATGGACCACGCTGAAGCTGAGATCGCTCACGCAGGGTTCTCATCGGTCCGCCTCGAAACCGATACCTTCAATGTACGCAGTCAGGCGTTCTACGCCGCCCGCGGCTACCGGGAAGAGGGCCGATATCCCGACGAGGAATGGGCCAGCGGGCTCACCACCCTTCTGCTTGTGAAGCGGTTCGCCTGAGTCGCCTAACCCGGCGCTTCCTGACGGGACCTGTAGAGTCCTCGGCAGGCCTGCTTGGATCGTCAGGCGGGCGTCAGAAACCTAGCTCTTGCCGTCCTGCGCGTCCGACAGCACCCGCAGCATTTCGCTGGAGAAGATCGAGCCGGTCAGGCGCGAGCTGGAGCCTTCGCGGTCGGGGCTCTGGCTGCCGCGCAGGATCAGGTCCACCAGGGCGTCCTGCTCCTTCATCCGTTCGGTGCGGCGGGCCGAGGCGTACTGGATGAAACCGTCCTCGGCGGGCGCGGCGGCGGGGCTGGTGGCCCGGCCCATGCCGCCGGTGCGGGTGAGATTGGCGTAGACCTCGGCCACGGTGGCCGGGCGGCCGTCGCGGTAGAAGATCGAGCGGTTGGCCTGGGCGGCGTCGGGGAACAGGCTGGCGGCCGAGGCGCCGGGGCGGGTGTTGGCCGCCTCGATCAGCCGGGCCGAGCCCTGGGGCCCCAGGAAGTGGGCGGCGTAAAGCTCCCCGGCGGTGGGTGTGCGGCCGGTGCGGCCCTTCAGATAGGAGGCGTGGTCGGAGGCCAGTTCGCCCGCCATCAGAGAGGAGGCGTGGGCGTCAAGCCGCAGGTCCATCACCGCCTTGCGCGCCTCGGCCCCGTTCACCGAATAGCGGCCGTTGGCGCCCTTGGTGATCAGGTCGGCGTAGCGGGCGTAGCCGTATTTCGAGCCGTGCTGCTTGAGGGTGGAGAGCCAGGTCTGTTCGACGAACTGGAACAGGCCGGCGGCCGACGAGGACGAGGCCTTGGCGCGGGGATTATAGCCGCTCTCGCGATTGGCGGTCTTCATCAGGAACGTGAAGTCCACGCCGGTCGCGTTGGACGCACGTTGGATGGCGGCTTCGACCGCGCCCCTGAGACCCTGGATCGCCATGGTCCCTGGTTTGCACCGACATGGTTAACGCCGCGCTAACCATGCTGCGGCGGAGCGGCGCGCACTGACCTTTTCCTGCCCCGTTTACGGGGAAGGGGGACCGCCCGAAGGGTGGTGGAAGGGGCGGCCTCAGGCTCGGCGTCCGGTCTCGCCCCCTCCACCGGCTACGCCGGTCCCCCTCCCCCGCTGCGCAGGGGAGGAAAAGGCGGCGCTATCCCACGGCGGCTGTATCGCCTGAGCCCTGGCTGGCGCGATCCAGGCATTCCTCGAGGATGGCCAGCAGGCGGGGCAGTTCGATGGGCTTGGCGATGAAGTCGTCCATGCCAGCGGCGAAATAGGCGTCGGTCTCGTGGCTGAGCACGCTGGCTGTCACGGCGATGATCGGGATGCGGGCGCGTCCACCCGTGCGCTCACGCGCACGGATCGCCTTGGTGGCCTCCAGGCCGTCCATTCCCGGCATGTGGATGTCCATGAGGATGGCCGACCAGGCTCCGGCTTCCCAGGCCTCGATCGCCTCGGCGCCGCTGTCGACGGTGACCGTGTCGATGCCGAACTGTTCCAGCAAGGTGCGGATCACC
>JAZKFM010000378.1:0-17933 GCA_040386415.1 Pseudomonadota bacterium
AGTCCTTGTGCTTGTCGATCAGCCAGGCGGTGCGCAGCACCAGCAGGCGGAAGCTTTCCAGCGCGATCCAGCTGTCGGCGATGTCGGCCTGGACCAGCTGCAGGTCGGCCAGCTTGCCGTCGCGGGTGTTCCGCGAGGCGGCGCGTTGGCACATCAGGTCGAGCGCGTGCTTGCAGGAGCCCACCGTGCGCATGGCGTGGTGGACCCGGCCGCCGCCCAGGCGGACCTGGGCGATGACGAAGGCCGCGCCGCGCTCGCCCAGCAGGGCGTCGTAGGGCACGC
Organism: Pseudomonadota bacterium; assembly: GCA_040386415.1. Taxonomy (GTDB): domain Bacteria; phylum Pseudomonadota; class Alphaproteobacteria; order Caulobacterales; family Caulobacteraceae; genus Phenylobacterium. The sequence continues at coordinate 283 of JAZKFM010000378.1, forward strand.
GTACGTCCTTGTATTCCATGTAGCCTTCGTTACCGCCGCCGATCTCCCCGCCGCCGCCGACCGCCACATTGCGGATAATCCGCACGCCGGGGGTGTCGGTGGGCACCAGGAAGATGGAGGTGCGCCTATAGGGGTCTTTCGCGTCGGGGTCAGTGATGGCGTAGACGACCAGCACCTTGGCGTAGCGGGCGTTGGTGGAGTACCACTTCTCGCCATTGATCACCCACTCGTTGCCGTCCAGGACCGCGCGGGTCTTGAAGGTCAGGGGGTCGGAACCGCCAGTGGGCTCGGACATCGAGAAGGCCGAGCGGATCTCACCGTTCAGGAGCGGCCAGAGATACTGCTCCTTCTGCTTGTCGGTGCCGTAGTGGGCGATGATTTCGGCGTTGCCGGTGTCGGGCGCCTGGCAGCCGAAGACGGTGGGGGCCAGGCCGTTGCGGCCGAGCTTCTCGTTCATGAGGCCGAGCTTCAGCTGGCCAAAGCCCTGGCCGCCCAGTTCGGGACCCAGGTGACAGGCCCACAGGCCCTGATCCTTCACCTTCTGCTGCAGGGGCTTGATGAACTTCTCGCGGCCGAGCGGACCGTGCACGGCCATGCCCAGATGGCTCAGAGGTTCGACCTCCTCGCGCATGAAGTCCTCAATCCAGTCCAGCTTCTTCTGGAATTCCGGGTCAGTTTCAAAATCCCAAGCCATCTATGGCCTCCCATGGCGCCGCCAAGTGCGGGCAATTTTTCCTAAATCCGGTATGGCGTAGAGCGACGCCAGACCAAAAATCCGCGACGCGACAGGCCCTTAGGCCATCGGTCTGGTCGGCAGTATCAAACGACTGTTCGACTTACGCAACGTCGGCTTTGCGCCGGACAACGTAAATTCTTGGCCCGCCCCTCCTCGCTTGCCGGAGGTTCGGCCAAGTTGCTGTTGAAACGGGGGGGAGGCTGCGGGCACGGTGCGCCGGCAACCCGCGCAAAGGACCCGCCCATGACCCGGCCCGAAAAACTCGGCTTCTCCAGCGAACGCCTCGGCAAGCTCGATAGCTTCCTGGCCGCCCGCTACATCGAGCCGGGCCGCCTCCCCTGCGCGCAGGTGCAGATCAGCCGACGTGGCGAACTGGTCCACGAGACCCTGCTGGGCCTGGCCGACCGCGAGCGCGGCAAGGCCGTGGCCACCGACACCCTGTTCCGCATCTATTCGATGACCAAGCCGGTCACCAGCCTGGCCTTCATGATGCTAGTGGAGGAAGGCCTGGTGGCCCTGGACGATCCGGTCAGCCGCTTCATCCCGGAGTGGAAGAACCTGGGGGTCTTCGCCGCCGGGGTCAGTCCGCAGTTCATGACCACGGCGCCGGCCCGGCCGATGCTGATGATCGACCTGCTGCGCCACACCTCGGGTCTGACCTACGGCTTCCAGAACCGTGGCAATGTGGACGCCGCCTACCGCAAGCTGAAGATCGCCGACACCCATGGCCTGGACTTCGACGCCTTCGTCGCCGAGCTCGCCAAGCTGCCGCTGGAGTTCTCGCCAGGCGAGGCCTGGAACTATTCGATCTCCACCGACGTGCTGGGGGTGCTGGTGGAGCGCATCTCCGGCATGCCGTTCCAGAGCTTCCTGCAGACCCGCATCTTCGATCCCCTGAAGATGACCGACACCGGTTTCCAGGTGCGCGAGGACCAAAGGCCCCGCTTCGCAGCCTGCTACAACGCCACGCCAACCGGCGGCCTTTCCCTGCAGGACGATCCTGAAACCAGCCCCTACCTGAATGCGCCCAGCTTCCATTCCGGCGGCGGCGGCCTGGTCTCGACGGCCAAGGACTACATGGCCTTCTGCCGGATGTTGGGGAACGGCGGGGTGCTGGACGGTCAGCGGCTGATCGCCCCCAAGACCCTGAAGCTGATGGCGTCGAACCACCTGCCCGGCGGCCAGGACCTGACCGACCTGTCGCGCTCGCTGTTCTCTGAAGCCACCAACGCCGGGGTCGGATTCGGCCTGGGGTTCGCCGTGACCTTCGATCCGGTGAAAGCCATGCTGACCTCCAGCCCCGGCGAGTACTACTGGGGCGGCGCGGCCTCCACGGCCTTCTGGGTCGATCCCGTGGAGGAGATCCAGGTGGTCTTCATGACCCAGGTCCTCCCCTCCAGCGCCTATCCGATCCGCCGCGAGCTGCGGACCCTGGTCTATTCGGCGCTGGTTGAGCCTTAAGACGCCTTCGGGCGCGCGACAGGCTGGCCGGCCTCGGCGACCACCTCGGCGGCCTCGCTTTCGTCCAGGCCGCCGGGGGGGCTCATGCCGGTGTCGGGCGCGTCGCCGTGCGGGGTGAACTTCATCAGGCGCGCGTTGCGCCAGGGGCCCCAGCGATACCAGGACGCGGCCAGGATGCAGGAGGTGATGCTGCCCAGCGGGAAGCTCCACCAGATGGCGTCGGCGCCGATCACGGGCATCAGCAGGTTGGCGAAGGGCACGCGCACGATCCACATCGAGATGATCATGGCGAACAGGGGGGGCCAGACCGACCCGGTGGCCCGCACGATCCCCGAGAGTACGAAGGACACGCCGAAGGGGATGAAGCCCCAAAGGGCGAACATGTTGATCCGCATGGCGATGTCGTGGGAGGGACTGCCCACCGGCAGGAACAGGTGCAGGATGGTGGGCTCGACCAGATAGATCACCACCACCGGCCCGGCGCTGAGCAGGGCGGCGTAGAGCGAGCCGATGCCGGCGATCTTGTCGACCCGGTCCATCCGGCCGGCCCCGACGTTCTGGGCGGCCATGGAAGAGACCGCAGCGCCCAGGGCCATGGCCGGCATCTGAACATAGGTCCAGAGCTGGGTCGCCGCCCCGTAGGCCGCGGCCGTGCTGGAGCCATAGGTGTTGACCATGCTGATCATCAGCACCGCCGAGCCCGAGATCACCAGCATCTGGAAGGCCATGGGCATGCCCTTGACCACGATGGTCTTGAGGATCTCCCATTCGGGCTTCAGCAGCTTCCACTCGTCGCGGCGCAGCACCAGCACCGAATTGGTGCGGTACAGATAGACCAGGATGATGCCCAGCGTGATGGTCTGGCTGGTGAGGGTCGCCATGGCCGAACCGGCGATCCCCATCCGCGGGGCCGGGCCGAAGCCGGTGATCAGGATGGGGTTGAGGATGACGTCCATCCCCACCGCGAGCAGCGAGAAATAGAAGGGCGTGCGGCTGTCGCCCGCCCCGCGCTGCGCCATCATGACGAAGGAGAAGAAGTACATGAACGGCATGGCCAGGAAGATCACCCGCAGATAGGTGATCGCGTCCTGGACGGCGTCCGCCGGTGTGCCCATGGCGTGCAGGATGGCCGGGGTGAAGACGTAGCCGCTCACCCCCACCCCGATCGACAGCACGAGGAAGAAGGTGACCGCGGTGCCGATCACCCGCTTGACCATCGGCAGGTCGCCGGCGCCGACCGACTGGCCGATCAGCAGGTTGGCCGACATGCTGACCCCGAAGGCCGCCCCCAGCATCAGGAAGAAAATGATGTTGGCGTTGGAGGTGGCGGTCAGGGCCGCCTCCCCCAGGACATGGCTGACCCAGATGGCGTTGGCCGTGCCGTTCAGGGACTGCAGGATGTTGGAGCCCATCACCGGCAGGGCGAAGGCGATCAGGGTCGGGCCGATGGGACCGGTGGTCAGATCCTTGCCGCCGAAACGACCGCCCGGGCCACCCGGACCGCCGGGACCACGAGGGCCGCCGGGGGGGAAGCCGGGCCGGGGCCCTGCGGGGGCCGCAACCGGCCCATCGTCTGAACTCGAAACCACGGCCATCCCCAAGGCGCGACACGCGCCGCCCGCCATCGACTGGTCCCCGAAAATGCGGAGGCGCGGCGTGATCCCCGAAAATGCGAGGGAGCGAGTTGGGGAGACTGTAGGCGCCCCGTCTCACCGCCTCAAGCGCGGCTCTTGCGAAAAAGCGTCACGACGCGCCACGAATTGAGCCGGGCGCGATCTCCTGCTAGAGGCAATCCCTGCGGGAATTGACGTGGCAAGACCGCCGCCATCGCTTACGAAAGACTCCATGAAAATCCTTGTTACGGGCGGCGCCGGGTTCATCGGGTCGGCGGTCGTGAGACGGGCCGTGGCGGACGGCCATGAGGTGGTCAACCTCGACGTCCTGGCCTACTCGGCCAATCTGGAGAACGTGGCCGAGGTCTCGGCCTCGCCCCTCTACGCCTTCGAGGAAGCCGACATCTGTGACGCCCCGGCGGTGAAGGCGATCTTCGCCCGGCACCAGCCCGACGCGGTGATGCACCTGGCCGCCGAGAGCCACAACGACCGCGCGATCGACGGGCCGCTGGACTTCGTGCGCACCAACGTCATGGGCACCGCCGTCCTGCTGGAGGCCGCGCGCGCCTATTGGCTGGGCCTGGAGCCGGCGCGAAAGGCGGCCTTCCGTTTCCATCACGTCTCCACCGACGAGGTGTTCGGGGCCCTGGGGGAGAGCGGCAGCTTCACCGAGGAGACGCCCTACGATCCCAACTCGCCCTATTCGGCCAGCAAGGCCGGCGCCGACCACCTGGTGCGCGCCTGGAACCGCACCTTCGGCCTGCCGGTGGTGATCACCAACTGCGCCAACAACTACGGCCCCTTCCAGTTTCCGGAAAAGCTGATCCCGACGGTGGTGCTGCGCGCCATGGAGGGCAAGACCATCCCGGTCTATGGCGACGGCCGCCAGGTCCGCGACTGGCTGCACGTGGACGACCACGCCGACGCCCTGCTGACGGTGCTGCAGAAGGGTCGGCTGGGGGAGACCTACTGCGTGGGGGGCGACTCGAACCTGCGCAATCTCGAGGTCATCAAGATTCTCTGCGCCCACCTGGACAAGCTGGCCCCGGCCAATGTCCCCCATGCGGAGCGCATCAGCTTCGTGGCCGACCGCCCGGGGCATGACTTCCGCTATTCGATCGACGCCTCCAAGCTCGCCAATGAACTGGGCTGGGCGCCCCGCACCGACCTGGCCGCCGGCCTGGAGGACACCGTCCGCTGGTACGTCGAAAACCGGGCCTGGTGGGAAGCCATCCGGGAGCGCGGCTTTGAGTCCGAGCGCCTCGGCCTCGCCACGGCATGACCACGACGATCCTGCAGTTCGGCGCCACCGGGCAGCTCGCCCGGGAGATGCTGCTCCGCTCCAGCGGCGGGGTGACGATCAAGGCCCTGTCGCGGGCCGATGTGGACGTCACCGACGCCGACGCCGTGGCCCGCGCGATCGGTGAAGCCGCCGATGTCGACCTGGTGTTCAACGCCACAGCCTATGCCGCCGTCGACAAGGCCGAAAGCGAACCCGACCTGGCCTACGCCGTGAACGCAAAGGGCCCCGAGGCCATGGCCCGCGCCTGCCGGGCGCGCGGCGTGCCGCTGATCCACATCTCTACCGACATGGTGTTCGACGGCGAGAAGGCCGGCGCTTATGTCGAGACCGACGCCACCAACCCGTTGCACGTCTATGGCGCCTCGAAGCTGGCCGGCGAGCAGGCGGTGATGGAGCATTGCGACCGCGCCCTGGTGGCCCGGGTGTCCTGGCTGTTCTCGGCCTTCGGTCAGAACTTCCTGCAGATGATGCTGAGACTGGCCGACACCCAGCCCGTGCTGAAGGTGGTGGACGACCAGCGCGCGCGCCCTACCGCCAGCGGCGACGTGGCGGGCTTCATGCTCAGCCAGGCCCAGCGGCTCTCGCGCCTGCCGGCCGGCGCGCCCGAGTGGGGCCTGCTGCACCTGGTCAATGACGGGGTCGCCACCCGCTTCGAGATGGCCCAGGCGATCTTCGAGCTTGCCCGGCCCGGCCAACCCCTGCCACCCATGCAGCCCGTCCCCACCAGCGCCTTTCCGACCCCGGCGCGGCGCGCGCTGAATTGCGAACTGGACACGGTGAAGCTCCAGGGGGTCTTTGGACTCACGTTGCGGCCGTGGCGCGAGGCGCTGGAGGACACCATCGAAGATCTGAACGCAGCCCCGGTGACCGCATGAGGCGTGGCATCATCCTGGCCGGCGGCTCCGGCACGCGCCTGCATCCGCTGACGCTGGCGGTCTCCAAGCAGCTGCTGCCGGTCTACGACAAGCCGATGATCTATTATCCGCTGTCGGTCCTGCTGCTGGCGGGCGTGCGCGAAATCCTGATCATCACCACGCCCGAGGACCAGTCGGGCTTCCAGCGCCTGCTCGGCGACGGATCCCAGCTCGGCGTGCGGTTCGAGTACATTGTCCAGCCGACCCCGGGCGGCCTGGCCGAGGCCTATATCCTGGGCGAGGACTTCGTGGGCGGCGAGCCCAGCGTGATGATCCTCGGCGACAACATCTTCTTCGGACAGAACTTCAGCCAGATGCTGCGGTCAGCCGACGCCCGGACCGAGGGCGCGACAGTATTCGGCTACACCGTGCAGGATCCCGAACGCTACGGCGTGGTGGAGCTGGGCGCCGACGGCCGGGCGCTCGGCATCGAGGAGAAGCCCGCCCATCCGAAGTCCAACTATGCGGTGACGGGCCTCTATTTCTACGACGGCCGCGCCTCGACCTTCGCCAAGACCCTGGAGCGGTCGGCGCGGGGCGAGCTGGAGATCACCGCCCTGAATCAGATCTATCTGGAGGAAGGCGAGCTGCACGTGGAGCTGCTGGGACGCGGCTTCGCCTGGGAAGACGCCGGCACCCATGACAGCCTGATCCAGGCCGGCGAGCTGATCCGCACCTTCGAGCAGCGCCAGGGCCTGCGCATCGGCTGCCTGGAGGAGATCGCCTTCCACCAGGGCTGGATCGACAGGCCCCAGCTGCTGAAGCTGGCCGACCGCCTGGCCAAGAGCGAATACGGCCAGTACCTGCGCCAGCTCGCCGATCGGCCGCAGGGCTTCGACGAACCGGCCGAGTAGTCCGCCGATCTCTCAGGCCAGGCGGCTCTTCACCCGCCCGTAGGCTAGATAGACCGCCACGCCGATCACGTTCCAGACGGCGAAGAAGATCATCGTCTTGGCCGACAGGCTGGTGAACAGGTAGACGCAGCCCAGGACCCCGGCGGGGCCGATCACCCAGACCAGGGGCGTCCTGAAGGTCCGCGCCAGGGCGGGCGCCGAGCGCCGCAGGGCCAGGACCGCGATGATGGTGGCGATGAAGGCCGCCAATGTTCCGGCGTTGGCCAGGGCCGCGATCTCCGACAGCGGCATGACGCCGGCGATCACCGCAGCGATGAGGCCGGTCAGGATGGTCACCCGGCTGGGCACGCCGCGAGGCGAGACCGCCGCCAGCCAACGGGGCAGCAGGCCGTCGCGGGCCATGGCGAAGAACACCCGGCTCTGGCCGAACATGAAGACCATGATCACCGTCGGCATGGCGATCACCGCCGCGCCGGCCACCCAGGCCGCGGCCTGGCCCTGCCCGACCTCCCTCAGCACGAAGGCCAGCGGCGCCGGGTCCTTGGAGAAGACGTCATAGGGCGAGGCGCCCAGGGCCGCGGCGGCCACCACCATGTAGATCAGGGTGCAGATCAGCATGGAGCCGACGATGCCGATGGTCAGGTCGCGGGCCGGGTTCTTCGCCTCCTCCGCCGCCGTCGAGATGGCGTCGAAGCCATAGAAGGCGAAGAAGATGATCGCCGCGGCGCCCATCACCCCGAACTTCTTGTCGCCGATCTCGTCGGCCCCGTAGCCGAAGGGGGCGAAGGGCGTGAAGTGGCTGGCGTCGAAGTGCGGCAGGGTCAGGGCCACGAAGGCCGCCAGCGCGATCAGCTTCACGCAGACCAGGATGAAGTTGACCATGGCGCTCTCGCGGGTGCCCACCAGCAGCATGGCGGTGACCACCAGGGTGATGAACACCGCCGGCAGGTTCACCAGGCCGCCGTCCTCGGGCCCGGCCAGCAGGGCCGGCGGGATCGGCCAGTTGGCCTGTTCGATCAGGCCGCCGGCATAGCCTGACCAGCCGACGGAGACCGCGCTGCAGACCAGGGTGTATTCGAGGATCAGGCTCCAGCCGACCACCCAGGCGACGCCCTCCCCCAGGGTTGTGTAGGAATAGGCGTAGGCGCTGCCCGCCTGGGGCATCAGGCTGGCCATCTCCGCGTAGCAGAGGGCGGCGCAGGCGCAGACCGCGCCGGCCACCGCGAAGGACAGGATCACCGCCGGCCCGGCCAGGCCCGCCGCCACCCCGGTCAGGGTGTAGATGCCGGTGCCGATGATGGCGCCGATGCCCAGCGCCATCAGGTGGGGCCAGCTGAGCGTCGCCTTGAGGCGATGATGGCCGTCGTCGGCGTGTAGCTCTGGGGTGATCGCCTTGCGGCGGGTGGCGAAGCTCATGAGGGTCCCCTGACCTGAACGGCGCCTCGACCATGACGCCGATCAGCGGTGGGCGGCAAGGGCTTGGCAGGGGCCGCGCCCGGCGCCAGCCTGCCGCCTTCTCGGAAGGACGATCCCATGCGCCGCCTGCTGCTCGCCTTCGCCCTGCTGCTGTTCGCGGGCCCGGCCCTGGCTGACGACCGGCCGCTGAACGCCCTGGTGGCGGACTATGAGGCCTATGCCCTGGCCGACGACCCGATCACGGCCGGCGGCGAGGGCGACCGCGCGGCCCTGTCGCGCCTGCCCGACGTGACTCCGGCGGCCGACGCGGCGCGCGCGAGGGCCCTGAAGGGCTTCCAGGCGCGGCTGAGCGCCATCGGCGAGGCCGGGCTCTCGGAGGAGGCCCGCCTGAACCGCGCCTTCCTGGCCTGGACCCTCGACCGGCAGGTCCAGAGCCTGGCCTTCGACGAGGCCCGCATGCCGTTCAATTCCGACGGTGGCTTCCATTCGACCCTGGGCTATCTGGCCGCCACGACGCCGGTCCGCTCGACCGCCGACGCGCGGGCCTGGATCGACCGGCTGAACGCCATCCCGGCCTACTACGCGGCCAACATCGCCAACGCTCGGCGCGGGGCCCGGGCTGGCTTCACCCAGCCGCGCGGCACGAGTGAGCAGGTGCTGGCCCGCGCGGGGGAGATGGCCGCCGCCCCGGTGGAGGCCGATGTCCTGCTGACCCCGCTCCAGACGCTGCCGGCCTCGATGCCGCAATCCGAGCAGGCGGCGCTGCGAGCCCAGGCGCTCGCCGTGGTGCGCGACAAGGTTCGCCCGGCTCAGCGGGATTTCGTGGCGTTCCTGGAAAAGGAATACCTCCCGGCGAGCCGCAAGGCCCTGGCCGCCCGCAGCCTGCCCGATGGCGAGCGATACTACGCCTGGCTGGTCTCCGACCACACGACCACCACGATGACGCCGGACCAGATTCATGCGGCGGGCCTGGCGGAGGTGGCGCGCATCCGGGCCGAGATGGACGGGGTGATCGCGGAGACGGGCTTCAAGGGAGACTTCAAGGCCTTCCTGGCCATGCTGCGGTCAGACCCGCGGTTCTACGCCACCTCGCGCGAGGACCTGTTGGAGAAGGCCTCGCGGATCGCCAAGCGGATCGACGATAAGCTGCCAGGATGGTTCGCCACACTGCCCCGCCTGACCTATGGCGTCCGGCCCGTGCCCGCCGACATCGAGGCCAACTACACCACCGGCCGATACTTCTCCGGCAGTCCGGCCCAGGGGGTGGCGGGGGGCTATATCGTCAACACCGCCAAGCTGGATCAGCGCCCCCTCTATGAGCTCCCTGCGCTGACGCTGCACGAGGCCGTCCCTGGCCATCACCTGCAGATCGCGCTGAGCCAGGAGCTCGAGGGCGTGCCCGCTTTCCGGCGCAATGCCGGCGTCACGGCCTTCACCGAAGGTTGGGGCCTCTATGCCGAGAAGCTGGGGGGCGAGATGGGCGTCTACCAGGATCCCTATGAGCGGTTCGGGCGGCTATCCTACGAGATGTGGCGCGCCTGCCGCCTCGTGGCGGACACTGGTATCCACTGGAAGGGCTGGAGCCTGGAGCAGGCTAGGGCCTGCTTCACCGACAACTCGGCGCTGTCGCCGCTCAATATCGAGGTGGAGCTGGCGCGCTACGTTTCCTGGCCCGGCCAGGCCCTGGCCTACAAGATCGGCGAGATGAAGATCGTGCAGCTGCGGGCGACGGCGCAGGCCGACCTTGGCGATGGATTCGACATCCGCCCGTTCCACGACGCTGTCCTGCTGGCGGGACCTCTGCCCCTGGACCTGCTGGAAACCCGCATCAACCTTTGGGTGAAAGCGGCGCCGCGCGAATGAAACCTATTTTTCAATTTTGCGTTTACTGGGCGACACTTCGTCGCCGGTTGCTTCCTGGTGAATCGGTGCAACACTCAAGCCTAGCTGCCTTCCCCCCGAACCAATGGCAGCAGCGGAGGAAATGAGTATGGCCGCAGCTTCCCTGGGCCCGATGGGTCCAAAGGGTCGTCCGAGTCTTTACAGGGTCGCCCTGATCGCGGGCTTCCTGGGCCTCAACGCCGTGTTCTGGTATGTGGCGATCAAGGCGATCGCCTTTGTGGGGCTGCTGGCGTCCCTCTGAGGGCCGAACTAGTCGGGCCAGAGTTCCTGCACATCGCCCTTGCGGTTCAACACGCGCACGGCGCGCTTGACCACTGTGAGCAGGCGTTCCTTCCGCGCCGGCTCGTCGTAGGTCATCGCGCCCTTCGCCAAGCCTTCCAGCAGGAAACGCCCAAGATCGCGGCTGGTCTGGAAGCGGGGGTCCGCGCCGGCCTGGGCGAGCGCCAGGAACCGGTCGCCCACCTGGGCGCGGTCGAAGGCGCTCTGGGCGGCGGCCAGGCGGACGCGCAGCATCGGCTCGGTGCGGGCGGCGGTCTCCAGCTCGGCGAAGGCCACGAAGGGAATCTCGTGCAGCAACGCCCAGTAGGCGTCGATGGCGTGTTCCGAGGCGTCGACGCCGGGGGCGGCCGGCGCTGAGGCGGCCTGCTCGAACAGTCGGGCGCGCTCCACCTCGATATAGGTGACGGCGGCCTCCACCAACTCTTCACGGCTGGCGAAATGATAGAGCATCGCGCCCCGCGTCAGGTTCGCGGCGTCCGCGATCATGGCGTTGGTTGCGGCGTGATAGCCGACGTCGGCGAACAGCCGCATGGCGGCGTCGAGGATGCGTGCTCGGGTACGCCGGGACTTCGGCGTTTCCTTCGCAGGATAGGTACGGGCGTCCATCGGGACCTGATTTGGGGTGACCTGGGGAGGGTCGGCCTGAGGAATCCCTTACTCCCAAAGGCCCCGCTTCGAAAGGGGCACGATCGGTTTCATGAGAATGACATGCAATCAGCCTAACCGGCAGGCGTTGGTTGCACGCCAAGGGGGCCTCGATGTCCGATTTCGGAATCCGGCGTTATCGCACCGTCTTCATTTCCGACATCCACCTTGGCACCAAGGGATGTCAGGCGGAGCTGCTGCTGGACTTCATCCGCCACATCGAATGCGACCACCTCTTCCTTGTGGGCGACATCATCGACGGCTGGAAGCTGCGCTCGGGCTGGCACTGGCCGCAGAGTCACAACGACGTCGTGCAGAAGGTTCTGCGCATGGCCCGCAAGGGCGTGAACGTCACCTATGTCCCCGGCAACCATGACGAGGGCGCGCGCGAATTCATCGGCGTCCACTTCGGCGGCGTGGTTGTGGCCCGCGACGTCATTCACGAGACCGCGGACGGCAAACGCTTCCTGGTGCTGCACGGCGACGAGTTCGACGGTGTGGTGCAGCACGCCCGCTGGCTGGCCTTCGTCGGCGACTACGCCTACCGGGCCCTGATCGCCATCAACACCCTCTTCAACCGGGTCCGCCGCCGGATGGGCTTCGGCTACTGGAGCCTGTCGGCCTTCCTCAAGACCCGGGTGAAGAACGCGCTGCAGTTCGTCGAGAACTTCGAGGCCGCGGTGGCGGACGAAGCGCGGCGGCGCGGGGTGGACGGCGTGATCTGCGGCCACATCCACAAGGCCGAGATGCGCGACATCGACGGGATCGCCTATATCAACGACGGCGACTGGGTGGAGAGCTGCACCGCCCTGGTCGAGCATCCCGACGGCCGGCTCGAAATCCTGGAGTGGGCCAAGATCCGCTCCTGGTCGGCTATCGACCGGACCATGCCGGACCTGGTTCGGCTCCCGGCCGTGGCCGCGTAACGGCGTTTTCTTGACAGCTCCCCCGAACTGACGACAGTGCCGCTGTCATGACGATGCCCCCAACTCGCTATGTCTCCAATCTGCGCGATCGCCAGAAGGCCGAGACCCACGACCAGATCCTGCGCGCCGTGGCCACCCGGCTGGAGTCGGGCGGTCTGGAGGAGCTGAGCTTCGCCGAGATCGCCGCCGAGGCGAAGGTGGGCGAGCGCACCGTCTATCGTCATTTCCCCACCCGCGAAGCCCTGATGGGGGCCTTCTGGGCCTGGCTGCAGACCCAGGCCCTGGCCCCGCCGCGTCCGTCCCGCAACCGGGTCCGCGACGCCATCACCGCGCCACGCGACAGCCTGAAGCCCATGCGCATCATGGTGGTGACGGACGCCTGGGAGCCGCAGGTGAACGGCGTGGTCCGCACCCTGACCCGCGTGATCAAGGAGATGCGGGAGATGGGCCACTCGGTCGAGGTGATCAGCCCCGACCAGTTCAAGACCTTCCCTTTGCCCACCTATGCCGAGATCAAGGTGGCGGTCGGCACCTATGAGCCGGTGCAGGAGCGCTTCAAGGCCTTCGAGCCGGAGGCCATCCACATCGCCACCGAGGGCCCTCTTGGCCTGGCGGCGCGCCGCATCTGCGTGGAGTGGAAGCTGCCCTTCACCACCAGCTATCACACCCGGTTCCCGGAATACGTCTCGGCCCGCCTGCCGCTGCCGCTCGCCGCTGGCTACGCCTACATGAAGTGGTTCCACAAGCCGTCAGGCCGCCTGATGGTCGCCACCCCCACCATGCGTGACGAGCTGGAGCACCACGGCTTCCGCAACATCACCGCCTGGTCGCGGGGCGTCGACACCGAGGCCTTCCGTCCGAGGGCCAAGGACGAGTGCGACGTCTATGAGGGTCTGGCGCGGCCGATCTTCCTGTCGGTGGGCCGGGTCGCGGTGGAGAAGAACATCGAAGCCTTCCTCGGCCTCGACCTGCCGGGCACCAAGGTGGTGGTGGGCGACGGCCCGCAGACCGAGGAACTCAAGGCCAAGTACCCCGAGGTGGTGTTCCGCGGGTTCAAGATGGGCGACGAACTGGCCGCCCATTTCGCCTGCGCCGACTGCTTCGTCTTTCCGTCGCTCACCGACACCTTCGGCCTGGTGATCCTGGAGGCCATGGCCACCGGCACGCCGGTGGCGGCCTATCCCGCGCCCGGCCCCATCGACATCATTCCGGGCAGCAATGCGGGCGTCCTGGCCGGCAGCGCCACCGAGGGTCTTCGCGAGGCCTGCCTGGAGGCTCTGAAGCTGGACCGCAAGCAGGTCCGCGCCTTCGCAGAGGGCTTCTCCTGGCGCGCCTGCGCCGAGGACTTCGTGCGCAATCTGCAGCCCTATCCCGAACCCGAGAAGACCCGCTTCTGGCGCCGCCTGCGCCGGCTGGCGCGGGTGCGGCGGCGGCGGCCCGAGGCGGCCTGACCTAGGCCAAGGGGCGACCGGTCATGGTCGTTTGGTCGGGTTGAAAAGCCAGCCGAACAGCACGGCCGCGAGGGCCGCACCTACAAGCTGAGCGGCGACGAAGGCTGGCGCGGAGCTGGGCGCGATGCCGGCGAAGGTGTCGGACAGGCTGCGCGCCACGGTGACCGCCGGATTGGCGAAGGAGGTCGAGGCGGTGAACCAATAGGCCGAGGTGATGTAGAGCCCGACCATCATCGGCGTCGCCTCCGGCCTGAACCGAATCGATCCGAGTATGGTGGCGATAAGCCCGAAGGTGGCGACGGCCTCCGACAGCGCCTGGGCCGGGCCGTCACGGAGCTTGTGGGAGAGTTGCAGCACCGGCTCCCCGAACATCAGATGGGCCAGCCACGCGCCCGCGACCGCGCCGGCCACCTGGACGGCGATGTAAGCTGCTGCAAGGCCCCAACTCATTTCGCGACGTGCGGCGAACACCAGGGAGACCGCCGGGTTGAAGTGAGCCCCGGAGAGCGGGCCGAATATCGTGATCAGAACCACAAGCCCCGCGCCCGTGGACAGCGTGTTTCCCAGCAGGGCGACCGCTTCATTGGCGCCCGACAACCGCTCGCCCATGATCCCGGACCCGATGACGATGGCCAACAGCAGGGCCGTGCCGAGCAGTTCGGCCAGCAGCCTCCGAGGGACGCTGAAGGACTCCAGAGGCGGCTCAAGGCTCGCGTCCTGATGACTCATCGGGCGGTGGAAGCCGGGGTGTCCTGCATCTGCCCGATGTCCCGCAGCCGGTTTTGCAGGGACATCGCGTCGATCGTCGACAGCGGCAGGGTCAGGAACAACCGGATGCGCGCGCCCAGCTGCTGGGCGGCTTCCGCGAAGGCGGCGGCCTGCTCGGCCGGCGAACCCTCGACGGCGGCCGGATCGGGAACGCCCCAGTGGGCGGTCATGGGCTGGCCCGGCCAGATGGGGCAGACCTCGCCGGCGGCGTTGTCACAGACGGTGATCACGAAATCGAGCTGAGGCGCCCCCGGCCTGGCGAACTCGTCCCAGGACTTGGAGCGGAAATCCTCGGCGCTGAACCCGAGCGCTGTGACCAGCGCCAAGGCGTGCGGGTTGACCTGTCCCTTGGGCATGGAGCCCGCCGAGTAGCCCTTGAACCGGCCCTGGCCTTCCTTGTTGATCAGAGCCTCGGCGATCACCGAGCGGGCGGAGTTTCCGGTGCAGAGGAAGAGAACGTTGTAGACCTTGTCAGTCGTCGGCTCAGCCATGTGTCGTCTCCCTAGCAGGCATGGCCCTCCGCCTCGCAGCTGTGGCTGGCGATCTTCGCCAGGGGTCCGCAGATTTCCGGCGCACCGCCGCAGCAGTCCTCCATCAGGAAGGCGAGCAGGCCGCGCATGCTGTCGTAGTTGGCGGTGTAGATGATGGAGCGCCCGTCGCGACGGGAATCGATCAGCCCCGCATGGCTGAGAATGTTCAGGTTCGCGGAGAGGGTGCTGGGCGAGACCGCCATCCGCCGGGCGATGTCCCCCGCCGCCACGCCGGACGCGCCGGCCTGAACCAGCATCCGGAAGACCGAGAGCCGACCTTCGTGGGCGAGAGCGGAGAGACTGACGGTCGCGGGCTTAAGTTCCATATTTCCAACCTAATGGAAATATACGCCGGCCGAAAGGGCCCGCCGCAGCGATAGCCTCAGGAACCGGCGGCGCGTCCTTACAGCAGGCGCGCGCGGATCGTCTGGCTGAGCATGTCGATGAGGGTGACCGCCACGACGATGACGATGGCGATGGCCGCGACCTGGGAATAGTTGAACCCGTTGAGGGACTCAAACAAGGTCTGGCCGATCCCGCCGGCCCCGATCAGGCCCAGGACCGTCGCCGACCGCGAGTTCGATTCGAAACGGTAGAGCGCATACGAGCTCCACAGGGGCGCGACCTGGGGAATGACCCCCCAGACCACTTCCTGCAGCGGGGTCGCGCCGGTGGCGCGGACGCCCTCCACCGGGCCGCGGTCGATGGATTCCACCGCCTCGGAGAACAGCTTGGCCAGGACGCCGCCGGTGTTCAGCGCCAGGGCCATGACCCCGGCGAAGGGCCCCAGACCCACCGCCACGATGAACAGCAGGCCCAGAACCAGGTCGGGCACCGAGCGCAGCAGGTTCATCGCCAGGCGCATGGGCTGCTGCAGCCAGATCGGCGAAATGTTGCGGGCGCAGACCAGGCCGAAGGGAATGGCCAGGAACACCGCCAGACAGGTGCCCCACAGCGCGATCTGCACCGTCAGCCACATCTGGGCGACATAGAGCTTCCAGTTGGTGAAGTCGGGACGCAGCAGCTCGCGACCGAACTGCTGCATGTTCTCCGAATTGGAGAACAGCATGGGCAGGCGGTTGATCTCCACCGGTCCGAAGCTGATCGCCAGGAACAGGATCACCCCGCCCCAGACCAGGAGGTCGGGAGCCCGCTGAACCAGGGTTCGGCTCGGGGGACGGGGCACGCCCGCCATCTTCGGATCGGTGAGGGTCATCAGACGTCCGGATTGATCGCGCGCCGCTGGGCGGCCTTGGCGCGGATGTCGTCGAAGGCGGCCTGGGCCTTGGCGATCTTGGCGGCGTCGCCGCCGCGCTTGGCGTCGGCCAGGACCTCGGAGGCCTCCATCTCGCGGATCGGATCCAGGTAGGAGTTGTCGGCCGGGCGGAAGCCGCCATAGGCCAGGCCCTTGAGCACCTCGCGCTGCTTGTCGGCGCGCGGACCGGTTCCCGTCCCATAGGTCAGGAAGAACTGGCGGATCTTCTCACGGATCGCCGGGTCGAGATCCTTGCGCGCGACGATGGAGGATTCCGGCAGCGGCGGAGAATTCCAGATCACCTCGATCTTGGCGGCGACCTCGGGGTTCTCGCGGCCCGCGAACACCAGGCCGACGGAGTTGTTGGTGGCCACGTCCAGCACGCCGTTGGCGACGGAGAAGACATTGGTCTGGTGGTTGGCCGAGCGGACGCCCTTGAAGCACTCGGCCGGCTCGATCCCGCGCGGGGTGAACAGATAGGTCATGGGGGCGAGCGTGCCCGAGGTGGACTTGGCGTCGCCGATCCCGAAGGAGTAGCGCTTGTCGCACTTCAGCACGTCCTCCAGCGTGATGCCGCTGCCCTTCTTGACGATCAGCACCGAGGTGTAGGAGTCGGCGCCGCCTGCGTCGATCACGCGCCCCAGGACCTCGCCGTCCGCGCGACGGGTCGCCTCGAGGGCCGGAAGGGCGGAGAACCAGCCCACCTGCACCTGGTTAAAGCGCATGGCCTCGATCAGGGAGGTGTAGTTGGTGGCGAAGTAGGGCTTCACCTTGACGCCGACCTGCTCGGACATGTCGTCCAGCAGAGGCTGCCACAGGGGCTGCATCGAGGCCTGGTTCTCGGCCGACAGGATCGAGAAGGTCAGCTCCTTGGGCGCGCCGGGGGTCTCGGCCGGCTTCTGCCCGCAGGCGGCGAGGGCCAGGACGGCGGCCAGCGCCGTCAGAACGTGGCGGCGGATCATTGCGGCGCTCCTTCCCAGAAGGCGTCTTCGAATTCGGGACCGTAGATGTCGATCAGCTGCTCACGGCCCAGGCCGTCAATCGGGCCGTCATAGACCACCTTGCCGGCCTTGAGGGCCACCACGCGTCGGCAGTAGCGCAGGGCGTAGTCCACCTGGTGGAGGGTCACGACGACGGTGAGGCCGTCGGAGGCGTTCAGGTCCCGCAGCAGTTCCATGACCTTGCGCGCCGAAACCGGGTCCAGGGACGCGACGGGCTCGTCGGCCAGGATGATCTTGGCCTTCTGCACCAGGGCGCGCGCGATGGCGCCACGCTGCTGCTGGCCGCCGGACAGGGTGTTGGCGCGCTGGCCGGCGTATTCGGCGACGCCGACGCGGGAGAGCGCGGCCATGACCGCGTCCTTGGTCTCCTGCGGCCAGGCGCCGAAGGTTCCCCGCAGCATGGGGATGCGACCCAGCGAGCCCAGGGCCGCGTTGGTGAACAGGGTGAGGCGACCCACCAGGTTGAACTGCTGGAAAATGAAGCCGACGCGGATGCGGGTCTCGCGCACCTTGCGGCTGATCTTGCCGCCCGCCTGCACGGGGCCGCCGAAGGCCTCGATGACGCCCGGCCCCGGGTCGATGGCCTGCAGGCCGCTG
>JAZKFM010000378.1:17951-27512 GCA_040386415.1 Pseudomonadota bacterium
CAGAACGGCGGCGTCAGGCATGAATGCAGACGCTTTCCAGGTCGGCGCGGGCGAGGGCCGGAGATGCGTCATCGCCGACCGTCGCGACGACTTCATGACACGGCGCCCGCCGTCCGGTCTAGCGTCCGTTACACCCTGGGGCGCCGTCGGCCCGAGACGTCGACAAATGCCCCCGCACCGCGCAATTTCCTTCCCCGGCGACTGTCACAAATCTCCCTCCGAGCCCCCCCTCGCAAGCCTTGGCCCGGTCAGGGTTTGCGCGCGATTCACCGCACCGGAATCAAACCGCTTTACACAGGGGTCATATGCCCCTATTTCACCGCGCTCCGGCGGACCCGAAGTCCTCAAAAAGCGCTGCTAACGCCGGCTAGGTTCAACAATCCAATGGGGGTTACGTGAATTGCACACGTATCACACACCCCTGGACCTGGTCCGTCAGCGGTCCCCGGAACGTCCTGTCGCAATAGCGCGACCTGACGCGGTGGCCGTCGCGGCGCGCTGGTTCCAGGAAAATTTCCGAGGCGACGTCTTCTACGCAGTCAAGGCGAACCCTTCGCCGTGGGTCATCGAGACCCTCGCCGCGAATGGGGTGACCTCCTTCGATGTGGCCTCGATCCCGGAGATCGAACTGGTCGCCCAGTTCGCGCCGGGCTCGCGCATGGCCTTCATGCATCCGGTGAAGAGCCGGTCTGCGATCTCCCAGGCCTATTTCGATCACGGCGTGCGCACCTTCGCGCTGGATACGCACGAAGAGCTGGCCAAGATCCTCGACGCCACGGGCGGCGCCAAGGACCTGAACCTGATCGTGCGCCTGGCTGTCGCCGCCGAGGGCGCGGCCTATTCCCTGTCGGGCAAGTTCGGGGTCGACACCTTCGAGGCGCCGGGCCTGCTGCTCGCCGCCCGCCGCGCGACCCAGGACCTGATGGGCGTGTCCTTCCACGTCGGCAGCCAGTGCATGCGTCCCACCGCCTACCAGGCGGCCATGACCCAGGCGTCCCGCGCCCTGGTCCGCGCCGGCGTCTTCGCCGACGTGGTGGACGTGGGCGGCGGCTTCCCGTCGATCTATCCCGGCATGGCGCCTCCGGCCCTCGCCGACTACATCGACTCCATCGACCGCGGCTTCGCCGAGATGATGGTCCACGAGACCACCGAGCTGTGGTGCGAACCCGGCCGGGCGCTGGTGGCCGAGGGCTCCTCGATCCTCACCAAGGTCGAGCTGCGCAAGGGTGACGCCCTCTATCTCAACGACGGCTCCTACGGTTCGCTGTTCGACGCCGCCCACACCAAGTGGCCCTTCCCGGTGAAGCTGATCCGCAACGAGGACGGTGAGGCCCGCGAGGTCGAAGGCGCCTTGAAGCCCTACCGCTTCTGGGGACCCACCTGCGACAGCCTCGACCACATGCCCGGCCCCTTCTGGCTGCCGGAAGACGTCCGTGAGGGCGATTATGTGGAGATCGGCATGCTGGGCGCCTATGGCGTGGCGATGAACACCCGCTTCAATGGGTTCGGCGACGCCGAGACCATCGAGGTCAACGACGCCCCCATGGCCTCCATGTTCGGTCTGGCCAAGCGCTCGATCTCGGTGCCGAAGACGGAAAACCACAACGTCGTGAAGCTGTCACGGGCGCGCGGGAAGAAGCGTCGGCGGAAATAACCGCCCGCTTAGGTGTTGATGGTCCAGCCGGTCGCTCCGTCCCGGCTGGGCTCCTTTTCCACGGACGGGCGCTCAAACTCCTGAGGATCAAGAGAATGAACGCTGACGTTCAAAACACGAACCGCAAGGCCGAGCTGCTCTCGACCACCGTCGAGCACGTGAGCATCGACCAGTACGACGCCCGTCCGATCATCGACTCGATGCGGCAGATGAGCTTCACCAGCCGCGACACCGCGCGCGCCGCCGACATCCTGACCATGGCCCTGGAAGACAAGGCCTGCTCCACCTGGCTGACCCTGGCGGGCTCCACCAGCGCCGGCGGCTGCATGCATATCTATCGCGACATGCTGAAGTTCGGCCTGATCGACTGCGTGGTCTCCACCGGCGCCTCGATCGTGGACATGGATTTCTTCGAGGCCCTGGGCTTCAAGCACTACCAGTCCAAGCCCCAGGATCCGGTCGACGACCGCGACCTGCGCGCCCTCTATATCGACCGCATCTACGACACCTATATCGACGAGGAAGAGCTCCAGAACTGCGACGATGTGATCTTCCAGCTCTGCAACATGCTGGAGCCGCGCCCGTATTCGAGCCGTGAGTTCATCTGGGAGATGGGCAAGTGGCTGGCAGACGGCAACGCCAAGAAGCAGGGCTCGCTGATCGAGACGGCCTACGAGCTCGACATCCCGATCTTCTGCCCGGCCTTCACCGACTCCTCGGCCGGGTTCGGCCTGGTGAAGCACCAGGTGGAGAACATGAAGGCGGGCAAGCCCTACCTGACCATCGACTCCGTCGCCGACTTCCGCGAGCTCACCGACGTCAAGATCGCGGCGGGCACGACGGGCCTGTTCATGGTGGGCGGCGGGGTTCCCAAGAACTTCGCCCAGGACACCGTGGTCTGCGCCGAAATCCTCGGCCACGAGGTCGACATGCACAAGTACGCCATCCAGATCACGGTGGCCGATGTGCGTGACGGCGCCTGCTCCTCCTCGACGCTCAAGGAGGCCTGCTCCTGGGGCAAGGTCGACGTCACCTGGGAACAGATGGTGTTCGCCGAGGCCAGCACGGTGGTGCCGCTGATCGCGTCGGACGCCTGGCATCGCGGCGCCTGGAAGACCCGCGAAAAGCCCCGCTGGGCGAAGCTGTTCCAGAAGATCGCAAAGTAGCAGACAGGCCGGCCGCCATCGCCCGCGCGATGGCGGCCGTGGCTTGCAGCCCCGACCTCAGGTCCGGTGGTCGGTGATCCGGGGCGAGGGACGAGCCCCGCTGTCGCCGTCGCTCAAGGCGATCATGACCCGCCCGAGGTTCAGCATCACCGTGGCGGGATGTATCCGGAACGGTCTGGGCAGGAAGACCGCCACCCCCGCCAGCAGCAGCAGGGCGGGCGACAGCAGCACCAGCACCGGAACCAGCGGCAGCCAGGGATTGAGCCTGCACTGGCCAGGCTTGCGCACGCGCGGCACGACCCGCCAGCGCAGCAGTTCGGCCCGGGCGCGCATCAAGGCGAGCTGACGCGGCGCCTTCCGCTGGCGCGGGCTGACAACCTCGGAGGGCGAAGCTGGGGTCGGAAGCGGGTCCACGTGTCTGCCTTGGATTTCCGAGTGAGCCTAACCCAGGACATAACGCCGTCCCACCGCAGAAAGCTCACCCGCTTGGGCGTTTTGCGTCGGCGGTGCGCAGGGCGTGAGCGTCGGACAGAACACCGGACGTGAATGCGCCGTACACTGATCGATCTGAGCCTGACGGGCGCACGAGCCCCTGCCCAGCGGCTATCCCGACACCCCGGCCTGATGGGGCCTGGTCAGATGCCGGCGTACCACTCGTAGCCGCGGTCTTCCCAGAAGCCGCCCTTGCCCGCCCCCAGGTGGGCGAAATCGGCGACGGCCTCGACGCGCATGACGTACTTGGCGTGCTTGTAGCCGAGTTGGCGTTCGACCCGCAGCCGGAGGGGCGCGCCGTGCGCCACCGGCAGGACGGCGCTGTTCATCTCGTAGGCCAGGATCGTCTGCGGGTGATAGGCGTCGATCAGGTCGATGCTCTCATAGTAACGCCCCTCCGGCCCCCCGCCGCCGAGGCTGTCGGCGCAATGGAAGACGATATAGCGGGCGTCCTCCTTCAGGCCGGCCAGGTCCAGAAGGGGTCCCAGGCGGGCGCCCTTCCACTTGCCGATGCTGGACCAGCCTTCGACGCAGTCATGGCGGGTGATCTGGGTACGGGAGGTCAGGGCCCGGACCTGGGCGAGGTTTAGGGACAGGGGCTTGTCCACCAGGCCGTCCACCACCAGCCTGTAGTCGGAAAAGCCGTCCAACAGCAGTCTGCGGTACTCCAGGTCCCCGGGGCTGATGGAGCCGTTGGCGCGGAAATCGCGGCTGATGTCGGCCTCGGTGAACTCCGGCGCCAGGGCGTTGCGGCTGATCAGAAGGCGCTGGGCGCGAAGCGTCAGGCCCTCGGCGCTGCGCAGGGTGGCCCGGACACGGGGGTCGTCATTGACCTTGTTGCAGGCGGCGAGCCAGAGGCCCGCCGCGCCGGCGGCCGCCCCCTTGAGCCAGCCGCGACGGGTTTCAGCGCTCATCGGGGGGCCCCCTCGGCATCTATGGCGTACCGGCCAGTGATCATGGAGCGCATGTTGTTCCAGGCGCCGGACAACAGGACCATGGCGACATGCACCAGGGCGAAGGCGACGATCAGGCCCGCGCAGATGAAGTGGATCGTCCGGGCCGACTGCCGCCCGCCGAACACCGCCGGCAGCCAGGGTTGCCCAGCGTCCACCGCCGGCGACATGGTCAGGCCGGTCAGCACCATCAGCGGCAGGACGATCAGCACTATCCCGCCATAGGCCAGCTTCTGCAGGGCGTTGTAGCGCCTCGCCTCATCGCCCCTGGCGAACCTCAGCCGCGCATGGTCGAGGACCTCCCGCCAGAGATGGCGCGGCGCCAGCTGGTCCCGGGTCGGCAGCAGGTCGCGACGGATGTGACCGTTCAGGCTGTTGGCGGACAGATAGACCAGGCCGTTGAGAACCAGGAGCCAGGCGAAGAAGAAGTGCCAGCGTCGGCCGGCCGCCAGGTCCCGGTAGCCAGGCGCCGTGGACCAGGACGGAAACCCGCGCTTCTCGCCGTCTGAAAACCCGAACAGGCCGGTGGTCTCCAGGGTCAGCGGTCCCACCTTGGTCAACCCGATCATCTGCTCCCCGCGCTCCACGGCCGTCATGGACACCCATGGGTCGGCGAAGGTCGAGGTCTGGCCCCAGTAGAGGGCGGGGTGAGCGTTGAAGATCTGCAGGCCGCTCATCAGCAGCAGGATCAGCGCCATGGCGTTGATCCAGTGGGTCACGCGGGTGACCACGCTGTGTCGATAGACCAGGACCTTCATCGGCGGCGGCATATGGCGGTCTTCCCCAGGGCCCTTCAGCTTCGCACGATGACGATACGGCGGCGATGGCGCGCCGGACGAGCTTGAGTACGAATTCGACGCCCAAGCCCTGTCGGTTACAGGTGACCTCCCATAAGTTCGCCGCCAGCAACGAGGGATGTGCGCGTGATCGAGGTCTGGGGCGGCGGGGTCAACACCTGGGAATGCGACGAGATGGGGCACCTGAACGTCCGGTTCTGGGTCGCCAAGTCCTTCGAGGGGATCGCCGGCCTGGCGGCGCAGCTGGGCATGCCGCGGGCCTTCACGGCGGGCGCGGAGTCCACCCTGGTGGTCCGCGAACAGCATATCCGTTTTCTGCGAGAGGCCCGCGCCGGCGCCGGCCTGATCATGACCGGCGGGGTGGTGGAGATGGGCGAGACCGACGCCCGCCTGCTGCTGGTGATCCGCCACCTGTCAGGGGAGCCGGCCGCCACCTTCCAGGTGGTGGTCTCCCATGTCACCAGCACCGATCTGCGCGCCTTCCCATGGCCGGCCCGCATTCGTGAGGCGGCCGACGCGCTGCGGGTCGAGGTCCCGGCCTTCGCCGCGGCCCGCGGTCTCGACCTGGCCCCGGTCCAGCCCATGGCCAGCCTGGAGCTGAACCTGACCCGCATCGGCATGGGGGTGATCGCGCCGGCGGAGTGCGACGTGTTCGGCCGCATGCGCGGTGAGATGTTCATCGGGCGGGTGTCGGACGGGGTGAACCGGCTGTTTGGTGAGACCCGGCCCGGGCCTGAACCGGTCGCTGGTGAGCCGACCCTTAACATTGGCGGAGCGGTGCTGGAGTACCGGGTGCTGCACCTCGACTGGCCGCGCGCCGGCGAATCCATCGAACTGCGGTCAGGTTTCGCCGCCGTGGACGCCCGCACCCGCCGGGTCATGCACTGGATGGTCGACCCCGTCAGCGGACGGGCCTGGGCCAGCGCCGAGGCCGTGGTGATCAGCTTTGATCTCGACGCCCGCAAGGTGGTGGACATCTCCCCGGCCGCCCAGGAGGCCTATCGGGCCCAGCTCACGCCTGGCCTAGGGCTTTGACGCCGCGGCCCTGAGCGCGCGCGCCACCACGTCCGGGCGTTCCATGGGCAGGAAGTGGGTCGTGCCCGGCACGGTCTCCAGGGTGATCCTGCCCGACGCGGCGAGTTGCGCCTCATGGTCCTCGACCCGGCAGGTGGAGCCGTTCTCGGCACGGAAGATGGTGATGGGCGCCGTGGAGCGGGCGAAGGCGTCCCAGGTGTCGTGGGCCTGGGAGGTGAAGTTGGAAGCCTCCCACTCCGGAGCGCAGGTCAGCTCCACCTGGCCGTCGGGCCGCTCCCGGAACCCATCGGCGACGTAGTCGGCCAGCATGGCCGGCGTCCAGCTCCTGAAGGCGCCGCGGCCGGTATAGGCCTCGACTGCCGCCTGGTGGCTGGGAAAGAGCGCGCGGCGGCGCAGAGCCCCCTGGACCAGGGGCGACTCGATGGTCTCACCCCCGGCGCTGGCGGCGATGGACTCGGGGGTGAGGACCACCGGGTCGAACATGACGAGGCTCTTGACCCGCCCCGGCGCCTCGGCGCTGGCCAGGATGCTGGCGGTGCCGCCCATGGAATGCCCGCCCAGAACCACGTTCCTCAGGTCGAGCGCCTCGAGCAGCGCCAGAAGATCGTCGCGCAGGCCGTACCAGGACGTCCGGCCCTCGATCTCCGGCTTCAGGCCGGAACGGCCATGGCCGCGCTGATCAATGGCCAGGACATGGAAGTCCGCCGCGAGGGGCGCCAGGATGCTCGCATAGGTCCGAGCGTTGAAACCATTGGCGTGGGTGAAGACGATATCGACGGGCCGCTCGGCTGGACCAAATTCCAGCGCCGACATCTCCCCACCCCGGCTCGGCAGGTTGATCCGCACCGCGCGAGGTTCGCGCGCGACCGCAACATCCATGGGAACTCTCCTCCGACGACTCCATATAGCCGCTGAAACCGGCCCGGCCACCTAAGCCGTTACGCGAAACGCGATCGCCAAATCGGGGAATTCAAAGGGGTTGCGGCCTCGCGGGCGAAAAGTGATCACGAGAGCGTGAATTAAAGCCTTGCCCTTGAGGCGAACCACGGCATATTCGTGCCTTGCGCTTGCGGCGTTCCCATTCGGGGGCGAGACGGGCGCTTCTTCACCTCCGTTTCCTAGGGGACCAGCATGACCTCCGAACTCCTTCGCAAGCTCCTCGTCGCCGGCGCCGCCGTCGCCGCCATCTCCGTCGCCGCCTGCGGCAAGCCCGCTGAAAAGGCCGACGCCGCCGCTGCTGAAGCGACCGACGCCGCCGCCACCGCGACCGACGCCGCCGCTGCCGCGACCGACGCCGCCGCCGCCTCGACCGACGCCGCCGCCGCCGCCGCTGCTCCGGCCGCTGCCGACGCCGCCGCTGCCGCTGCTGCTCCGGCCGCCGCCGAAGCCGCTGCTCCGGCCGCCGCTGCCGCCGAAGCCGCGAAGCACTAAGCTTCGACGCATAAGCGTTCTACGAAGGGCCGTCCCTCGGGGCGGCCCTTTTGTTTAGCCTGATCAAGTTCCGGTGAAGCTGAGCCTTGCCCTCGCCGCGAACCCAGGCATATTCCATCTGTTGGGGCCTTCCCGTAGGGGCGCGCCTCGTTGGGTGCTTTCAATAACTCATCTAAGGATCTGGGACATGACCTCCGCCATTCTCCGTAAGCTGCTCGTCGCCGGCGCCGCCGTCGCCGCTCTGACCGCCGCCGCCTGCTCCAAGCCCGCTGAAAAGGCCGCTGAAGCCCCGGCCGCCGCCGAATCGGCCGTCGTCGCCGCCGACGCCGCCGCCACCGCGACCGACGCCGCCGCCACCGCTGCCGACGCCGCCGCCGACGCCGCCGCCGCCCCGGCCGCTGACGCCGCCATGGCGCCGGCCGCCCCGGCCGCCGACGCCGCCATGGCGCCGGCCGCTCCTGAGAAGAAGTAAGCTTCTCTCAAGCGCATACGCGTTTAGGAAGGGCCGTCCCCACTTCGGGGGCGGCCCTTTTCCTTGCCCGGTTGTATGAGCGATCCCACCCCGCCTTCGCCGCTCGTCTGGGCCGATGACGGCCAACCGCGTTCGCGGCTCTATGGCGATGTCTACTTCTCCACCGAAGACGGCCTGGCCGAATCTCGCGCCGTCTTCCTGACCGGCTGCGGCCTGCCACAGGCCTGGGCTGGACGGGCGCGGTTCGTGGTGGCCGAGCTTGGTTTCGGCACCGGCCTGAACATCCTGGCCCTGCTCGACCTGTGGCGCGCGACCCGCGAACCTGGCGCCCACCTGCACATCTTCTCCCTCGAGGCCCATCCCCTGGCGGTCGTCGAGGCCCGCCGGGCCCTGTCGGCCTGGCCGGAACTCGCTGACCTCGCGCGCCTGCTGACGGACCGCTGGCCCGGCCAGGCCCGAGGCCTGCACCGGGTCGACCTCCCCGAGGTCTCCGCCACGCTGGACCTTGCGGTGATGGACGCCCATGAGGCCCTCGAGGGCTGGGATGGCCGCGCCGACGCCTGGTTCCTCGACGGCTTCTCGCCGGCCCTCAATCCCGGCATGTGGGACGAGGCCCTGATGATGCTGGTGGCCCAGCGCTCCGCCCCAGGCGCACGGGCCGCCACATTTACGGTGTCCGGCGCGGTTCGGCGCGGCCTGCAGGCGGCCGGATTCGCGATCGAAAAGCGTCCCGGCCACGGGCGCAAGCGGGAACGGCTGGAGGCCAGCCTGCCCGGCGCGCCCCTCGCGACGCCTCAGGCGCGGGTCGCCATCGTCGGCGCCGGCATCGCGGGCGCCAGCGCCGCGCGCGCCCTGCGCGCCCTGGGCTGCCAATCCATCCTGATTGAGGCCGAAACGCCCGGCGCCGGGGCCTCGGGAAATCCTGCCGCCCTGGTGACCCCGCGCCTCGACGCCGGCCTTGGGCCACTGGCCGCCCTCTTCGCTCAGGCCTATGGCCGCGCCCTGCGGCTCTATGACGACACGCCGGACGCCGTCCTGTCGCGCGGCGTGCTGCAGTTGGTGGGTGACGCGCGGGACCTTGGTCGATTTTCGAAGATCGCCGCCTCCGACCTGTTTGAGCCCGGCGCCCTGATCCTTCGCGAGTCCGCCCAGGCCAGTCAGGTCCTCGGGGAACCTGTCCCGGCGGCTCTGGACCTGACCGGCGCCCTTTCGGTTGCGCCCGCCACCATCCTGGCGGACTGGTGCGGCGAGATCCGGCGCGCGAGGGTGACTGGCCTCACCCGCGAGGACGGTGTCTGGCGGCTGCTGGGCCACGACGGCGCGATGATCGCCGAGGCCGAGGCGGTGATCCTGGCGACCGGCCACCAGCCCCTTTGGACGGAGCCGGGGATCCGCCCCGTGCGCGGTCAGGCCAGTTGGATCGAGGCTGCCGGCGACGTTCAGGCCGCGGCCTGGGGCGGCTATGTCCTGCCCACCCGGAGCGGCCT
The DNA here is from genome assembly GCA_040386415.1 of Pseudomonadota bacterium. GTDB lineage: Bacteria > Pseudomonadota > Alphaproteobacteria > Caulobacterales > Caulobacteraceae > Phenylobacterium. Next base: position 27,439 of record JAZKFM010000378.1, read on the forward strand.
GCTGTTCGGCGCCACCCACGACCGCGACGATATGACGACCGACCTCCGGCTAGGCGACCACGACCGGAACCGCG
>JAZKFM010000379.1:0-636 GCA_040386415.1 Pseudomonadota bacterium
GCCATGCGGCCCGCGTCACCCTGCGGCTGATCTTCGACGACCCGCAGCACCCCGACTTCGAGCTGGACCTGTGGCTGACCGGGGACGAGAGCCGCCGCGTGGCCGCCTCACCGGGCGCCGCCGTGCTGGAGGCCAACCGCTGGCTGGCCCGCGCCGAGGCCATCCTGCGCCGCCCGCGCGCCCTGACCCCGAGCGCGGCGGCCGCCACGGCGGTGACCGCTCCGCTGCCGCCCGCCGCCGCGCCGGCGGCTGCGCCATCGCCGCAAGCCGAGCTTCCCCTCCTCCCGCCTCAACCCCGCGCCGGCGCCGAACCGCCGCCCTGGGAGGACGACGAGGACCTCGACGAGGAACGATAATTCCTCCCCCAGCGCGAAGCGCGATCCCGGGGGAGGTGGCGCGCGCAGATATGCGCGTGACGGAGGGGGTTAGGCCCTCGCCAAATCAATCCTCCCAACCGGGGCGCCGGCCATGCCCAAACCCCCTCCGTCTCGGCGCGAGCGCCGATCCACCTCCCCCGACACGGCCTTCGGCCTGGGGGAGGAACTCTCTAAACTTGACACTGTAAATTTACAGCCGCACCCTCCCCTGACCTTGAGGGAGGCTTTCCATGACCAGTCTGCTCGCCGCCGCCGCGTT
>JAZKFM010000379.1:646-1193 GCA_040386415.1 Pseudomonadota bacterium
CCTGCTCGTCTCTGGCACCCGCGCCCGCGACGCCATCACCGCCAAGATCGGCGACGGCCCCTATATGGGCCTGTTCTCCCTGGCCTCTGTGGCCGGCCTCGCCTGGCTGGGATTCGGCTACGCCGCCGCCCGTACCGCACCCTGGAACGCGTCCTACTGGGAGATCACGCCTCTCACCTGGAAGATCCAGCTGCTGCTGCAGGGCCTGGCCTTCCTGTTCGTGGTCGTGGGCCTGACCACCCCCAACCCCACCAGCGTGAAACAGGAGGGGACGCTCAGCCGCCCGGACGTAGTCAAGGGCATGCTGCGGGTCACCCGCCATCCCTTCCTCTGGGGCGTCGCCCTGTGGGCCGCGGGGCACCTGCTGGTGAACGGCGACCGCGCCAGCCTCATCCTGTTCGGCGCCATGCTGCTCCTGGCCCTGTCCGGAACCACCAGCATCGACGCCAAGCGCAAGCGGGCGCTGGGCCCGACCTGGCACGCCTTCGCCACCCAGACCTCCAACCTCCCCTTCGGCGCCATCCTGTCCGGCCGCCAGACCCTGAAG
>JAZKFM010000379.1:1203-3564 GCA_040386415.1 Pseudomonadota bacterium
GCGAGATCGGCGTGTGGCGGATTCTGGCGGCCATTGTCGTCTATGTCGTCCTCGTCCTGGCCCACCCCTTCCTGTTCGGGGTGTCGGCCACCTCTTGATCGCCGACCCGCGCACGGCCAGATTGCTCGCCCTGAGTCAGGGGTTGTCCATGCGTGTTGTTCTGTTGGCCGCCATCGCCACGGCCCTTGCCGGTCCCGTCGCCGCGCAGCCCATGAAGCTGTTCAAGCCGGCTGACGCCAACAAGGACGGCGTGGTCAGTGAGAACGAGCATGCCGACTACCTGGCCCACAAGGCAAAGCGGGCCCCCGTCGACTACGGCGTCGCGGCCCCCAAGCGGTCGGGCGACACCGTCACCTTCGGACAGGCCGCGCCCAACACCACGGCCGGCCCCTCCCTGGAGACCCGCGCCGTCCAGGCCAGCGAATTCGAGCAGAGCCAGGACGCCATCGCGCGGAAGGCGGCGGCGAAGAACTAGCCCCCGGGGCTCTTGGCCAGACGCGTCTCGTCAGAGGGTCAATCCGATCGCCGGCGGCTCCCTGGCCGGGAGATCGCCCAGGAAATCCCGCTTGCCGATCTCCACGCCTTCCCTTCGCAGGAGAGCGTAGGCGATGGCGCAATGGAAATGGACATTGGGCAGGGCTAGCCTCAGCACATAGTCGAGGCCTGCGAAGCGCCGTGCGCCCTTCGGGCTCGGCAGGACGATTTCGCGCGTTTCCACGCCGTCGAATTCGTGAGCCTCCAACGACTCGAGCTCGGCGATGGCCGCGGCCAAGGCGTTGCGCAGTTCCGACAGGGTTATCGGCCCTTCGATATCGGCGGCAGGCAGACCCCTCAGCCGCGCCGCCGCGCCAACTGCGTTGTTGATCGCCGCCTCAATGTGGAACGGGAACGGCTTCATGTCCGGCGCCAGGCGCAGGGCGGCGAGTTCGGCGATATCCCGCCCCTCGATCGCGAAATGCACCTGCGCCTTGTCCAGCAATCGGACCAGGACCCGCAGGCTTTGCAGGAAGCTCGGGATGGTCAGGTCGTATAGGGTCATCGGAAGCCTCCACGACGAGGCGTCTAGCAGGCGACGGTCACGACGGAATGACGTCCCCGATCCGCCACTTTAGTTCCTCCCCCAGGCCGCAGGCCGGTTCGGGGGAGGTGGATCGGCGCTCGCGTCGAGACGGAGGGGGCTAGGGCGTTACCGTCGCCTCGGCAGAGCAGGTTGAATTGGCGGCTTCCAAACCCCCTCCGTCACGCGCCTACGGCGCGCGCCACCTCCCCCGATCCGCGCTAGGCGCTGGGGCAGGAATTCGAGAGCGCGAAATCCGCGCCGGCCTGGGCGTGGACCAGGGCGGTGTCCACCACCGGCAGGCTCAGATCCGCCGGCGTCAGCAGCAGCCCGATCTCCGTGCAGCCGAAGATCACGCAATCGGTCCCCTCGGCCTTGGCGATCATGGCCAACACCTCGGTCTTCGAGGCCGCCGAGATCACGCCCTGGCAGAGTTCGTCATAGATGATGGTGTGCAGGCGATCACGGTCGGCCTGGTCGGGGACCATGGCCTCAACGCCCTGAGCGGCCAGCCGGCCGCGGTAGAAGTCCTTCTCCATCGTGAACCGGGTGGCCAGCAGCAGGGGCCGGGAGCAGCCCGCCGCCTTGACCGCCTGGGCCGTCGCGTCGGCGATGTGGATCACCGGCACGGCCACCGCGGCCTGCACCTGGTCGGCGACGAGGTGCATGGTGTTGGCGCAGATCAGAATGGCCTCGGCCCCCGCGCCTTCCAGCCGGCTGGCCGCGTCGGCCAGGATCGCGCCCGCCGCCTCCCAGTCACCGGCCGCCTGCAGCTCGGCGATGCCCGCGAAGTCCACGGACCACAGCAGCAGCTGCGCCGAGTGCAGCCCGCCCAGCCGCTCGCGGACCAGGCGGTTCAGCTCCTGGTAGTAGAGCGTCGTGCTCTCGGCGCTCATCCCGCCCAGCAGGCCAAGCGTGCGCATGAAAGTCCTTTCCTGGTCGCGCGACGGGCGCCGAAACCGGCGCCCACTTTCGGCTGTCGCGCTCTCTAGAGATCAGCGTAGACGTGGGTCTCGCCCGCCGCGCCGGGATGGGTCACGGCCCCCTTGTGGGCGGGACCGACGATCTGGGCGTACTTCCACAGGGCGCCGGAGCCGTAGTTGGTGACCTTCGGCTCCCAGTGGCGCTTGCGGCTCTCCAGTTCGATGGGATCGACCTCCAGGTCGAGGATGCCGGCGTCGGCGTCGATGTTGATGATGTCGCCGTCCCGGATCAGCGCGATAGGTCCGCCCATCTGGGCCTCCGGTCCGATATGGCCGACGCAGAGGCCGGCTATCGTCGGGTGAGTTCGGTCTAGGGCAGGT
>JAZKFM010000380.1:0-3136 GCA_040386415.1 Pseudomonadota bacterium
GTTCTTGGCCCGGAAGCAGAAGATGAAGTTGCAGTTCATCTGCAGCAGACCGTTGATCAGGGCGCGCCGTGCGGCCTTGGGCTTGCCCCAGGCCAGCATCTTCATGGCCTCGCGGCGGGCATAATTGTCGCCGGCCATGCGGGTCAGTTCCTGCTCGTGGAAGTCCAGCAGGCCGCCGACGCCTTCATGTTCGTGCGAGGCGCTGTCGACGATGATGACACCCGCGCCGGCCCTGGTGCAGAAGCGCAGGGCTTCGAGGTAGTCCAGGGATCCAAACGGTTCGCTGAACGGCACGTGCTTGAACTTGAACCGGTCGGCGTAGTGCAGGCCGCGGCGCGCCTCGGTGTCGATCATGAAGATCTCGCCGCCGCTGACCGACTGGATGCCGGTGGCCAGCCGCAGGGCAGAGAAGGTCTTGCCGCCGCCGCTGGGCCCCATGAGGCCGATCAGCAGGGGCACCTGTTCCCGCACGGCGAGCGCGGCGGTGAAGCTGCGCGTGTGCGCGTTCATGAGAGCTCCAGTTCGAAATGGGGGTTGAGGGTCTCGTCGGTCTCCGCGCGGCGGGTCCAACGGGTCATCATCCAGTCGGGCGGGCTGGCGACGTGGGGGCCGAGCGGGTAGCCGGGCCAGTCGCCGGTCACGAGACCGCGCTGCCAGACGTTGATGGCCGCCTGGACCTCTTCGTCGGCCATGCTGCGGCCGGCCTCGCTCAACTCGACCAGGCAGGCGGTGAAGGGTGGCTCCTGCTCCTGGTAGAGGAAGCAGAACCGGCGGCGGCCGACGCCGGCAGGATCGAGGGCGTCCAGGCCGCGGCGATAGAAGGCTTCCTGGAAATAGGCTCCGCTGGAATAGACCAGGCGGGTGGCTTCCTCAGGCGAGGCGATGCGGCCGGTCGTCTTGTAGTCGATGACCACGCGGGCGTCGGCGCGCATGCGGTCGATGAGCCCTCGGAACCAGAAGCCCTTGGCGTCGCGCCAGACCATCATGGCCTCGGCCACCAGGGAGCCGCCGAGCAAGTCGTCGATGATGGGCCGGGAGATGGCGGCCATGGCCTCGGCCCGGCGAAGCTCCTTCGGCAGCAGCGGAATCTCGCCGGCCGCCCAGGCGGCCTTGCGGGCCTCCTGGGCGGCCTTGGTGCGCCAGTTCTTGGCGTGGATCAGGGCGATGCGCGCGCCGATCCCGAAGGCGAGGCTGTGGGCGGCAGAGCCTATGTCCATGGCCCGGGTGGGCGAGGACTCTTCATCGTCCTCATCGGGTTCGACGGGGGTGATGCGCGGATGGGCGGCAGCGGCGTGCGCGAGGCTGCGCTCAAGGCAGAGCCGCGCGACACTCGAATTGAGCGAGGGGACCGGGCAGGGGTCGGCCCGGTAGTCTGTCATGGGGATGCCGAGATAGAGCCCCGGACCGTCCACCTCCTTGTGCCAGAGGGTGACCTTCATGTGGCTCCCCTGCGGTGGAAGGTGGCGCCGGCGGCGGTGGCGCGGGCCCACGGATGGCGACCGTTCTCGATCCTGGCGAACCCGGCCATCTCCAGTCGGATGGCGGTTGAGAGCTTGAAGGCGATCCCCAGGCGCAGGCCCTGCTCACCGGCGGCAACCAAAGCGCCGAGGGTCTCGCGTTCCTCCAGGGTGAGTTCGATCAGGCCGGTCATGACCGCACCTGCTGCAGGCGGGTGACCGAGAGGCCCCGGTGGCCATGGGCGGCCTCGCGGGCGATCCAGCCGGTGAGTTCCTCGGGCGTCAGGTCGTGACGCTCCAGGGCCTCGTTGAAGGTCATTCGGCCGCGCTGGATGGCCTTGACCACCTCGGCCTTCCGGGCGGGTGTCCAGCGCTGGACCGGGGCGACACCCTCCATGACCGGGGCGCCGCAGGTGGGGCAGCGGGCCGTCAACGCTCGTCTCCCAGAAGCTCGGCCACAGTGCGCCACGCGTAGACGTCGCGGAGGCCCGCCAGGGGCGGTGAGGGCTCGGGATAGGGAGCCGGCGGCGGAAGGGGCTCACGGCCCGCCCAGGCGGCCAGACGGGCCGCGATGCTGCGCTTGTGCCGGAAGGCTCGACCGTGCGGCTCGACCTCGGCCAGCCGGATCGCGGCGAGGTCCATGGTGCGGACAGTGGAGCGCGAGAGGCTCATGCCGCGGGTTCCTGCGCCGAAGGGAAGGACAGGCGCATCGCATTGGCCAGCTGCTCGGCGCACTGGCGCGCATGGCGGACCTGGGTCTCGCTCGCGAAGGAGTCTGTCAGGGTCGCGCGGTGCTGGGCGAGGAACGCGCAGGCGCGGGGCCAGGAGAGGCGGGTTCCGTTGCGGTGGACCACGAAGCCTGCCCCCACGCCGTAGAGCGGCAGGCGCGGGGCGTCGTCGGCGGTGTCGATCATGGCCTGCAGCTGGTCCAGGGTGGCCGACAGGGCGTCGGCGGCCAGGGTGAAGCCGGGGACGGGAAGGGGAGCCATCAGGCGTCCTCCAGTTCGGCGGCGTCCGCCGCTTCCTTGGCCGCGATCTGGACGGCGAGGCGGGCGATCATCGCCTCCACCTCGGTCCGGGTTTCATGCAGTCGCTCGAAGACGTGGGCGGCGATCTGAGCCTCGGGACTCTTGCCGCGCAGCTGGTCGGCCGCGTGGTCGATCCAGATGTCGAGGTCGGAATGCAGGCTCATGAGCAGCATGTCGGACGCGGCGGCGGCGATGGCGGAAGGGGAGGGGGCGGCCATCACGCGGCGGCCTTGATGGCGGCGCGGCGGGCGCGCTCGTCGCAGATGGGGCGGCCGACGGCTTCGACCTCGGGGCGGCGCCGGGCGTCGGCGTTGAGCCACTGGTAGAAGAGGCCGGTCAGGGCGTCGTCGGTGACCGTGGTGAGGTCCGCCGGGATCGCGGCCAGGGCCTTGTCGGCCAGGTGCGCGTTCAGCAGGTCTTCGTTGAAGACGTAGGGCTTACCGGCGACCAATCGCTCGCCCGGACGAAGGACCGGGGTGGTGGCGACCTCTACGTAGTTGGCGGTGTCGAGGGGCATGTCTGCGCTCCGTTGATGGGAAAAGGTACGATATGTACCCATCAAGGTCAACACAAAATGTACCCATAATTTTGGTCTAGCGTCGTTGACCTGCCCCCCGCCGGAGCGAGGTTGGCCTTCTTCGATTTCTCTGG
>JAZKFM010000380.1:3146-6117 GCA_040386415.1 Pseudomonadota bacterium
GTGGCCGCAGCCATCACGCCGAAGACCTCACCTCGCTCGGCGTTGCCGCGCCGGTCACAGGGCCAAAGCTGCTTCCAGACCGCCAGGCACTCGGCGTCGCCGACCTTGAGTTTCCGCCAACGCTGTTGGGCGAGGCACCAGCCTCCTAGAGGATGGAATCTGACACTTGGTGCCGCCGCTGGCGCACCCAAGGCGGGCGGAGAGCGGCCGCGCTGCTACCTGGAAGCGGACCTCGCCGGAGTGGCAGAAGGGTGGTGAGCGGACCTTGCCGCCGATGCAGGCCGAGGTTGGCTAGGCGCCAACAGCCGACATTGGGAATGGTGCTGATTGCGGACACTCGCAGCTGGCAGCGAGAAACCGGATCTCGCCGAGTTTTCGGGCGGCAACACCAAGAAGACCTGGGCACCAGGAGTGGCTTGGGCGAGGTACTGCACGCCCCTCGTACCCTGGCGCTGAAACCGTTGTCACGTGCCCTGCTTCGGCAGGCCTGGATCGATCTTCAGTGCCGCAAAGTACTTCTCCCAGTCCGCGTCGAGCGGCGGGAGGAGCCCTCCCTCTTCGAGCGGGCCGAACTTGGCCCCGGCCGCCTGGGGGAAGCCCTTGCGCTGCGCGGGCTTGCGGAAGCGGGTCGCTTTCGTGACCGCAAGGCTTTGCGCGTGCTTCGACAACTCCTTTGCCAAGGCGTAGGCTCCGAAAAGGGTGCCATCAACGTGGGAAGCCAGGGCCTCGATGGCGGAGCGAAACCGGCTGTCGGCGTGCCCTTGCGCGGTGACCAGCCCAAAATAGATGTCCGCGAGTTCGTCGGGCGGGACGGGACTTCGTGCCTTCAATTCGTCCACGATGGTGTTGCGCAGTTCGACCGCGTCGCCCACGCTGGCGGCCGACTGAGCGATGAGCGCAAAGAGCGCGAGTACGGCGCCGCTTGAATTGATGCGCTCGTAGATCAGTTTTTCGAGCATGGGGATGGCGGCCCGGAAGGCCGGTAATGCTTCCAGGTCGGCCTGAAAATGAAACGGCATAGCGCGCGGCCCGGCGGCCCACGCATCCCTCGCGTCCGACAATTTGTCGTAGGTCTCCTTCATTGAGCGGACTTGCTGATCCTTGAAGGTCGCCGCTAGGTCGGCGATGGAAACTGCTGCGCTGACGGCCGCGTTTGTTGCCCGCAGTTCGTCCAGCTGCCGCTGGACGTCGGCGTTCCGCTTCGCGATTCCCTGAGCCGTTAGTGCACCAACCAGCGCGCCCGCCAACGGGCCGACCGCTATTTTCAGTGTGCCGACGACGAAGGGCGGCACCCAAGGCGCCAGTTCGTAGGCCAGTTCATACGCCATCGTCGGCCCCCGAAGACCACAGCGCGCGCCTTCGGGCCCGTTGCATAATCGCCAATCGCCAGGGATTGGTCGAGCTTCGCGCCGAGCCTATGCCTTCCTGCATTAGCGCGGCTGGCAAAAATCCGAACTGGAACACCGCCTTCTCGCTCGGCGTGGCCCGGCTCAAGCTGACGAGCCATGGGACAGTCTCGCCGATGTACAGAAACACAGAGGCAATACCCCATGTCAGGGCCGGCGCGACGACCGATGCGCCCAACCAACCTCGCACAGAGAGCTGAAGACGTCCGAGCTTTGCCATACGCCCACAATGATCATTGAACGCATGTCCGCAATGGGTCGTGAACGGCCCAAAGCGCAGTCGCTGCAAGCAGCCGTTCCCCAGATTGCCGGGTAGCTGACCCTGTCGACGTCGGCTGAGGGTGGGGAGCGGTCGTTCATGAGAATTGTCCGATCGCCCCCATCGTTCGCTCGAACTGATCTATATGCGACCTACTGACCTCGGTGGCGCCCAGGCCCACAGCGGCGCGCAATTCGTTGATGATGTCGATGGAAATCACCATCAGCCGTTGGGCCATGTCCAAGCTGATCTTCGCTTGGGCGTACGCCTCCTCCACGCGCATGCGCGCTGATTGATGGGCGTAGACAGTGTTCCGCAGTCGTTCGATTTTATCGGCGAGGGGCTTAGCCTCCGTGAACAGCGCACTTAGGCGGGCTGCACCATCCGGCGTGAGCTTTCCCTGGCACTCCCGCATAAGCCTGGGGATACCGTTGACCTTAGGGCCTTCCGCATAGGCCGCGCCTGCCCGCACATAGAAAGAGTAGCGATGGGCCAAGCTGTTGGCTGCCCAGAGGTCCATCATTGTTTCCCGATAAACCTCTGTGGCGTCCCACGTGGTCTTATGAATGTGGAGCGACCAGAGATCATGATGGATGGCGGCCATGATGACGTTGCGCGTCATCATCTCCATCCTTTCCTCAAGACTGATCATCTGCAGACCGTAGCCCGATATCTGATCGCGACAAGCCGACAGACTGGCGTCAGCTAAGGGCCGATTCTCCCCGTTGGGTTCGGGGCGTGAAGCGGACGCTCGGATTTTCGTCGGCCGGGTGGGACGTGCGGGACTCAAACGTCAGATTTTGATCACTAGGATCCCGATCAGGCCAAAGACAACTGGACGACATCGGTGGAATTGCAGGCCGGACAGTTCATGCTCACCGTGGCGTCATGCTCTTCACGAGCGCTGCCCAGGCGATTTCCGCATCGAAGATCGGGCCTTCGTTATTGGAGATCAGGTGGAACCGACCTGGCTGGCTGGAGGCTTTGAGCTGCTTCACGAGCACCCGATCATCGGGGAGGCCAACAACGCAGAGCCGGCCGATCATGTCCGCTGTCGGCGGATTTCTGACTTCGTCCCAATAGACCAGCCAGCCGTCTAGCAGCGGCCCGAGACTCTCACCGCGGATTTCAGCGGCGACTGTATTGGCGGTAGCGTTCTGCGGCGCCGGCACTTCGTCCAAGCCTCCCTGGCCTGACGCGTAATAGTGAGCGACAGCCCCGGCTCCGACATAACCAACGACAGGGACAGAATCGGTCGTAGCCAGAGCCGCCGTCTTCATCGTGGCCCAGCCAGTGCTGAGCGCAC
>JAZKFM010000380.1:6127-9137 GCA_040386415.1 Pseudomonadota bacterium
GCCTCTGGCTCACCTCGACCGGTCAACAGCCACTCGGCCGAAACCCTAAACGCCCGTGCGTATTTCTTGGCGTCGGCCTCGGGTAGAGACCCGCCTCGCCGGATGCCCAACTCGTGGCTTTTATAGGTATTCTCGTTCCAGCCGAACTGCTGAGCGGCTGATCGCATCGACGAGAAATGGCGCAAGACGCGCGCGTGCCTGAGGCGCCCCGCCTGAGTTGATAGGTCTGGCTCGTCAACAATCTGCACCATGGGCGCGGATCGTATCGACGGCGTGGGTACGTTTGGTGTTGATCTATATGGGTACCCGATGTACCCATGTGGGCCATGAGCAATCACGAGCAGATAATCAGCCGCTTCAAGGGCCCCGCCGAACTTGCGACCGTCACGGGGATGAGCCTAGGCGCTGCCAAACAGGCCAGGCGTCGAGGCTCAATCGCGTGGAAGTATTGGCCCCGCATCGTGGAAGCCGGGAAAGCCACTCTCGACGAACTCGCGAACGCCGCAGCCGACGGCGAAACGCAGGCGGCCTGAAATGGCCGGGGGGCACAACACCGAATTCGAACACGCGCGCCCGGTCCCACCCGCCCGCGTATGCGTTTCCGCAGATCGACGATCACGGCCGAATGCAGCGCCGGCAGGGGCAGGAGAGGGCACCTGCCTTCCCCTGCCCAACTATTCCCGCAGCCAGGGCGCCAACCCTGTCGCTGTGAATGCGGGCGAGCTTCTCAAACCCGCCCGCGTGTCGAGGCTCCGCACGAGCCATCGACCAGTTCGCTCCGGCTCGTCTGGCCGTCGCGATAATCTCCAACAGCAGTTCGTCGTCATCGTCCTCCATGCCACGCGCCTCCGCTGCGCATCCCGTCAAGAAGGTCTCAATCAATGACCTATGCGGGATTCCACTGCATGCGGGACGATCCGCAACTTTTGCCCAATCGCCTCAAAGCCTTTGTCAGCAAGGTGCCGGCCAAGATTCTGGCCGACGAAATCGGCTGCGATGTGCGCACCGCCGAGAACATCCGCCAGGGCCACTGGCCCATCGCCCGGCACTGGGTGGGCCTGATCCGCATGTTCGGAGAGGACCTGACCGAGGCCGTCTTCCATCCTGAGAGAGCCGCCCAACGGCTCGAAAGGGAGGTTTATGCCCTGGAACGCCAACTCGCCGAAAAGCGGGCGGCTGCGGAGGCGGCTGCACGCACTGCGGCTCGCCTGGCTGCGCTTTGTAACAGCCCTGAAAACCGGCCCGCCCGGATGACGCGCGGACAACGCGCGCCCTGACCCCTTGACCCCATTGGCCGCGGGGTTGGGAGCGGCCGGACTACGATGGAGGCCGCATTGCCTCACCCGGAACAGACATTCGAACCCGCGCGGCGCGGCCATGGTCCCTCGCAGTCCCGGCAGGCCCTCGCGGCCGGCTGGACCGACGACCGCGTCGACCGCCTCAAGGCGCTCTGGAAGGAGGGGCTTTCCGCGACGGAGATCGCCAAGGACCTCGGAGGGACAACTCGCAGCGCCATCCTTGGCAAGGTCCATCGCCAGGGGCTCGACGCCCGCGCCAATCCCGCCGTGCCAGGGCAGAACAAGCCGCCGCCCGCCAAGCGGACGTCCAGTGTGCCCAAGCCCCTTCGGAAGGTGCTGAGGCCGCTCAGGCCGCCGAATGGCGAAGCCTTCAAACCCCTACTAGGTAGCACGCCGCGTCCCTGGACCTCGCGGACCTCGAAGGAGTGCCGCTGGCCCATCGACCCGCCCACGCCCGGCGACGAGATGCAGGCCTGCTGCCAGCCGCTGCACGATCACCGCTACTGCCGCAAGCACGCCCGCTGGAGTCTGGGCCCTGGCACACGCGCGGAGCGCGACGCGGCATGACGTCTCCGGCGGCCATCGACGAGATCGAGGACCGGGCCATCGCCCTGGTGGCGGAAGCCTGCGCCTCGGTCCCGACCCAGCGCGCCATGGCCGCCGCCATCATGCGTCACGCCGGCAACGCGCTCGCGCGCCTTGCCAGCCCGGACGACGCCTTCCTGATCCACACCCAGCTGGCCCGACGCCACCAGGTCCGCATGACGCACCGCGGGGTGGCGCGATGAGCGAGAGAGCCTTCCAGGTCGAACCGCCCGCCGTTGGGTGGGACACCTCCATCGCGGGTGATCGCGCGCGCCTGGATGGCCTGTTGCGCGCCCTCAACGATGTCTGCGGCTACGAGCGGACGAAGGCCCTGGTCCTGGCCGAGCTCACCCGCCTGGAGGAGGAGCTTGTCAGGGGAGGGCCGCGCGCATGATCGCGGCCGACGCCTTCGCGCCCCACATGGCCGCCGTGGCCCGCAGGCTCTGGGGCGACCCCAACGCCCGGGCCTCGACACCGAACGAACTCCGCTGGGGCGAACACGGCTCTCGCAGCGTCGACCTGCACAAGAACGTCTTCTTCGACCATGAGGCCAAGGAGGGCGGCGGCGTCCTCGACCTGATCGCCCGCGAGACTGGCGCCAAGGGCTCTGAGGCGGTCGACTGGCTTCGCCGCGAGATGGGCGCGGTCATCGAGGACCAACGCCATCGACCCGCCGCCACCCCGCCCCGCAAGATCGTCGCGACCTACGACTATGTCGACGAGCAGGGCGACCTGCTCTTCCAGGTCGTCCGCCACGAGCCCAAGGACTTCCGCCAGCGCCGGCCGGCCCCCGCCGCCGAGGGGGGGTGGAACTGGTCTGTTCGGGGCGTGCGCCAGGTTCCCTACCGATTGCCCGAACTGATCGAGGCCATCGCCTGCGACGTGAGCGTCTTCGTGGTCGAGGGCGAGAAGGACGTGGACCGCCTGGCGGCGCGAGGGATCGTGGCGACCTGCAATGCGGGTGGCGCCGGCAAATGGCCTGTGGGCTTCGCGTCCCACTTCGCGGGCGCGGACGTGGTCATCGCGCGCCTCGAGCATGGGCTGGACACGGTGATCGGCGAACGCGGCGCGATCCTGTCGGGCGGCGGGCGCCCGCGCATCGCCATCGCGCGCGCATTGCTGCGGCA
>JAZKFM010000381.1:0-2269 GCA_040386415.1 Pseudomonadota bacterium
ACCTGGTGGAAAACGCGCTGGGCCAGACGCCGGCCGACGGCACCGTGACCCTGGCCGCCCGCAAGGCGCTGGGGGAAATCCAGCTGCAGGTCTCCGACACCGGCCGCGGCATCCCCTTCCACGTCCAGGCGCACATCTTCGACCGCTTCGTCGGCCGCGAGCGCGGCGGCCCCGGCCTGGGCCTGGCCCTGGTGAAGTCTCTGGTGGAGTTGCACGGCGGCTGGGTGGCCCTGGAGAGCGAGCCCGGCGCCGGCGCCACCTTCACCTGCCACCTGCCCGAGGCAGCCCAGGGCGCCGCCGGTCATCCGGAGCTTGGGTTCTAGGATCGTCCTGCTAGTCTGGTCTCAACCAGACCAACACACTGCAGGGGACGAAACATGATCAAGACCAGGATCACGGAGATGTTCGGCGTCGAGACGCCGCTTGTCATGGGCGGCATGACCGGCGTCGGTTACGCGCGCCTGGTGGCCGCCGTCGCCAATGCGGGCGCGCTCGGCTTCATCACCGCCCACCATTCCAGCAACAAGCAGGAGCTGCTCGACGAGATCGAGCTGTGCCGCAGCCTGACGGACAAGCCGTTCGGGGTGAACCTCACCCTGCTGCCGTCCCTGAACAAGATTCCCTACGACGAGTACCGCGAAGCCATCATCGAGAGCGGCATCAAGATCGTCGAGACCGCCGGCCGCAACCCCACCGACCACCTGCCCGCCTTCAAGGAGGCCGGGGTGAAGGTGATCCACAAGTGCACCTCGGTCCGCCACGCGGTCACCGCCGCGCGCCATGGCGTCGATATCGTCTCCATCGACGGCTTTGAGTGCGCCGGTCACCCGGGCGAGGACGATGTCGGCCTGATCGTGCTGCTGCCGGCCACGGTGGACGCGCTGGGCGACGTGCCCGTGATCGCCTCGGGGGGCATGGCCGACGGCCGCAGCCTGGCCGCGGCCCTGATGCTGGGCGCCGACGGCGTCAACATGGGCACCCGCTTCATGGCCACCCAGGAGTGCGCCATCCATGAGAACGTGAAGAAGAAGATCGTCGAGAACACCGAGCGCGACACCCTGCTCACCAACCGCACCCTGCGCAACACCAGCCGGGTGGCCCGCAACGCGGTGTCCGAAGAGGTCGTCGCGATCCAGCAGGACTCGACCAAGACCATCGAGGACGTGCGCCACCTGGTGGCCGGCGTCCGCGGCCGCACCAACGTCATGGGCGCCGGCGACACCGACGGCGGCATCTGGACCGTCGGCCAGAGCCAGGGCCTGATCCACGACATCCCCACCTGCAAGGAGATGGTCGCCAACATCATGCGCCAGGCCGAACAGGTGCTAGCCAAGAACGCCCAGCGCGTGGTGGTGAGCGCCTAGGCGCTCATCCCACAATCCGCTCATCCCCGCGAAAGCGGGGACCCAGGCTTTTTCTCCCGGTTCAAGTCCAAGCGCGGGCTTGAGCTGATCGAACGCCGCAAACCAAAAACACCTGGGTCCCCGCTTTCGCGGGGATGAGCGGGGGTGGGCGATACCCGCCCCCTCAAGCGAGGAGGTCCCATGCCCCGCATCGCCGCCGCCCAGACCCCTGAGTTCCGCGAGGACGTCGACGCGGCGCTGGCCTACGCCCTGACGGTCATCGACGAGGCGACGGCCCAGGGCGCCGACCTGCTGGTCTTCCCGGAAGGCTACCTGCAGGGCTACCTGACCGAGGAGCCCCTGGCGCGGCGCCACGCCCTGAGCCTCACAGGCGAGGCCTTCGCCGACATCCTCGCCCGCCTCCCCAAGACCGGCCCGACGATCGTCCTCGGCCTCATCGAGGAAGAGCACGGCGCCCTGCACAATACCGCCGCCGTGATCGGCGCGGGCAAGCTGCTGGGCCGCTACCGGAAGTCCCACCTGCTGGCCGGGGAAACCTTCTTCGGCCCCGGAACCGACGACCCCGCCTTCGAGGCCGGGGGCGTCCGGTTCGGGATCAACATCTGCTACGACACCAACTTCCCGCAAGCCGCCCGCGCAGTCGCCGACACCGGCGCGACCCTGCTGGTCTGCCCCGCCAACAACATGATGAAGCGCGCCGCCGCCGAACATTGGCGCGACCGCCACAACCCTGCCCGCGCCGAACGCTGCCGCGAGACCGGCCTCTGGCTGATCTCCTCCGACGTCACCGGCGAACGCGGCGAGCGCATCGCCTGGGGTCCCACGGCGGTGCTGAACCCCCAGGGCGAGGTCGTGGCCCAACTCCCGCTGGATCAGCCGGGCCTGCTGGTCTTCGACATGCCGTG
>JAZKFM010000382.1:0-3935 GCA_040386415.1 Pseudomonadota bacterium
CGGTGATGGCCCGGCCCAGGATCAGGGCGTGGACGTCGTGGGCGCCCTCATAGGTGTTCACGGTCTCCAGGTTCGCCGCGTGACGCATCACGTGGTACTCGCCGGAAATCCCGTTGCCGCCGTGGATGTCGCGGGCCTCGCGGGCGATGGCGAGCGCCTTGCCGCAGTTGTTGCGCTTCATCAGGCTGATGGCTTCCGGCACCCAGGCGCCCTGGTCCAGCAGGCGGCCAAGGGCCAGGGAGCCCTCGAAGCCCAGCGCGATCTCGGTCTGCATGTCGGCCAGCTTCTTCTGCACCAGCTGCCGCGCGGCCAGCGGCTTGCCGAACACACTGCGGGTCTTGGTGTAGTCGCGGCTGGCGTGCAGGCAGAACTCCGCGGCGCCCATGGCCCCCCAGGAAATGCCGTAGCGCGCCTTGTTCAGGCAGGAGAACGGCCCGCGCAGGCCCGAGACATTGGGCAGCATCTGGTCTTCGGGCACAAAGACGTCGGCGAGCGCGATCTCCCCAGTGATGGAGGCGCGCAGGGACAGCTTGTTGAGGATCTTCGGCGTCTCGAAGCCTTCCGACCCGCGGTCCACCAGGAAGCCGCGGATCACGCCGTCCAGCTTGGCCCAGACCAGGGCGACATCGCAGATCGGCGAGTTGCTGATCCACATCTTGGATCCGCTGAGCGTGTAGCCGCCAGGCGCCTTGCGGGCCACGGTGCGCATGGAGGCGGGGTCGGAGCCGCCGTCGGCCTCGGTCAGGCCAAAGCAGCCGATGATCTCACCCTTGGCCATGCCGGGCAGATACTTGCGCTTCTGCTCTTCCGATCCGAAGGCGTAGATCGGGTACATCACCAGGGATGACTGGACGCTCATGGCCGACCGGTAGCCGGAGTCGACCGCCTCGATCTCGCGGGCGATCAGGCCGTAGGCGACGTGGTTCACACCGGCGCCGCCATATTCCTCGGGAAGCGTGGGGCCAAGGAAGCCGAGCGCGCCCATCTCTGTCATGATCTCGCGGTCGAACCGCTCCTCGGCATAGGCCGAGACCACCCGGGGCAGCAGCTTCTCGCGGGCATAGGACCGGGCCGCGTCCCAGACCATGGTCTCCTCCTCGGAGAGGCGGGACTTCATGTCCAGGGGGTCTTCCCAATCGAAGGTCTTGGCGGCGCTGTCCTGAGCCATAGCTTTTTCCCTGTGCTTGTTGGGGCCTTATGACGCCAAGTCAGGTCCCTGTGTAGACGCCTTTGCGCTTCTCCAGGAACGAGGCGCGAGACTCCTTCACATCATTGGTGGCCCGGCGGGCGAAGGAGAGGCCGACGGATTCGTATTTCAGGGCGGTGTCGAGGTCGCTTTCGAAGTTGGTCTGCAGCACCTTTTTGGCGGTTCGCACGGCGAGCGGCGGCCAGCGGGTGATCTCCTCGGCATAGGCGAGCGCCGCGTCGAGGAGCTGGTCATGGGGCGCCAGGCGATTGAGCAGGCCCAGCGATTTGGCCTCCTCGGCCAGGACCATGCGGCTGGTCAGGATCAGATCTGCGGCGTCGGCATAGCCTACGATGCGCGGCAGCAGCCAGCTCATGCCCGAGTCCGGCGACAGGCTGCGCTCGACGAAGGTGGTCTTGAAGCGGGCGTGCTCGGAGCCGATGCGGACATCGCAGCCGAGCGCCGCGCTCATGCCGGCGCCCGCGCAGACCCCGTTGATGGCGCCGATCAGCGGCTTGTCGAAGTCGTGGAACAGCCTGGCCCATCGCCCCACCCAGCTCATCTCGTCCAGCCGTGCGTTCTGGCTGGTCTCAGGCGGAGGCGCCTGGCCGGTGAGGTCGGCCCCCGAACAGAAGCCGCGCCCGGCCCCGGTGAGGATCACCGCGCGGATGTTGTCGTCCTCGCGCGCCACGGCGAAGGCGGCGTGGACGTCGGCGCGCAGTTCGCCGCTGATGGCGTTGAGCTTCTCCGGGCGGTTCAGGGTGATGATCGCCGCGTGGCCGCGGGTCTCATACTCGATCGTCTGCCAGATCATGCGCGTTTCCCCTTTTGCCCCGACCCTCACGTTCCTTGCGCGGGGAGGCAAGGGCGATCTGAAGCGGCGGTGTCGAACGTGCGACAGTCCGCCACTCGCGCTCCGCGCGAATCATGTGAGTCTGTGTGCAGAACGTCGCAACCTTCCGCGGCGGTCGGTCGTTCCCGTGTCAGGCGTTCAAGACCAAGGGACCACCCATGTCGCTTACCCGTACCGAGCCCAATCCGTTCGACCTGGTCCGGCCCTTCGTGGTGCTGGCCGTGTTCGCGTTCTTCGTTGGCTTCGCGACCTACCTGGTGGCGGGCGCGGGCAGCGTCGCCACCGCCTATTCCCGCACCCACGCCGCGGCGCCGATCTCGGCGGACCACATCGACTGGGACAGCCGCAAGGCCATCTAGCGGGGCCTACCGGCCCCGCGCCACGAACCAGCCGTTGCGGAATTTCTCGTCGGCCTTGCCATAGACGAAGGCCTCGCCCTCGGGCGTCAGCACGCTTCCCCCCGCCGCCTCCAGCACCGCGTGACCGGCGGCGATGTCCCACTCCATCGTCGGCCCGTGCCGCGGATAGACATCGGCCGAGCCCTCCGCCAACCGGCAGAACTTGATGGAGGAATCCATCGCGCTGGGCGTGTCGAAGCCGTACTTGTCGGCCAGGGCCTTGATCGTCTCTTCCTTCATGGTGTGACTGACCAGGGCGACGGCCTTGCCCTGAGGCCAGGCCCGGGCCTGGACGGGCCTGCCGGCCTCGCCCACCACGCGCTTCATCGTCTGGCCGCCTTGCGTGTACCAGGTCTCGCCCGAGGCCGGGGCGCAGACGGCGCCGGCCACGGGTCGGCGGTGCTCGATCAGGGCGATATTGACCGTGAAGTTGGGGTCGCCGCGCACGAAGGCCTTGGTGCCGTCCACCGGGTCCACCAGGAAGAAGCGCTCACCCACGGCGTCGGGGGTCCCGAACTCGCTGGCGTCCTCCTCGGAGATCACGTGGACGCCGGGGAAGTGGGTCTCCAGCCGCTGCAGGATCAGCGCCTCGCCGCGCCGGTCGGCCTCGGTGACCGGGCTCTCGTCGGCCTTGGAGAAGACCTCCAGACCTGACTTCCACAGCGGCAGGACCAGGCGGCCGGCCTCTTCGACGATGTCGGCCAGCAGGGCGCCGACATCGGTGTTGAACTCGCTCATCGCCTGACGCTCCGGGGGTCATCGCTCACAAAGGTCAGGGGCACGTTCGAGGTGTCGATCACCTGCTTGCCCGCCTCCTGGAAATTCACCGTCACCTTGCGCCCCGCCACTGACTGCACCTGACCCGGGCCCCAGTCGTCCCGGCCAGGATGGCGCACGATGACGCCGGGCTCGAGGAAGGGATCGGAACCGCTCATGAGGCGGTTACCTATCCGCCTGCCCCGCTTTGCCAAAGCGCCAAATCAGGCCAAGTTCGAGGCCTCATGTCAGACATCGACCAGAACGTCCCCGCCGAACCCTCCGGAGAGGCCGAGCTCCCGCCGGCGCCGCGCACCGCCGAGGTCGCCGCATATCTGGCGGCGCGGATGTGTCACGACTTCATCAGCCCGGCCAGCGCCATCGTTTCGGGCCTCGACCTGCTGGACGATCCCAGCGCCCAGGACATGCGCGAGGACGCCATGAACCTGATCGGCGGCAGCGCGCGGAAGCTGGCCGACCTGCTGTCCTTCACCCGGGTCGCCTTCGGCGCGTCGGCGACCGCCGAGATGTTCGACGCCCGCGTACTGGCCAAGCTGGCCCAGGGCGTCTTCGCCCACATGCGCGCCGAAATGGACTGGCAGGTGGAGCCCGCCTCCCTGAACAAGCCGGCGGCGCGGGCCATTCTCAACCTCGCCCAGATGGCCGGCGCGGCCCTGCCCACGGGTGGGGTCGCCAAGATCCGCGCGGTGGTGGAGGGCGCCACCGTGGTGCTCGCCGTCGA
>JAZKFM010000382.1:3945-9904 GCA_040386415.1 Pseudomonadota bacterium
GCGCGGCGCGACCGCGATCGGGTCGGCGGTCAGCAGCCGCTCATACTCGCCGCCGCCGATCGCGATCAGCCGTTCGAGGCTCGCCGGCGCATGGGACGCAAGCTCGCCGTCGAGGCCATCGGTCCCCGCGCCCGCCTGCGCTCGGAGGTTCTGGCCGGCCTGCGCGGCGAGGCCATGGGGGAGGGGCTGCACGGTCACTGGGTGCAGGCCTATTATGTCCACCTGTTCCTGACCGACGCGGGCGGCCGGATCTTCGCCGACGTCACCGAGGAGCAGGTCACCTTCGCGGCCAGCATTCCGGCCTGAGCGCCCGTCACGCCGGCCTGCGACCTAGCCGCGCGAAATGTGAATTCGCAGCGGGTTAATACGGCTCCTTAACCAACCGCGCGCGAGAAGACGGTTGAAGGGTGGAGTATCCCGTTGAAGACCTGCCTCGTCGTTGACGACAGCCGGGTGATCCGCAAGGTCGCCCGCCGGATTCTGGAGGACATCGGCTTTGAAATCGCCGAGGCGTCCGACGGGATGGAGGCGCTTGCCTGGTGCCGGGCGGCCATGCCTGACGCGGTGCTGCTGGACTGGAACATGCCGGTGATGACGGGGATCGAGTTCCTGCGCCACCTGCGGCTGGAGCCGGGCGGCGACAAGCCCACCGTGGTGTTCTGCACCGTCGAGAATGACATTGAACGCATTCGCGAGGCGCTGGACTGCGGCGCCAACGAGTACATCATGAAGCCCTTCGACGGCGACATCATCGCCTCGAAGTTCGCCGAGGCCGGACTGGCATGAGGTCCGAGGACATCGACCTGGTGGTCCAGCTCTGCGCGGCCCGGGCCGGGCTCTTCGTGGATCCGGACAAGACCTATCTGCTGGAGAGCCGCCTGGGCCCGGTGGCCCGGCGCGAGAACTTCGGCTCCATCGACGAGATGATCGCGGCCCTGCGCGCCAAGCGTGAGGACCGGCTGGCCTGGGCGATCGTCGAATGCATGGCCTCGAGCGAGACCGCCTTCTTCCGCGACCGCGCGCCCTTCGCCCTGTTCCGCGACGAAATCCTTCCCACCCTCGCGCGGCTGCGCGACGGCGAGCCGATCCGCCTCTGGAGCGCGGCCTGCGGTTCGGGCCAGGAGGTCTATTCCCTGGCCATGACCATCGAGGACCAGCGGGCCCTGATTCCGGGCGCCAAGCTGGAGCTGTTCGCCTCGGACCTCTCGGAGCGCGCCCTGGAGAAGGCCCAGAGCGGTCTCTACACCCAGTTCGAGATCCAGCGCGGCCTGCCGATTCGCCAACTGGTGCGCCACTTCGAGAAGGCCGACGAGATGTGGGCGCTCGCCCCGCGGATCCGTCAGATGGTCCGCTGGCGGCGAATCAACCTGGTGTCCGACCTCTCGGCCGCCGGACGCTTCGACGTGATCTTCTGCCGGTATGTCCTGAACGGCATGGTGGAGCCGATGCGGGCCCGCCTGCTGGAGAACCTGGCCCGGGCGCTCAGCCCCGACGGCTTCCTGTTCCTGGGCCTGGGGGAGACCGCCACCGGCCTCTCCGAAGCCTTCCAGCCCGTCAGCGGGCGACCCGGGCTCTATGCCCGCAATCCTTCCTTTCGCGCCGCCGCCTGACAGGCGGAGCCACACGACCTAGACTGTCCCCATCACTCGGGGGATTTTTCGATGTCCAAGCGCCTGTTGTCCGCGACCGCCGCGATCCTGGCCGCCACCCTGGCGCTGGTCAGCTGCAACAATCCCACGCAGGAGCCGTCGGCGCCGGTCTCTCCGGGACAACCGACACCGCCAGTCGCGCCCCCAGAACCCGTGGCGACGCCTGCGCCCGCCGCGCGCCTGACCGGCTTCTTCCATCAGCCAGGCCTCAACCTGTTCGGCTATTATTTCCCCAAGGCGCCGGTGCAGTTTGGCGACTTCAAGCTCCGCCAGCTGCATCTGGGCTCGCCGGAGGAGTTCGCCAGCTACGAAAAGGGCCAGAGGATCTCGCCCAACTATGCGCCGGTGATGCTGGAGTTCGACGACGTGACCAGCCCCCAGCGGGAGAACGAGCTGGGCCAGCCCTATCATGAGGTCAGCCGCCGCGTTCTGCCCACGGCCTATCGGATCACCGCCGAGCAGCTGAGCTTCCAGGGCCGGGACGATGTGCTGGGCGAGGTCAGCTTCGAGGGCCGGATCGACGCCAAGGCCCTGGGGCGGGTGCAGGCCGGCGGGGCGGAGGAGACCGTGCTGGATGGGGCGCTCGCCGCCATGGGCCAGGAGCTCAACCGCGCCTTCGTCTGGTTCGGCGGTGACTGACCTTTCGCCCACGAAAAATCCCGCCGCAGAGACTGCGGCGGGACGTTCGGCCCTGAGAGGGGCTTAAAGGCTTAGCGCTTGGCGTCTTCGGCGGTGTTGGTCACGGCCGAACCAGCGGCGGACACGTCCTGGCCGGCGCCCGACAGGGTGTTGCAGGCGGAAATGGCGAAGGTGGCGGCCACGACGGCCAGTAGAGCGAGCTTACGCATATGGGTGTCTCCCCGGAGATGTTGAACTTGCGGGAGACGAACGGTCAGGCTGCCGCCTGGTTCCCTGATTGAGCCTCAGGCTTGACTGTATTTTCGAGACCGGGGGTCGGGAAGACGAGACGCACAGTCACGCCGCCGGTTTCATTGCGCACCAGCTCGGTCCGGCCGCGCAGCTGACGGGCGAAGGCGGTCATCAGGGTCCTGCCCACCCCCGACGCCGTAAGCACCTCATTGCTGGATTGCCCGTCGTCGCTGATATCCAGTTCCGCCTCGTCGCCACGCACCTTGAAGGTGACTGTCAACGTGCCCCCTCGGCCCGCGAAGGCGTGCTTCTGGGCGTTGGTGATCGCCTCGACGGCGAACAGGGCGAGCGGCGCCAGCCTGTCGGGGTCGATCACCAGGGCGTCCACATGCATCTCGGTCTTCACGGGCGCCCCATGCAGGGCCTCCGAGGAGATGAGCTGGGCGGTCAGTTCCTCCAGGAACGGTCGGAGGTCGACCTTCTTCAGGTCCGGGCCCTGGTAAAGAGCGCGATAGATGAGGGCGAGCGCGGTGATCCGCTGGCGGGTGTCGGACATGGCCGCCCGGGCGGCAGGGTCGGTGAGGGCGCGCTGCTGCATGTTCAGCAGGGAGGAGATGACCTGCAGGTTGTTCTTCACCCGGTGATGGATCTCGCGCATCAGCGCGTCCTTCTGGGCCAGGTTGTCGCGCAGGGTGGCGTCGCGCCCGACGATGGCGTCGGCCATCTGCTCCAGGGTCTCGGCCAGATCGCGGATTTCCGGCGGCGCCTGCTCGGCCTGGACCGGGCGCACCGTCAGGCGGCCCCGGGCATAGAGGGCCGCGATCCTCTGCAGATATGCGATCCAGCGGACCACCACCCGGTCGGTCACCACCAGAACCGCCAGCAGGGCCAGCACGAAGGACAGGATCGGGAAGAGCAGGCCGGTCAGGGGATTAAGCCGCGCCCAGGAGAACAGGCCCTGGGACTTGGCCGACAGGATCACATAGAGGTCGTCGCCCACCAGGGGCGCGGCGGAGTAGACCCGGCGCTCGCCGCGACGGTCCTGCGCGTACCAGACCACAGAGCCCTTGGCGTCGGCGCGGGCCCGCCAGTCGCGCGGCAAGGCGGGAAACGCCTCGCGGTCGGTGAAATTCATGTAGTCGCCCTGCCGATCGGCGAGGGCCACCTCGGCCTCGTCGGGCAGGGACCGGTCGGCCAGGCGCGGGGCCAGGCTCTGCAGGGAAATCACCGCCACCAGGGCTCCGTCGAAGCCGACCTTGGGATCGGTGGAACGGACCGCCGCCAGCAGCACCGGCTCACGGCCATAGACGGCGCCGGGATCACGGGTGACCACCAGGTTGTCGCCCTTGGCCAGCTCCTGGAACCAGGGGCGTTCGGCGCGGCTCAGGTCGACGGGGACATCGTGGGCGGCGCAGGCGACCCGGCCTCGCCGGTCAAAGCGGATCAGGTTTGAATAGCCGGGGATGCGCTGGGTGACCTCGGCCAGGCGCTGGGCGCATTGGAAGCCGACGGAGGCCGGCGCCAGGGTCTCCAGCAGGATGTCTGCGGCCTCCATCCGCGCCCGCGCTGTGGCGGCGCTGCGCTCGGCCGAGGCCGCCAGGTTCAGGCGGACGATCTCGCCCTCTCGCCGGAAGGCCATGGACGACTGGATGGCGCCCAGGACCAGCACCGGCAACAGGGCCGCGGCCAGCGCGGCGGTGAGGCGCACCCGGATCGTCGAGAGAGAACCCCAGGGGGATGTGATCATGTGGTGCCCGTCGCCTAGCGGGCGCTAGAGAGGCGCTCCGCATCCGCCAGGATGGAGCGCATCGCGTCGCCTGCGGCTCCACCATCACGATCATAGGCCCCGTCGTCGAGGATCGCGTGCAGGGCGCGCCGCGCGCGGCTGACCCGGCTCTTCACGGTGCCGACGGCGCAGTTGCAGATTTCGGCGGCTTCCTCGTAGGCGAACCCACCGGCGCCCACCAGAACCAGGGCTTCGCGCTGCTCGGCCGGCAGCATGGCGAGCGACAGGCGCAGTTCGTCCAGGGCGACGGGCGCCTCGGGGTCGTCCACCGCCACCAGGGTGCGTTCGGCGGCTTCCTGGTCGAGCTGGCTTTGACGCCAGGACCGACGCTTCTCGGAATAGAACTGGTTGCGCAGGATCATGAAGGTCCAGGCCTTCATGTTGGTGCCCATCTGGAAGCTGTTGCGCGCGTCCCAGGCCTTCATCATGGCGTCCTGCGCCAGGTCGTCGGCGCCGGCCGGTTCTCCCGCCAGGGTCCGGGCGAAGGCCCGGAGGTGAGGGATCAGTTTGACGAGTTCGCGCTTGAACGCCTCGTCATCCGCGGGCGAGCGGTTGGCGTTCTTGGAATCGTCCCCGGCCATTAGCCGTTCTCCGAAGTACGCTTGTCAGCCTTGCGGAGGATATCGAGGAATTCGTCGGGGACCGGCTCGTTGACGACCTCATCAAACATCTGGCGCAGACGCGCGCCGATCGCCTGTTGCCGGAGTCGGGCTTCATCAAGGACCGCGGAGACTTTCCGCGGGTCCGCACTGGATGCTTGTTCGATCATGTCCTCGCCGCCCCGCTTGCGCGGCGCCTGCCCCCTCGATTGGTCATCGTCGCCCGTCAACGCCCTGCTCCGGTTCCGGTTCCCATGATCAGGCCCTAGGATGGACAAAACGCACGCCTTAGGGAACCGGTTCCCCACAGCGACGTTTCCGGCGCTATGGTGAGCGCTGCCGGGTGAGTTGTCCCGTCGCGGTCGCGTGTTCTTAAACGGGGAGGGTATAACCTTGAGTCTGCTAGCCCGACTGGCGCCGCATCTTCCATATGTGCGCCGCTATGCCCGCGCCCTCACCGGCGATCAAACCACCGGCGATCACTATGTCCGCGTTGCGCTCGAGGCCCTGGCGGCCGGCGAGCGGGTCCTTGAGGCCAATCTCACGCCGCGCGTCGCGCTCTATCAGGTGTTCCACGCGATCTGGCTGAGCACGGGCGCCAAGCTTGAACCCCGCGATGGCGGTGTGACCGGCGACGACGCCAGCGGCCGGTTGATGCGCATCGCGCCCCGCTCGCGCCAGGCCTTCCTGCTGACCGCCCTTGAAGGCTTCACGCCGTCGGAGGCCGCCCAGATCCTGGGCGCCGACTTCTCCGAGGTCGAAGGCCTGATCGGCGAGGCGCAGGCCGAGATCGACGCCGAACTGGCCACCGACGTCCTGATCATCGAGGACGAGCCGGTGATCGCCGCCGACATCGAGGCCCTGGTGACCGAGCTGGGCCACACCGTGGTGGACATCGCCGCCACGCGGACCGAGGCGGTCGATGCGGTCAACCGCAAGGTTCCGGGCCTGGTTCTGGCCGACATCCAGCTGGCCGACGGATCCTCGGGCATCGACGCCGTGAAGGATATCCTGGCCCGCTACGATGTGCCGGTGATCTTCATCACCGCCTTCCC
>JAZKFM010000383.1:0-2019 GCA_040386415.1 Pseudomonadota bacterium
TGTCGATGATCTCGCCGTGGCGGCTGATGCCCTCGCCGAACAGGATGTCGAACTCGGCCGTCTTGAACGGGGGCGCGACCTTGTTCTTGACCACCTTGACCTTGGTCTCGTTGCCGATGGACTCCTCGCCCTTCTTGATGGTGCCGGTGCGGCGGATGTCCAGGCGCACTGAGGCGTAGAACTTCAGCGCGTTGCCGCCGGTGGTGGTTTCGGGCGAGCCGAACATCACGCCGATCTTCATGCGGATCTGGTTGATGAAGATGACCATGCAGTTGGTCTTCTTGATCGTGGCGGTGAGCTTGCGCAGGGCCTGACTCATGAGGCGGGCCTGCAGGCCGGGCAGCGAATCACCCATCTCGCCTTCGATTTCGGCCTTGGGCGTGAGGGCGGCGACGGAGTCGATCACGATCAGGTCGACCGCGCCGGAACGCACCAGGCTGTCGCAAATCTCCAGCGCCTGTTCGCCGGTGTCGGGCTGGCTGATCAGCAGGTCGGACAGGTTGACGCCCAGCTTTTGCGCGTATTGCACGTCCAGCGCGTGCTCGGCGTCGATGAAGGCGCAGGTGCCGGCCTGGCGCTGCATCTCGGCGATGACCTGCAGGGTGAGCGTGGTCTTGCCGGACGATTCGGGGCCGTAGATCTCGATCACCCGGCCGCGCGGCAGGCCGCCGACGCCCAGGGCGATGTCCAGGCCGAGCGAGCCGGTGGACACCACCTGGATGTCCTCGAGCTTCTCGCCTTCGCCCAGCCGCATGATGGTGCCCTTGCCGAACTGCTTGTCGATCTGGGCCAGCGCCGCTTGCAGGGCCTTGGATTTCTCGCTGTCGGCGGGGGCGATCCGGGTGCCTTTGACTTGTGCGTCCATCACTCTCTCTCCTTGGGGTCGTTGTGGGGGTGGCATCCGCTTGTTCATTTAAACAGCCTGGATGCTTGACCAGTACTGTAGCGGCCACGGGATCGAAGTAAATGGACTTTGGGTAACTTTTTGGTCAGTTTGCCTTACCATCTTCGGCCATGCTTGACCGACCCGAACTCGACGGCTGGCGGCTGACCCATCTGGGCCGCCTGCTGGGCCATGCCTCGCGCCGTTTCGACGAACGGGTGCTGCAGCTCATGGCCCGCCACGTCGACGCGCCGCTGGCCCTGTCCAACCTGGCGGCGCGGGCCCAGGTGGGGGCCGCGCATATCCACATCACACGTCACCTGGCGTTGGGGGGTTCGCGCCTGACCGAGCTGGCGCAGCAGGCCGGCATGAGCAAGCAGGCCATGGGCGACCTGGTGACCCAATGCGAGGCCTGGGGCATCGTGGTGCGCGAGTCCGACCCGCGGGACGCGCGCGCACGCCTAGTGCGCTTCACGCCCACCGGCCTGGCCTGGCTGCAGGCCTTTCGCGACGCGGTGGCTCAGGCCGAGGCGGAGTTCCGCGCCGAGGTGGGCGACGAGGTCGCCACCGTGGTGTTCATGGGGCTGGAGGCCTGGGCCGGGCCGGCGGCGTGATCAACCTCTCAGTCGTCGCCGTCAAGGCAATTGCCGACCGTGGCGCGCCCAGTGCTTGACTGGGCAAGTGCTGGGCCAGGTAGATGTCGCCCGCCGGGTCCATGGACAGCACACTGCTGACCGGCCCATCGAGCGACGCGTACCAACAGCACCGCCCAAGACTTTCAGACCTCGCGCGCCCAGTCCCTGATGCCGTGATAAATGTCGCCCCAGGTTATGAAGTGGTCGTTACGAGGGTAGTCACACAAGTAGCCAACACACTCCATAAGACTTCCCACAGTGGCGGCCACGATGATGATGGGCGACAGGCAAAGACAACTGCAAGCCTCGCCTGCGCCGTTGCACAGCCGCGTTCCCAAAGACTCGCGCGGCTGCGGCTGCCCGTGCGCAACCGGCCTAGGCGCTTCACTGCGCTGTGCCGCCTCTGGCGTACTGACAGGCGCAGAAAGCTCCCGCGCCCCACCGGGCTGCGCGACCTCAGGCGTATCACCGGCCTCAGGCGTCTGAGGCCTCACGACAATG
>JAZKFM010000383.1:2029-2507 GCA_040386415.1 Pseudomonadota bacterium
CGTCCTGCAGGGTCAGCGGGGTGTGTTCCACCACCTCCAGGGCCGGCTGCGCAGCGGTCGGGCGGGGCAACTGGGCGGGCTGCCCTTCGTCCTGCGACGACGACCGGGAACGGGACGCCACAGCGCCCGGCAACGAAGACTCGATCAACATGGGTACATCCTTTGCGTTGAAAACGCCCCGGCTCGGGGCACCCAGCCTGAGTACCCGCAGGGCATGCGCTGTTCCGCCGCCCGCTGACTCGCCTCTGACGCCGACAGTCCACGGCGCTCCTACAATGACCCGACAGCCGCTCGGCATCGAGGCGGCGACCCAGGAGACAAGCCCATGCGCATCCTCATTGCCGAAGACGACCAGGTGCTCGCCGATGGCCTGCTGCGCACACTGCGCGCCTCGGGCGCCGCGGTCGATCACGTGGCCAGCGGTTCGGAGGCCGACGCGGCCCTGCTGACGAACAACGAGTTCGACCTCCTGATCCTC
>JAZKFM010000384.1:0-2547 GCA_040386415.1 Pseudomonadota bacterium
GGCGGGCTTGTCGGAGAAGCCCTCGACCGACGCACGATAGAAGGTCTGGCCGTCCCGCTCGACGCGCTCGACCCGCCGGGCCTTTCCGGCCACGAATTCCGGGAACCTGGCGGCGGTGTTGGTCCAGCCTGAGTCAGCCAGGGCGGCCGAGGAATAGGCGCCGATCTGCACCGCTGCGCGGCCTGGCTCCTGCGCCTTGATGGGCTTGGGTGCGGCCGACGCGGTCATGCCCGCGACGACGATGGGTTCGGCAGCCGGAGCCACCGGAGCCATCACAGTAGCCACCGGGGCCATCACCGGAGCCGCCCCCGGAGCGGGCCTGACGAAGGTGGCGGGCGTCAGCTCGGCTGTCTGCATCTGCGGCGACGAGCGCGGCGCTTCCGGGGCCTGGGGCGGCGCAGCCGGCGCGACGGCCGGGAGGGGGCGGCTCACCGGGATCGGCTTGACCGTGGCCCTGGCCTGGGCGCGGGGAACCTCCGAGCTGGCCAGATGCTTGTCGAGCAGGGCGGCCCCGGCGAGCTTGTCGCCGAACGACCAGACGTTCAGCCGGATACCCTCGAGCACCAGGTCGTAGGACGCCTTCTGGACGGCCTGCTCCAGCGCGATGGTGCGCGGCTCGTTGACCGTGACGCCGGTCTCGGCCTCCAGGAGGTTCTTGTAGCTGACATAGCGGAACGCGCCGCCCGACAGCCCCGCGGAAACCACGGTCTTGCGGACCACCACCGAGGCCAGCACTTCGCCGGTCTTGGTGGCGACGGCGCGCAGATAGACGGTTATCGTGTCCTGCCGGTAGTCGGCCTGGGCCCCGACACCGAGCAATCGCGCGCCGGCGCCGCCGGTCAGGGTGTTGGTGTCGTAGCCGATTATGCCGCCTTCCAGCAACACGCCGGCGAATAGCAGCGAGGGCAGGGCGTCGGGATTGACCGCCCGCTCGCCGAGATAGCGCTGGCGCATCTCGGTGATCACCTGGCGCTCCTTCAGGAGGTTATCGAGGTGCTCGCGCTCCAGCACGGTGAACCACTTGCCGCCGCCGGCCTCGCGCAGGGACTGGATCAGCACCGAGGTCGCGCCCTGGGACAAGGCCCGCGACAGGGTCTGGATATTGTCGGTCGGGTCGAACTTTCCGGTCTGGTCGGCGAAGCCGTAGACCGCCACCGCCACCGGCGCGCCGGGCTGCGGCAGGTCGATCAGGTCCTGGCTGGACGAGGTGACCTTGGCCGCCTGGGGCTGGGTGTAGAGCCGGGGGCCGGCGAAGGTGCCTGGGCCGGAGGCGCAGCCGGCGAGCGCCAGGGCGGCGCACGACGTGGCGAGGATGTGCTTGATGCGGAGGGACACGTGCAAAAGCCCCTAGCGGCCGGTCAGGAGGACGGGGACCGAGATGGTCGTGGTCTGGCCCGTGGTCGCGTCGAAGATGTCGATAGCGACCGCGTCGAGGCCGCGGTCGAACCGGATGGTCTGGCTGCCGAAGACGATCTCACCGCTGCTCTGCGGGTTGTCGCCGAAGATCGCCTCGGTGACGTTGGAGGCCAGCGCCGAGAGGAACCGGCTCTGCAGTTGCTGCAGGAACTGGGTCGCCTGGGTCTGGCTGGCGCTGGCGGGCGTGGTGGCCGGCGGAGCGTAGTTGTTTTGTCCATTGGCGACGCTCAGGAGGTGCGCGGAGTTGCCGGGATTACCGCCGAACGATGGATTGACCGGCGTGTAGGTCAGTTGCGCGGCCTCCACCGTCAGGGGCGAGCAGAAGTAGGCGAGCGTCGTCAGGGCGCAAGCGCCCACTTTCGAGAAAGACATTCGTCTCTCCAAGTCTTCCAGGGTTGTGGTCAGGTATAACCTCGCGGGCTTCGCGAACGCCGGGGGGTTAGTGTTCCCTACGGGTGGACGCGGAGCGCGAAGAGCCTCTTCGCCGATGCTTCACAGTCTTAACTTCTCCACCGGCTATGCTTGTGGGCATTTCGCCGTGCCCCCAGAAAGTCCCAGAACGTTGGTCTTGGGAAGCGCAAGCGCCCCATTTTGAGGCGAGCACCGATTCAGTCCGCCTCAAAACGGGGCGCCGCACTACGGTTCGTAAAGGATTGGGCGGGAGGAAAGTCAGAGCCACGCCGTTGATCTCGCTGGTTTCCTTCTTTCCTTGCGGGAGAAGGTGGCAGCGAAGCTGACGGATGAAGGGCCCGCGTGGGCTCTCAGCGTAGACAGCATCCGGTCGATCAACTGGCGATGCGGAGTGGTCGGCGCAGAGCCCTCATCCGAGCCCTTCCGGCCCAAGGGGAGAAGGGAACAAAGGGATCGGCGCCTCAGCCATAATGGAGCGGGCGCCTAGCTCGCCGCCGCCCCGGACGGCTCGCTGGCGATGCGCTGGATCCGCCGAGCCATCATGATCAGCGACGAATTGAGGTTGCTGATGACCTTGACGAAATCCGGCCGGACCGTGACCGCGGTCGGGATGACCAGGCCCTCGCCTCGCCGCTCGACGAAGCCCATTTCGACCAGGCGGTTGACGTGCCGCCGGGTGGTTTCGGCGGGATAGCCGGTGCGGCGGGCGATGCCGCGGAT
>JAZKFM010000384.1:2557-18794 GCA_040386415.1 Pseudomonadota bacterium
GGCGATTCCAACAGCGAATACTTCATCGCCAGTTCGTCGTCCTCGACGAAGGGCCGGTTATTTTCGATCAAGATGCAGAGGAACGCGTCGGCCGCGACCAGATTGTGTTCGAATACATCCAGATTTTCAATCGCATAGCGGAATATGAACTCGAGCAGAAGCAGCACAGACAAGCGCCGCTTAACCTGGGCGTTGTGCAGGGCCTGGTCCCAGGGGCAGCCGCTAAGCACCAGGGGGCGGATGGCCGGGAAGGTGATGCTCCAGCGCTCGAACTCACCGAACATCGCGGTCAGCAGGTCCAGGGTCTGTTGCGAGGCGGTCTCGATGTAATCCACGTCGTAGGACGTCGACTTGACGATCATGCCGGCGGCCAGGTGCTCGCACAGTCCACGCTCGACCAGGCGCTTGGTGGACCGGCGCACCGTCTCGACGTCATGGCCCATGCTGGCGCCGATCGCCCGCACGGAGATCGGCCGGCGCAATGTGTCCGGGAACTTCCCATCCAGGAACAGCTGAAACAGACCGTCGTGGGAGAAGATGTACTCGGTGTTGGCCAGGTCGATGGAAGGCCACACCATGGCGCTCAGGTAGTCCCCTCCGAACGCTCGTCGCCAGACCATCGAGGTCTGGAAGGCGCAGGCGAGGACGATGCGGGTCAGCAGCCTGACCGGCACGGCGTCACTCCCGGCCTGCTGGTGAAGCCAATGGGCCGTCATCGGATGCGGTTGGGTGCTGCGGCCGGGTTTGCCATGTCGGTGCCTAGTCTCCTGCCCGAAACAAGTCCCAGAACTCAGGACTTGGAAAGGCGGATTGGCCCATTTTGAGGGGCCCGCCCGTTTCGCGCGCCTCAGAATGGGGCGGCGTCAGCCCACTGCGAGTGCGGCCGCGACGCGGTCCATGCGGCGCAGCATGATTGTCAGGGATCCGCTGATATCGGCCGCGCTCTTGACGATCTCGGGCCGCGCCAAGGCGGCGTCCGACATGATGAAGCCGTCACCGCGCCGTTCGAGGAGGTTGGCTTCAACGAGCTGGTGGACGTGGCGGCGCGTGGTTTCCACCGCATAGTCCAGCCGTTTGGCGATGGCGCGGATGCTTATCGGCTCGCGCAGCTCTGCCGGCACCGGCGTCTCGAAGGTGGCGTAGCGCCGGTTCAGGTCGTCGTCGTCGAACAACCGCCGGTGGTTGGCGCTGAATACACAAAAGAAGACGCTGGAGCTCATGGTGTTGCGCTCGAAAATACCCTGGCTCTCGATGCCGAACCGCAGGATGAACTGCAGGAACGTCAGCACGAACAACCGGCGCGCGAAGGTGGGGTTGGCGTGCGCCGCGTCCCACGGGCGGTCTCCGAGTGGCATGGATATTTGGGGCGAGGTGACGCCCCAGCGGTTGAGGTCCGCGAGCAGCGCGCCCAACGCCTCAAGCGTTTGGCGTGAAGCGTGTTCGATGGCCTCGCGCTCATAGGCGGCGGAGGGAACTATCAGCCCCTCCGGCCGCCGTTCACAGAACCCGGCGTCGACCAAGCGCTTCGCCCAGCGGCGGATGGTCTCTGAGTCAAGGCTTAGGCTCGCGCCCAGGGCGCGGACCGCGATCGGACGACGGGCCTCGTCGTCGATCCGGCCGAGGCGTACAAGGCCTGTGAGCTCCTGGGCCCCGAACAGGTGATCGGTGTTGGCCAACTCGACCGACAGCCACATCAGTAGGCTCAGGCTATGGGCGTCGAAGACGCGCCGCCAGGCGAGCTGGACCGGGAAGGCATGATGCATCACGGCCCGCGACACCAGCCGGACCGGCGGCGATGCGAATGCTTGCTGTGGCGCACTCATCCTCATTCCCTCGAAGCGGACGGCCATACATCCCAGTTTCCACACGTCTCTTCGCGCCGGAAGACGGCGGCGTCAGTCCGCGGCGAGCGCGGCCGCGACGCGGTCCATGCGGCGCATCATCATCATTATCGAGGCGTTGACGTCAGTCATTCCCTTAATGAGCCCCGGCGCGGCCAGGGCGTTGGTCGGCACGACGTAGCCGCCGCCGCGCTGTTCGAGAAATCCCAATTCGCTCAACCGGTTGGCGTGCCGACGTATCGTTTCAACCGGATATCCCATGCGCTTAGCGACGGCGCGGATGCTGATCGGCTCGCGAAGCTCGGCGGGGACAAGGGTCTCCCAACTCGCGTAGCGCAGGTTCAGTTCATCATCCGCGAAGAATGGCCGGTTGTTGGCGTTGAACACACACAGAAACACGCTGGAAGTCATGGTGTCGTTGTTGAAGACCGCCCGCGTTTCGACGCCGAAACGAAGGATGAATTTCAGGAACAGGAGGACGAACAGCTGACGCACGAAACTCGGATTTGTATGCTCCGACTCCCAGGGACGGCGGTCGATGACCTCCGAACGTTCGGGGAAGGCGATGTTCCAATAAGCGAAGTCTCGGAACAGCGCGCTCAGCACCTCGAGCGAGGCGGCCGCAGCCTGAGCGATGTCCTCGCGCTCATAAGCCGCCGATTTCACGATCAGACCGTCGGCGACGCGCTCGCATAGGCCGCGCTCGGCCAAGCGGTTGGTCCAGCGGCGCGTGGTCTCGGCGTCGAGGCCCAAGGTGGCGCCCAGCGCCCGCACGGTGATCGGCCGGCGGTGCTCGTCGGCCAGCCGACCCTCGCGGACGAGGCTGGTCAGATTCTGCTGCTCGAACAGGTGCTCGGTGTTGGCGAGGTCCGTGGAGAGCCACATGAGCATGCTCGGGTGGTGACCATCGAAGACCCCCCGCCAAGGCATCTCAGCCAAAAACGTATGGTGCAACACGGTCCGGGCAATCAGCCGGACCGGCGGCGCATCGAACGCTGGGTGCGGCGCGCGCACTATTGCCGGACGAAGGCGGTGTTACCGCTTCCCGACTGGATGATGGTCGAGACGCTGCCCGGGTTCACCGTCTGCAGGACGAACGCCTGGTTCATCGAGCCCGACTGCACGATCAGGCTCCTGGCGCCTGTCGCGGTCTGGAGCACCTGCGCATAGAGGCCGCCAGCGTCGAGCCCCCTTTCCTGGATGATCACGCTCTGCTGGCCCATTGCCTGCGGGTCGCTCAGATCGGCCTGCACGAGTACGCTGACACTGCCCACGTCGGCGACATCGAGCAGGTCCTCGCGCGGGACGGTGGTGACCTGGTCTATCGACACGATCGCGGCGGACGCTTGGTAACCAGCCGCCAACAGGACAGCCGTCAATGCGACCGCGATCTCTAAACGCCTCATCATCCCACCACCTCTTTTTCTGGTGTCGAGGCCGCCGACCATGGCTGGTCAGGTCTCGCGCCCATGAGTGGCCCCATGATGCGGCGGAGAGGTTTAGGTCCGGTGTATGGATAAGAGCCGTAAGCAATGAGACCAGAGCCAGTGGCAAACGAAGAGCAGCCCAACCCCGTCCACTAATTCGGGGAAGACCACGGTGCTCTGGCAACAAGTCGTCTTAATCACGGGTCGGACAGATTTATCTGACGGCCTACGGAACACGACAGGATTGATGGCCCGCCTTGGCTTGCTTCACGCCGACGCGCTAACCCCCGACGGAATAAATCGCCGACGTCTGCTTTGGGTCGTTTCTCCCCGTTGGGGTCCGGGCCGAAACTCTCCGTTCGCGGGCACCGCGGCCGGGCAGGCTTGAACGGCGAGTTTCCGGCGGCGTCTTAACTTCGGCTTCTGGCGCAAAGCCGCCTGCGCCTGTCGCCGATCGGGCCTCAAGAAGCGTATGCGCGAGTTGAGGAGCAGAGCAGATGAAACTCGGAAACCCTATCGAATCTTGAAGGCAAAATCGAAGACGGGGGGACTTCGGGGGTAGTGTGGATGTTCTATGAACTATTAATTGCCGAATATCAGTAAGATAGAGTTCTTTTGTGGGTCCGACCTGGGCGCCAAACTAGAAGTCAGGGACAGGCCAGCCCGTCCTCAGTCGGCGCGCTTCACCACGAAGCCCGACCAGAAATGCCAATAGTCGCGCAGCAGGTCCGGCACGATCCAGAATCCGTGCCGGTAGGGCTGCGTCACGCCTATAGCCAGGGCCGGATCGGCGGTTCCGCGCCAGGTGCCGAACAGCCGGTCCCAGATGGGGGCCATGGCGAAGTGGCCGGTGGGCTCGGTCATGTCCAGCTTGTGGTGCAGCCGGTGGTGCAGGGGCGACTGGAGCACCCAGCGTCCGACCCAGCCCCAGTCGGAGGTGAGCTGGGAGTGGATCAGGAACCCCACCGTGGTCACCAGGACGCTCACGAAGATCGTCACGCTGGGCGTCGCGCCCAGGATGGCGAGCGGCAGGTTGATCACGAAGAAGGCGCTGAACGCGGCCGGATGCTGGCGCGCCGAGGTCACCACGCAAAAGTCCTCGGCCGAGTGGTGGAAGCGGTGCAGCGGCCAGAAGAACCGGCTGTGGTCCAGCCGGTGCGTCCAGTAGTCGAAGAAGGTGTAGATGTAGAAGTAGATCACCAGCTGGGCCGCGAAGGGCAGGCTGGTGAGGTCCGCCGCAAAGCCGGTCTGCGCCTGGATCCAGTCGCGGATCGCCATGCCGGAGATCATCGAGAGGCCCAGCATCATGGCCTTGCCCACCACCTCCAGCACGAAGGCCTGACCCAGGACCAGGACGGCCAGGTCGGTGCGCATGGACATGGTGGGGCCGAAGATCAGCGCGCGGGCGGAGCTGTTGGCCCAGCCCACCACCAGGCATTCGATCCAGAGCGCGGTGGGCAGGATGGCGGCCACCATGCCGACGCCGGCGATGCGGTCATGCACCCCCGAAACGGTCTTGGATTTGCCGAAGGCCTGCAGGGTGATCTGGTCGGGGAGCAGGTTGACGACCGCCCACCAGGCCGCGCCGAGCAGGGCCGCGTAGACAAGCAGCCCGAGGACAAAGGCCGCGCGCCCCACCACCGCCCGGCGGCGGGTGTCGCCCTCGAGCGTCATCGAGGTGTCGGCAAGCGCCATCGGCTGTCACTCCAGTTGGGCGGGCGGCCCAATAGAGCAAGTCGTCGTTGAATGGCCGTTAACGGGGCGGCGAAAGGCGTCCGTCGCCCTTCGCCGCCTCGCGGTGTCAGTCCCTGAGGCTGGCCGGCACCTTGCCGCCGTTCTCGGCGAGCTTCTTCCAGACGGCCTTCTGCAGGGCGATGTTCTGCTCGGCGCTGCCGTGGGCGCCGGCGTTGACGCCGAGTTCCCCGGCCAGCTCCTTGCGGGCGTCCAGGCTGGAATCCAGGTCGAGCATCTTCAGCAGGTCGACGATGGAGGTGCGCCAGTTGCCGCCGCCGCCCTTCTGTTCGGCCAGCTCGGTGAGCACGGCCTCGACATCAACGGGCGCAGGGGCAGGAGCCGCGGCGGGCGCGGCGGGCGCGGCGGCGGGAGCCGCAGGCTTGGGCGCGGGGGCCGGAGCGGCCGGCTTCTTGTGATTGAAAATCTTGTCGAAGATCTTGCCGAAAATACTCATGAGCGCCTCGCTGGAATGTGAGGACAGAAAGCTCTGGAGTCGGCTGGGTTCCGCCGCGAGCGGAATGAGAAGCGCCTGGGCCGCCCGCGCTGCGCGCGGCCCAGGGCTGGAGCGTCTTACCCGCCGAAGTTGGCGCGGATCGTGACGCCGTAATAACGCTCGGAGTCACGCGGCACTTGCTGGCGGATGTAGGTGCTGGTGATGCGGGCCGTGGTGTAGAACTCGTCGGTGATGTTCTTGACCACGAAGGTCACGCGGTAGCGGTCGTCGCGGTCCACCAGCGCGACGCTGGCGTCCCACAGGCCGTAGCCTTCCAGCGCCGGGCCGATCACCACGTTGTTGGCGTTCGGACGGCCGGCGCCCTGATGCACGAAGGAGGTGTTCAGGTTGACGTCGAAGGGCAGGGAGGGGGTTTCGATCCGGTAGTCTGCGGCCAGGCTCCACTTGCCCTTGGGCGCGCCGAGCGGCTGGCCATTGACGGCCGAGCACGAGGCCGGCGACCCGGGCGGGCAGTAGAACTGCTCGATCTTCGCGTCGGTGTAGCTGGCGCCGCCCGACAGGGTCAGGTTGGCGACCGGCCGCGCCGTGAAGTCGACCTCGAGACCCTTGGTGGAGACCTCGCCCGCGTTCACCAGGCGGCTGACGATGGTGCCGGCCACGGTGTCGAAGTTGGTGGTCTGGAAGCCCGAATACTCCGTCTTGAAGGCCGCCAGGTTGAGGATCAGGCGGCGGTCGAACAGGGCGGTCTTCAGGCCGATTTCGTAGGCGTCCGAGGTCTCCGGCTGCAGCGGGATGGTGTCGAAGCCCTGCATGTTGAAGAACACGTTGATCGCCGGGCCCTTATAGCCGCGGGCGTAGTTCACATAGGCCGAGATGTCCTCATTGACCTGGTACTGCAGGCCGACCCGGCCCGAGGTGCCCCGCGTCGTGGTGGAGCCCGTGGCCGCGAAATTCGGGCGGACGCCGGCGGTGGCCGTGGGGAAGGCCGAGACCCGGGCGAAGTTGAAGTTGATCTCGTCACGCGACTGCCGCAGGCCGACGATGCCGGTCAGGCTGTCGTTGAAGTGCAGATTGGCCTGGCCGAAGATCGCCGAGTTCTGCAGGCCGGTGGTGAAGTTGGCCGTGCCGTTCGAGGTCACCGCGTAGGTGGACGAACCCGGTGCGCAGGCGCCGCCGGCCAGGGTGGTGGCGGTGCAGCCGACGTTGAAGCGGTTGAAGTAATTGTCCTGGTCGGTCTTGTAGTAGTAGGCGCCCACCACGTAGTCGACCACGCCGCCGATCGGCGAGGCCAGGCGGACTTCCTGGGTGAACTGGTTGAAGTCCAGAACCCCGGTGTCGCGCGAGGACGAGGTGCCGACGCGCTTGCCCTGAACCGCGGTGAAGTCACCGTCCCGATACTCGGTGTTACCCCAGCCGCGCCAGGCGGTGATGGAGGTCAGGGTGTATTCCCCCAGGCGATAGTCGATCTGGCCGGAATAACCCCAGCTGCTGTCCTTGGTGACCGGGTCGACGTCGTTGTTGATGTCGCGGTTGGTGGGGCCGACCACCAGGGGGGCTTCCTGGCCGATGATGGGATCGCCCGGGGTCGCGTAGCCGATGACGTCGGCCGAGGCGTTGTCCACCGCATTGGTCCAGTCGGCGATCAGGTTGACCGTCAGGTTCTCCGTCGGGGTCCATTCCAGCTTGCCGCGCACGCCGGCGCGCTCATAGCCGTTCACGGTCTCGCCATTGAACACGTTCTTGGCGTTGCCATCGTACTGGCCGTAGACGCCGGTCACCCCGAACAGCAGGGTGTCGCTGATCGGGCCGCTGTGGCCCGCGCGGAGACGGTACTCGTTGCCGTCGAAGTAGGAGGCCTCGACGAAGCTCTTGGGCGAGGCGGACGGCTTGCGCGTGATGATCGAGACCACGCCGGCCGAGGCGTTCTTGCCGAACAGGGTGCCTTGCGGGCCGCGCAGGACCTCGACGCGTTCCACGTCGAAGAGATCGAAGAAGGCCTGGCCTGAGCGGGCGAAGACCACGCCGTCGATCACGGTCGAGACGGCCGGTTCCGAACCCGACGAGAAGGACGTGGTGCCGATGCCGCGGATGTTCAGCGACGAGTTGACGTTGGTGGTGCCCTTGCGGAAGGTCAGGGACGGGACCTGCGCCACCAGCTGCTCGGTGCCGAAGGTCTGACGCGCTTCGAGCTGGTCGCCGCTCACGACGCTGACGGCCACCGGAACCTTCTGCAGGCTCTCTGAGCGGCGCTGGGCGGTGACGACGACTTCCTCGACCTGGCCGCTGTCGGCCTGGGCGAAGGCGAAAACCGGGACGGCGGCGGACGCCATCAGGGCGGCCAGGGCCACGCCGTAGCGCCGTTGAATTGAAATACTCATGGTGAAATCCCCCGTTTCAGCGGCGTGTAATCCGCCCCCATTGACCGTTTCCCGGTCAGCGGCGGCATACCTGCACAATGGGCTGGCAAAGCCAACACAGTTATATGACTATATGATATATTGCTTGACGGGGCTGACCCAAAGAACACAGCCCGCGCCGACGCCGGCTTCTAGCCGAGGCGGGTCGGACGACCGCATGAGAATTGTACGCGCGGACCCCCAGGGATTCTGGGCAGAGGAGTTTGTATGCAGCTGATCGAACGGCCCACGGGCTTTGACATTGTCGAGGCCGGGCGGGTGATCCTGCGCCACACCGCCGATGCGCCCTGTGTCTTCGTCGGCCGCGGCGAGCCCGAGGTCGAGATGCTGCGGGGCAACTTCAAGATCGCCGACTATGTGATCGAGCGCGTACCCCTGCGCGCCGCCACGGTGGTCGGTGAGGGCGGGGCGGTCACGGTCACCCTGGCCCCGTCGGCCGCCGAGACGCCTGTCCTGGTGCTGACGATCGTCGGGGGCGCCATCGCCCTGCAAGCCACCGATCCGACCCTCAACCGCCTGTGGATCCGCGCAGTGGCCGAGGTCGGCGAGCACGCCTGGGGCGGCGGCGAGCAGATGTCGTACTTCGACTTGCGCGGCCGACGCTTCCCCCTCTGGACCTCCGAGCCCGGGGTGGGCCGCGACAAGAGCAAGATGATCACCCTGCAGGCCGATCTCGCCGGCGCGGGCGGGGACTACTTCAACACCAACTATCCGCAGCCGACCTATGTCTCGTCGCGGCTCTACGCCCTGCACGTGGACACCACGGCCTACAGCGTCTTCGATTTCCGCCATGACGGCTTCCACGAGATCGAGGTCTGGGAGATCCCGGCCAGGATCGAGGTCTGGGCGCGCGACACCTTCGTCGAGATCGTCGGCGTTCTGTCCGAGCGCTTCGGCCGCCAGCCGCAGCTTCCGGCCTGGGTGCTCGAGGGCGCCATCGTCGGACTGAAGCAGGGCGCCGAGAGCTTCGACCGCCTGCAGACCTTTCTCGACGCCGGCGTGAAGGTCTCAGGCCTGTGGTGCGAGGACTGGGTGGGGCTGCGCATCACCTCCTTCGGCAAGCGGCTGTTCTGGGACTGGAAGTGGAACCCCAAGCGCTATCCGGACCTGGACACCCAGATCGGCGAACTGCGGGCCAAGGGCATCCGCTTCCTGGGCTATGTGAACCCCTACTTGGCGGTGGACGGCAGCTTCTACGAGGTGGCCAAGGCCAAGGGCTATCTGGCCCTGACCCTCGACGGCGCCGGCCCCTACATCGTCGATTTCGGCGAGTTCGACTGCGGCGTGGTGGATTTCACCATCCCGGCGGCCTGCGAGTGGTTCGAGGAGGAGATCATCGGCCGCCAGATGCTGGACTTCGGCCTGTCGGGCTGGATGGCCGATTTTGGTGAATACCTGCCCACCGATGTGAAGCTGGCCAACGGCGTCGACGGGATGCTGATGCACAACGCCTGGCCGACCCTTTGGGCGGAGGTCAATGCCCGCGCCGTCGCCAAGCGCGGCATGACCGGGGAGGCGCTGTTCTTCCTGCGGGCCGGCTACACCGGGGTCCAGGCCCATTGCCCCCTGCTCTGGGCCGGCGACCAGTCGGTGGACTTCAGCCGCCATGACGGCCTCGGCACGGTGATCTGCGGGGCGCTGTCCTCAGGCCTGCTGGGCAACGCCTACCACCACAGCGACATCGGCGGTTACACCAGCCTGTTTGGCAATGTCCGCACCGCCGAACTGCTGATGCGCTGGTCGGAGATGGCGGCCTTCACGCCAGTGATGCGCTCCCATGAGGGCAACCGTCCCGACGAGAACCTGCAGCTGGACGGTGATCCCCAGGTGCTGGCCCACTTCGCCCGGATGACGCGGATCTATCGCCACCTCGCCCCCTATGTGGCGGGGCTGTCGGCGGAGGCGGCGGCCACCGGCCTGCCGTTGCAGCGGCCGATGTTCCTGCACTTCCAGGACGATCGCGCCACCTATGCCGACCAGACCCAGTACCTCTATGGCGCGGACCTGCTGGTGGCGCCGGTGGTCCGAGAGGGCAAGCTCGAGCGGGAGGTCTACCTGCCGGCCGGCGCCGACTGGGTGAATGTGTGGACCGGTGACAGGCAGGCGGGCGGTCGCGCGATCACGGTTGTCGCAGAGCTGGGCTATCCGCCGGTCTTCTACCGTGAGGGTTCGCCGGATGCGGCGCTGTTCGCGGGCCTTGGCCAGATCTAGGATTAGCTTGATGACCGACACCGATCGCCGTGGCCTGCTGGCCGCCGGGCTGCTGACCACGGCCCTGATGGGCGCGACCGCGGCCAAGGCCGCCAGCAAACCAAGCGAGGGTAAGATGATCGAACTGTGGCCGGGCGGCGCGCCGGGCGGGTCCAAGGTGGCGGTGACCGAGAAGGCGACCGACGTCGTCGACAAGGGTCAGACTGGCCGGGACATCTCCGGGATCACCAGGCCGCGCTTCAGCCTGCACCGGCCAAAGATGAAGACGGACACCGCCATGCTGGTGATCGCCGGCGGCGCCTTCAACCGCGTGGTGTTCGACAAGGAGGGCGCGGAGGTCTGCCGCTGGCTGGCCGACAACGGCGTCGCCGCCGGCGCCCTGTTGTACCGCCTGCCCGGCGACGGCTGGGACGCGGGCCAGGACGCGCCGGTTCAGGACGCTCAGCGCGCCCTGCGCCTGTTGGTCCAGGAAACCGGCGCCAAGCGTGTGGGCGTCATGGGCTTCTCGGCCGGCGGAACCATCGCCGGCGCCCTGGTCGCGCGCGCCGCGGAGAGGCTCTACCCTCCGGTGGATGCCGCCGAAAAGTTGAGCGCCATGCCCAGCTTCATGTGCCTGGGATACCCCTATCTGAACGTGCCGAAGGGGCCGCGCGAGAACATGTTCCCGGGCTTCACCAAGGCCACGCCGCCGACCTTCTTCTTCCACGCCGCCGACGACGCCCGCGTGGCGGTGGCCAACTCGATCCAGCCGTTCCAGGATCTGCGCGCCCTGGGGGTTTCCGCCGCCCTGCACGTCTATGAGAGCGGCGCCCATGGCTTCGGCCTGCGGGCGCCGGAGGGCTCGTCGGCCTCGCAGTGGCCCGAGCACTTCCTGACCTGGGCGAAGGCCGGGGGACACCTGGGCTAGAGGCTATTCCGCCGCCTGCGCCATCGGCGCGGCTTGCGGCCCGCGGATCAGCCTGCCGGGCATCTCGCCGGTGGCCTTGCCGTTCTCGAAGGTGACCACGCCGTCGACGAGGGTGGCGACATAGCCCTGGGCGCGCTGGATCAGGCGGCGGCCTTCGGCTGGCAGGTCGAAGGCCATCTCCGGCGCCAGGATCGCCAGCTTCTCGAAGTCGATCAGGTTGAGGTCGGCCTTCATGCCGGGGGCGAGGGTCCCGCGGTCGTGCAGGCCATAGAGCCGCGCGGTGTCGCGGGTCTGCATGGAGACCACCTTCTCCAGGCTCAGGCGCTCGCCCCGGGAGCGGTCGCGGACCCAGTGGGTCAGCATGTAGGTGGGGAAGCTGGCGTCGCAGATCACCCCGCAATGGGCGCCGCCGTCCGACAGGCTGAGCACGGTGTTGGGATGGTTCATCATCTCGTGGATGTGGTCGAAGTTGAACTCCGCATAGTTCAGCAGCGGCAGGTAGATGTAGCCGCGGCCGTCCTTCTCCATGAGCATGTCGTAGACGATGGCGTCGGGCGACTGGCCGGTGGTCCTGGCCAGGTAGGCGATGGAGTCCTCGGCGCGGGGCTCGTAGTCCAGCCCGCTCTCATGCTCGAGGCGGAACATGCGGTCGAAGCCTTGCGTCAGGATCATGCCGATGGCGCCCATCTGGCGCGACGGCTCGGCCAGGATCCTGGCGCGCACCTCGGGATCGCGCAGTTGCACGATGCGCTCTGCGAAGGGCAGGGCGGCCAGCTGGCGATAGGTCTCGCGGCCGATGAAGGGATGCACCGTGCTCTGCCACCCCAGCACCATGCCGGTGGGCCGGCAGGCGACCTGGGCGGTGATCTGGGCGCCCTGCGCCCTCGCCTCTTCCGTCAACTGCAGAAGGCGCCGCCAGCCGTCGGCCTTCACCGGGGACTGCAGCAGGCCGTAGGTGACGGGCACGCCCGTCTCGGCCGACAGCGACCGCATCCAGTTGAACTCGTCC
Organism: Pseudomonadota bacterium; assembly: GCA_040386415.1. Classification (GTDB taxonomy): domain Bacteria; phylum Pseudomonadota; class Alphaproteobacteria; order Caulobacterales; family Caulobacteraceae; genus Phenylobacterium. The sequence goes on from JAZKFM010000384.1 coordinate 14,558, forward strand.
TCGGCGGGCGCCATGTCCGAGGCCATCTCGAAGACCCCATGGCCGGCCCGGCCCATGGCGCGGCCGATACCCAGCAGCTCGTCCTCCGCCGCGAATGTTCCCGGAACCGGCTCGCCGTCCTTGGCCAGGTGCAGCATGGTCCGCGAGGTGGAGAAGCCTAGCGCGCCGGCCGCCACGCCCTCGCCGACGATGCGGGACATCTCGGCGATGTCCTCTGCTGTCGCGGGTTCGTTGCGGGCGCCGCGCTCGCCCATGACATAGGCCCGCACCGCCCCGTGGGGCACCTGGGTGGCCACGTCGATCACCCGGGGCTGGCCCTCCAGGCTGTCGAGATATTGTGGGAAGGTCTCCCAGGTCCATTTGATGCCTTCGGACAGGGCCGCGCCCGGAATGTCCTCGACGCCTTCCATAAGTTCGATCAGCCAGGCATGGCGGTCGGGGCGCACAGGCGCGAAGCCGACGCCGCAATTGCCCATCACCGCCGTGGTGACGCCGTGCCAGCTGGAGGGCGCGAGATAGGGGTCCCAGGTCACCTGGCCGTCATAGTGGGTGTGGATGTCGACCCAGCCGGGGGTGACGATCAGGCCGCCGGCGTCGATCTCGCGACGTCCGGTTTGAGTGATTTTGCCGACGGCTGTGATCTTGCCGTTGTCGATGGCGATGTCGGCCAGGAAGGCCGGGGTTTCGGCGCCGTCCACCACGCGCCCGTTTCGGATCACCAGATCATGCATCGTCCGCCCTCGGTCGAGGTTCCACGCAGACGTCATTCCGGCCGCGCCTGCGGACCCAACTCCAGGAAGCATGAACCCAAGTTGCGCGGCCGAAAAGTGTGACCCGACGTCAGGCGGCTTCCAGGGTCTTCTTCAGGATCTCGGCGCCCTGGGCCATCATCGGACCCATGGTGTCGGCCGCCGCATGGGGCAGGACATCGGCGATCCAGACGAAGCGGTAGCGGCCTTCGCCGGCCGGGAACACCTGGTTGGAGGCGCTATGCTGCGTGGTCGCGCCGCTGGCGATGCTGTAGGCGAAGCGGCGCTCGGCGTGGTCGATGGTGATGATGGTCTCGTCGGCGGTCATCCCGTTGCCGAAGGTGACGGTGCGCACATCGTCCTTCAGGACCGTGTCGACAACGAAACCTGGGACCAGCCGGGTGTGCAGGGCGCCGACATCGGCGATGGCGGACCACACCTTCTCGGCCGGGGCGTCGATGATGATTTCCTTGTGGATGGTGGCCATGAAGGTCCCTCTCTGTCAGGTTGAAGCAAGGCCCGAAGATGGGGGAGGGGACGCCATTCGTCTGGCCGATTTCGGACACGGTCACTTGGCCTTGGAACCGACACGTCCTTGCGAAATAGTCAGCATGCCGCGTTTTATCCGCCGGCGGATTGGTGCGACATGACCCCCTTCACTTTGCTCCTGACCTTTGGCCTCGCGGCCGCGCCCCTGGCGGCGCTTGCATCCGAACCCTCGCCGCTGGCCCGCGCCTTCGGCAACACGGTGGTCTCCACCTATCCCGATGGCCGCACCGCCCTGGTGTGGCTGCAGAGGGATGGAACCTATACGGGGGAGACCCGGCGTCGCACCCCCACCAGCGGGACGTGGAGCCTGAAGGCCGGGAAGGTCTGCCTGAAGCAGTCCAAGCCCGTGGCCGTGCCGTTCAACTACTGCACCGACCTGCCCTACAGCGAGAGCTGGAAGGCCAGGGCGGTCACCGGCGAGCCGGTCACCATGAAGGTCGTGAAGGGTGTGACCCCTTAGGCGCTCAGTGCTGGGCCAGGACGACGCCGGTCAGCACGGCGACATACTGGAGGGCCGCGCCGCCCACCACATGGCCGTGCCAGATGGCGCGTCGGAACCGCAGCTTGTCCAGCAGGTAGAAGATCGAGCCCGTTGAGTAGATCGCCCCGCCCAGGGCGAGCATCAGCAGCGAGATCCAAGAGAGGCCGTCGATCATCGGCTTGATGGCCACCAACACGAGCCAGCCCAAGCCCAGATAGAGGCCCACCCAGAAGCGCCGGCCAAGACCGGGGAGGAAGAGCTTGCCGAAGATGCCCATCGCCGCCAGCGACCAGACCGCCGTGGTCATCGCGATGGACCAGGCGCCGGTCAGATTCTGGGTCGTGAAGGGCGTGTAGGAGCCGGCGATCATCAGGAAGATGCCCGCGTGGTCGAAGCGTCGCAGCAGCGGCCGCCAGCTTGGCTTGGCGAAATTGTAGGCCAGCGAGAGCCCCAGCATCGCCACCATGGCCACGCTGTAGACCGCCACCGCGGCCACCTGGCCGAGGGTTCCGATCTTCACCGACAATCCTAGCAGGATGCCGCCGCCGACCAGGGCCAGGGTCAGGCCGGTGATATGCACCACCAGGTCGGCGCATTTGGCGGCAGGGGTGGGATAGTGGCGCGGTGGGAACATGGCCTCACCATATCTGGGGCCTGTGTCGCGTCCATGACCAATCTTGGGCCGTACCCTCTGCGACAACTTCAATCGCGCGGCGCCGGGGCCGTCTTCGCGTCGAGAATCTCCGTAACCTGGGTTTACGAACCCGCCATGACCATCAGGATCTAGATGTCAGACCCGGACGCCTCGACATTTCCCCCTGATGTCCGCCGTCACGTCGTCCGCCTGGCCGGGGACTTCTTCCTCAACACCGCACACGTGATCACCTCGGCCATTGATACCGACCTAGTGACCGGGATGATCTTCCTGGCCATCGTCCGCGCCAATGTCCGGCACATGCTGGACGATCCGGAATTGGCCCAGGCCTATTTCGAGCCCGGAGACCGGTCGCCCGAGGTCTTCCGCAAGCCTGTGAGCGTCTACGCCATCGCTCGCGAGCTTCGCCTGCCCTACGAGACCGCCCGCCGCCATATCGGGAAGTTGCTGGCCAAGGAACTGTGCGAGCGTCTCGGCGATGGCGGGGTGGTGTTCCCGCCCGAGGTCAACGACCGGCCCGAGGTTCGCCAGGCCGTGGCGACCAATTTCCACGCCACCGTCCGTTACGCCCGGGCGCTGGCCGATGCGGGAGTTGTCGCGACCTGCCGCCCGGGGCCTGAAGTCCAGGGCAGGGCGGCCTACATGCCGCGTGAGGTGGTGCGGCTCTCCAGCGACTACTTCCTCAACACCGTCGCCCTGCTCACCAACAACCTGAACCTCGACCTGGTGGAGGGGCTGATGTTCCTCGCAATCGTCCGCGCCAACACCATTCACGTCACCCTCGATCCCGCCCTGGCGGCCACCTTCAGCGGTATAGACGAGATTCCGCCCGACGCCCTGCGCCGCAGCGTCAGCGTCTACGCCCTGGCCCGCGAGCTGCGGCTGCCCTACGAGACCGCCCGCCGCCATGGCCGCAAGCTGCTCGACATGGGACTCTGCGAACGGGCGAGGGAGCGAGGGCTGGTGGTGCCGAGCCAGGTCCATGCGCGCGACGACTTCAAGGCGAGCGTCGAGAACTACGGGCGGATCACCCAGGGCTTCGTGAATTCCCTGGCCCAGGCGGGCCTGGTTCTGGGCTAGGCGCTGTCGGGGGGATGGCGTCCGCACCGCGAAGGCCCTAAGGCCCGTCACATGAGCCGCAAGCCCGCGCCCGCCCACATGACCGTGCAGAACAACGGCATGGGCATCGCCCTGCGGGTGGCGGCCATGGTCTGCATGGCGGGGCTGGCCGCCCTGGTGAAGTGGTGCTCCAGCCGCGGCGTCCCGGTGCTGGAGATCATCTTCTTCCGCAACGCCTTCGCCTTCGTGCCGGTGCTCATCTACATCGCCCACACCACCGGTTTCTCGGTGCTCAAGACCAAGCGACCCCTGGGCCACCTGATGCGCTCGACGGTCGGCCTGACAGGCATGGTGTGCGGCTTCACCGCGGTCAGCCTGCTGCCCCTGACCGAATCGACCGCGCTGTCCTTCTCCGCCCCCCTGTTCATGACCGCCCTTTCAGCGCTGATCCTCAAGGAGACGGTCGGCCTGCACCGCTGGGGCGCGGTGGTGGTGGGCCTGGTGGGGGTCCTGATCATGATCCATCCCGACCCCTCCCATATGGCGGTGGCCGGCACGGTTTTCGCCCTGGTGGCGGCCGTGGGCTCGGCCGGCGCCATGATCGCCATCCGCGAGATCGGCCGCACCGAACCTGGCGCCACCATCGTCTTCTATTTCACCCTCGCCGGCATGGTGCTGGGCCTGGCCAGCCTCCCCTTCGGCTGGGTCATCCCCGACCTCACGACCCTGGCCCTGCTGATCCTC
>JAZKFM010000385.1:0-7730 GCA_040386415.1 Pseudomonadota bacterium
CGTGCCAGCTGAGCTTCACCCTTGCCCGCTTGGTTTTCAGCTGCGGGGGCGCGCCCGGCAGGCGCAGCTCGAACACTGAGCCTTCTTCCCCGGTCTCGGCGAGGATCAGGTCCCCGCCGTGCCCCTGGGCCAGCTCGCGGGCGATGGCGAGGCCCAGCCCCGCGCCGCCGGGCCGGCTGGAGCCCGCGAAGGGCTGGAAGATCTTTTCCTGGGCGCGCTTGGACACGCCCGGTCCATTGTCGGAGAACCGGATCAGGGTCGCGCCCTCGGCCTGGCTCAGGGAGACGGTGACCACGCCGGGCGAGGTCCGTCCGTCCTGCGCCTCGATGGCCTCGCGGGCGTTGCGCAGCAGGTTGGCGACGATGCGGTGCAGCTGGTCGGGATCGGCGATGACCTGGTCGGCGGGATCGATCTCCGTTTCCAGGCGCACGCCATCGTCGGACAGACGCGCCTCCTCCGCCGCCATCTCCAGGGCCGGGGCGAACAGCAGGGCGCCGATGTCGGGCGCCGCCTCCTGGGTCTTGCCATAGACCAGGACATCGGTGGCCAGCTTCACGGCGCGGTCCAGGGCGCGCTCCAGGCGCGGCAGGGCCTGGGCCACCTTGGGATCGCGGGACGCCGCCAGCCGCTCCGAGGCGATCTGGGCGCTGGTGAGCATGTTGCGCAGGTCGTGGTTGATCTTGGCCACCGCCTCGCCCAGGGCCGCCAGGCGGGCGCGGGAATTGAGCGCCACCCGCAGGTCGGCCTGCATGAGGTCCAGCTCCACCTCGGCGCGGCCGATCTCGTCGCGGCGGCCGGAGGGATTCAGGTGCGAGGCCGGATCGTCCGGGTCCGCGCGGAACCGCTCCATCGCATTGGTGATGCGCTGCATGGGTCGCACCAGGAAGAAGGCCAGGGACAGATAGACCAGTATGCCCGCCATGGTGGCCACGAAGGCCATGATCAGCAGCAGCTGCCAGAGATAGCGGGTCAGCTCGCGCTTCAGCACGGCGTCGGGGGCGACGATCTCGATGAAGTCGGCCTTGCGGATGCGGGGCTCGGCGATCACCCGGACCATGCGGCCCTCCCCGCCCCCGAGCAGGGTCTGGAAGGGCGCCGCCAGCCAGGAGATCGGGGCCTGGTCGCGCAGGTCCACGAGATAGGGCGCCCGCTCCAGCTTGGGCCCCTGCAGCACCAGGCGGCGCATGCCCTCGGTCTGGATCGCCACCCGCTGCACCCCGGCGCCCTCCAGCAGCTGGGCGGCCAGGGCCTCGCTCACCACCCGGTCGGGGGCGACGTCGGGGGCGATGGTGGCCAGTTCGGCGGCGCGGACCCGGTCCAGCAGCCACTGTTCCTCGAAGGCCGCCAGGGCCGGCGGCAGGGCGAGCGCCCCGGCCGAGACGACGAACAGGATGGTGAGAATCAGCAGACGCGCGGAGAGGCCGCCCGGCCAGAAGAACCGCCGTCTGGTTCGCCTCGGGGGCGCCTGAGGCTGAGGGGCGTCCGCCATGAGCCTTCCCCCTACTTCACCGTGGGGCTTTCGGCAACGCGACGTCTGCTCGCCTCACGCGCGAATCTAGCCTTTTGCCCCGACGGCGGCGGCCACATTGGCGAAGCCGTCGGCCCTCAGACGCCGGGCCAGGTCGCGCTTGATCCGCTGAACCAGGCCCGGCCCGCCGAACACCATGGCCGAATAGAGCTGCACCGCGCTGGCCCCGGCCCGGATGCGGGCATAGGCGTCTGCGCCGGAGGCGATGCCCCCTGCGCCGATCAGGACGAGGCGGCCGGCGGCGGCGGCGTGGAACTCCCCCATCATCTGCTGGGCCAGGGCCTTCAGCGGCGCGCCCGACAGGCCGCCGGTCTCGCCGGCATGCGGCGAGCGCAGGTCCGGGCGGCTGATGGTGGTGTTGGAAACGATGACGCCCGCCAGCTCATTGGCGATCACCGTCTCGACGATCGCCTCCACCTCGCCGGCCTCCAGGTCGGGGGCGACCTTCAGGAACATGGGGACGCGCCCCTGGGCCGGCAGGCGGTCGCGGGTCTCGGCCAGCCGCCCCAGCAGCTCCTCCAGCGCCGCCTTGGTCTGCAGGGCGCGCAGGCCCGGCGTGTTGGGCGAGGAGATGTTGATGGTGAAATAGGAGGCCAGGCCCCAGAGCCGGGTCAGGCCCGTGACGTAGTCGCCGATGCGGTCGGTCGCGTCCTTGTTGGCGCCGATATTGGCCCCGATCACCCCGGGTCCCCGTTGCGCCAGCCGCGCCGCGAAGGGCTCCAGGCCCTCGTTGTTGAACCCCATGCGGTTGATGACCGCCTGGTCCTGCGTCAGCCGGAACAGGCGCGGACGCGGATTGCCGGCCTGGGGCAGCGGCGTGACCGTGCCGCACTCCACGAAGCCGAACCCCGCCGCCAGCATCGGTCCGAACACCTGGGCGTTCTTGTCGAAGCCGGGCGCCAGGCCGACGCAGTTGGGCAGGGACAGCCCCGCCACCATCGTGGCCAGGATCGGATCGTCGCGGCCCGCGCGAGGCCCCAGGCCCAGGGCCAGGCCCCTGATCGTGACCCCATGGGCGTCCTCGGGATCCAGCAGATGCAGGGCGCGCGCGGCGAGGTCGTGGATCACGCGAGGTCTCCCAGGACCGGCACGCCGTCGGCCCCCAGGGGCGCCTCGGTGACGGCCCGCACCTGGGCCGGCGTCAGGACGTCATAGAGGTGCGGAAACAGGTCGCCGCCCCGCGACGGCTCCCAGCGCAGGGCGGCGCCCAGGTCATCGCCCTCCACCTCCAGCACCACCAAGCCGGTGAGGTCCTTGAAATAGCGCCGCGCGGTCTCGCCGGCCTGGGCCGCCGTGGAGAAATGGATGAAGCCGTCGGCCAGGTCGACCGCGGAACCCAGGAAGCTTCCCGCTGCTTCGGCGGCGCGCCACTCGGCGCGGCTGAGGATCTTATAGATGCGGGTCATCCTCACCGCCCTGGGAAGAACAGGCCGTCATAGGACGGGCGCCCGGCGTGGTCGAAGAGGAAGACCGCCGCCGCGGCGGTGGGAAAGCCGTTCTGCGCCTTGGCGATCAGGGCCGGGGGCGCGCCGCCGTCCCTCAGCATCTGGACGGTGAGGTCCTGCAGGCCGGGATTGTGGCCCACCACCATCACCGTGCCGCAGGCCGCGCCGGCCGCCTTGGCCAGTGACCGCACGCGTTCGGGTTCGGCCAGGTAGAGGCTGTCCTCGAACAGCACCCGCGCCCCGGGGAACGCCTTGCAGACCGCCTCCCAGGTGTCCCGCGTCCGGGCGGCGGCCGATACCAGGACCACGTCGGGGCAGAAGCCCAGGTCGGCCAGGGTCGCGCCCATGGCGGCGGAGGCCGCGATCCCGCGGGCCGCCAGCCGGCGGTCGAAATCGTCGCCGCTCGGGGCGTCGCGCTCGGCCTCGCCGTGCCGCAGGAGGATCAGCCGGTCCATGGTCTCTCCGTCGCCCCACCCATGCGTGGGAGTCACCTCGGTTCATAGCGGGCCTCGCCGCCGACGCGAAGCGGTTGACAGCGAAAGTGGTTGGCGGTCCAAGCGGGCCCATGAGCGACGTCGGCCAAGCCACCCTCGCCACCCCTACCGACGGCGGGACCTGGAGGTCGCCGGCCGACCGTCCGCTGCGCCTGGATTCCGGCGCGGTCCTGGCCCCCCTGGAGATGGCCTACCGCACCTACGGGACCCTGAACGCCGACAAGTCCAACGCCGTCCTCATCTGCCATGCCCTGACCGGCGACCAGTATGTGGCCTCCACCCACCCGGTGACCGGCAAGCCCGGCTGGTGGACGACGGTGGTGGGCGCCGGCCTGCCCCTGGATCCCGAGCGCCACTTCATCATCTGCCCCAATGTGATCGGCGGCTGCATGGGCTCCACGGGACCCGCCTCCCTCGACCCCAGGACCGGCAAGCCCTACGGCCTGGCCTTCCCGATGATCACCATCGCCGACATGGTCCGCGCCCAGGCCATGCTGGTGGAGTCCTTCGGGATCGAGACCCTGTTTTCCGTGGTCGGCACCTCCATGGGCGGCATGCAGGTCCTGCAGTGGGCGGCCGATTATCCCGAGCGGCTGTTCTCGGCCATCGTCGTGGCCGCCGCGGCCCGTCACTCGGCCCAGAACATCGCCTTCCACGAGGTGGGCCGCCAGGCGATCATGGCCGACCCCGACTGGCGCGGCGGGGCCTATGAGCTCGAGGGCGTGCGCCCGGAGAAGGGCCTGGCCGTGGCCCGCATGGCCGCCCACATCACCTATCTGTCGGAGACCGCCCTGCAGCGGAAGTTCGGCCGCGAGCTGCAGCGGGACGGGCTGTCCTGGGGCTTCGACGCCGACTTCCAGGTGGAGAGCTATCTGCGCCACCAGGGGGCCAGCTTCGTCGACCGCTTCGACGCCAACTCCTATCTCTACATCACCCGGGCGCTGGACTATTTCGATCTGGCCGCCAGCCACGGCGGGGTGCTGGCCAACGCCTTCCTGCGGGCCCGCAATGTGCGGTTCTGCGTGCTGTCCTTCTCCTCGGACTGGCTCTACGCCACGGCCGAGAGCCGCGACATCGTGCGCGCCCTCAACGCCGCGGGCTGCCGCGCCAGCTTCGCCGAGATCACCACCGACAAGGGCCACGACGCCATCTTCCTGGAGGAACCGGCCCTGGACTCCGCCCTGCGCGGCTTCCTGGCCTCGGCGGCGGAAAAGCGGGGCCTGGCGTGAGGACGACCCGCGAAGATTTCAAGGAGATCCTCCGCCTGGTGCGCCCCGGCTCGCGGGTCCTGGACGTCGGCTGCGGCGAAGGCGAGCTGCTGGAGCTGCTGACGCGGGAGAAGGCGGTGGACGGCCAGGGGCTGGAGATCTCCAGCGAGGGCGTCTCGGCCTGCCTGGCGCGGGGCCTGGCCGTGGTGCAGGGGGACGGCGACCGCGACCTCGATCACTTCCCCACCCGGGCCTTCGACTACGCCATCCTGTCCAAGACCCTGCAGCAGATGCGCGAGCCGCGGCACGTGCTCAACGAGCTCCTGCGCATCGCCGACCGGGCGGTGGTGTCCCTGCCGAATTTCGGCCAGTGGCGGGTGAGATGGTCGCTGATGGTCAAGGGGCGCATGCCGGAGACCAAGGCCCTGCCTGAGCCCTGGTGGTCGACCCCCAACATCCACCTCTGCACCCTGCACGACTTCACCGCGCTCTGCGATGACCTCGACCTGCGGATCGAGGCCTGCTCGGCCCTGAACGCCGGCAAGCCCGCGCGGTCCATCGACCCGACCCGGGCCCTCGAGAACTGGCGCTCCGAGACCGCCCTCTTCCTGCTCAGCCGCAAGGGAGACGCCGAGGCGGACCCTTCGGTGCGCAACGGCGAGCTGTTCCCGAAATAGCGCCCCCGCTCACCCTGGCCGAGGCCAGGGCCCGAAACGCTGGGGGGCGTCCGGGTCCCACAGGGTGGGATGAGGGTCCGGGGGGGAAACTTGGGCTCAGGCGAGCCATCTAGGCTGGCGGGCGCCGGCGGCGGCCATCAGGCTGATCAGCGCCATGCCGCCCTCGAACAGGCACAGGGCCGCGACGATCACCACCGGGGTTTCGCCGAGCGCGCTGGGGTCCAGGGCGACCAGGACGCCACCGGCGATCAGGCACGCCACTGAGCCCGCGAAGGCCAGCTTGGAGCGCCACAGCGGCGGCTTTCCGGCGGTATGCCGAGCAATGCAGACGAGGACGGCGGCGAGCGCCAGAAGTCCTCCGGCCAGGTGGGTCATGGAAGCGCGCCTTAGAACACCATACGGGCGACGATGCGGGCGTCGTAGGCCTCGTAGTCGTCGCGAACCTCTCCGCCGCCTTCCAGCGCGAAGTCGACATAGTCGCTCTGGCCGCGAAGGGCCAAACGTACAACCGCGCCGCCGCCCGAGAGTTCCGGAGACGCGATGGTGAAGGCCGATCCGCCGCTGACGAAGCGGGCCGTGGTGGCGTCCGCCCCGTCGCCGGAGACCTGGCGCCAGCCGGCGGTGAGTTCGGGACCCCAGCGGAAATCGCCCTTCATGCCGAACCTAGCGCCGACGCTGACCCCGGCGAAGGCGGCGATCTGGCTGGAGGAGCGCGCCACGATGGCCAGGTTCATGGCGTCGCCACCGCCGCTCTCGGTGCGGTCGTCCTCCTTCAGCAGGAAGTAGTCCAGGGTGGCCTGGGGCCGCGCGTAGAAGGTGTCGCCCTCAAGGTTCCAGTTCACGTGGGCGTGGGCCGCGACGGTGGCGCCCTTCCAGTCGGACTCCGCGGTGCGGGTGAAGCCGGACTCGCTGAGCACGCGCTGGCTCTTCATCGAGGCGTATCCGCCGGTGACCCCGGCCCCGAGCGTCAGGTCGCCGAGGCTCTCGCGCCAGTAGACGCCGGCCGACAGCACCGTGCCGGAGAGCGATTCCGAGCCCACGGCGCCGGCCTCGTCCACATCGACATTGAGGAAGTTGGTCTGCAGGCCAAGGGCGCCCAGGACAGTGTCGGGGGCCTCGATCCCGGCGGCGACGCCAAAGGCGCCGGCGTCGTAGGCGGTGGAGCGGTCCACGTCGCGCTTGATCATCACCGCGATCTCCTGGGTCCAGGCCCTCAAGCCCCCGCCCGCGTCGCTCATCGAAGCGTCGGCGTCAGGCCCGCGGCCCGCGGCGTCGGAGGCCGCCGCCAGGGTGTGGAAGAGCCCGCCGGCGTGGTCGGGCAGGAACTGGTCGTACAGCTTCTGGAACCCGGCCTCCGTGGTCTTGGAGAGCAGGGCGTCGCGGACCGCGGCGTCCTTGTCGAAGGCGGCGAACACCGCGTCATAGGCCGCGCTCTCGGCGGCGGTGCGGCGGCGCACGTCAGCCACCAGGCTGGTGGTGGTGGCGTCCACCCGCAGGGTGGTCTTGTAGAGGAAGGGCGTGTCCCCCAGCAGGCTCTGGTCCAGGGTTCCGGTGGTCAGGGAGCCGGCCTTGATCAGGGTGAAGCTGGCCGGCGCCTCCAGCTTGGAGGCGAAGCCCAGGCCGATCTTGGAGCCGGTGGCCAGGGTCGCGGCGCCGGAGACGTTGAACAGGGTGGACTTGGCGGCCTTGGGGTCGGCGGTGAACACTAGCTCGCCGGCCGCCCCCAGGTTCAGGCTGGTGAGGTTGACCGCCGCCGTGCTGGTGTCGGTCAGCCGGCCCTTGACGATGTCGATGTTGAGCCCGCCGCCGGCGTCGGTGAGCGCCCCGTTCAGCTTGGCGCCGCCATTGATCACCAGGCTGTCGGCGCCCGAGCCGAAGGCCACCGCCCCGTTCAGCACGCCCGCCAGCAGCTCCAGCCGCCCCGCGCCCGAGCCGAACAGCACGTCGCCGGTGATGGTGGGCGTGATGGCGGTGTCGCTGTTGGCGTACTGGCGCAGCACCACGCCGGCGGTGTTGGCCCGCAGGTCGAAGGCGATGGCGCGGCCGGTCACCGGGATGGTGGTGTCGGTGGCGGTCACCGAGGCCACCACGGAATAGATGTTCTCGATGGTGCGCAGGGATCCCGAGGCGTCCAGCACGGCGGTGGCCGAGGCCTTGGAGCCGTTGACGATGGCGCTGATGGAGCCGCTGTTGGCCAGGTAGGGCAGCGAGGCGCCGGCGTCGATGCGGATCGCGGCGATGTCGTTGGCGTCGGTGGCCACGGTGGTGGCCTTGATCACCCCGGCGTTGGTCAGGTTGGCGCTCGAGGCGCCGGCCCCCATCCAGAAGGCCGTGGCGCTGGCCTTCACCCCGGTGGCCAGGATCGAACCTGAGTTCCA
>JAZKFM010000386.1:0-3687 GCA_040386415.1 Pseudomonadota bacterium
CCCGGCTCGTTGTCCACCAGGATGGCGAAGGTCGCCAGGCTCTCGGCCTCTTCCGAAGGCGTCAGGTCATAGACGGAGGCGGGCTGGGTGTCGGACATGCGGATCTCGTACGAATGCGTCGGCACGGAGGTGTCACAAGCGCGTCCGGCGGGCAAGTGATGGGAGGGTCCGAAAATCGCTGGCCTTCCCTGGGGCCGATGTCGGACAAGCAAGCTCAACAACAAAACTCGGGAGCCCCGTCCGGCCATGGCGATTTCACTCTACGACGTCAGCGTCACTTCATTCCTGCAGTCCCTGAACGGCGTCGCGGGCTTCCTGGACCGGGGCCTGTCGCACTTCACCGACAACAATATCGACCCCAACAGCATCGTGGACGTCCGCCTGTTCCCCGACATGCTGCCCTTCTGGTTCCAGATCTCCTCGGTGGTGCATCACTCCGCCGAAGCCATCGACGGCGTGCGGGCCGGGACCTTCTCGCCGGGCGGAGCTTCGCCGCCGCTCAGCTATGCCGACCTGCAGAAGCTGGTGGCCGACGCGCAAGCGTCGCTGAAGGCCCTCGACCCCGCCGAGGTCAACGGCTTCGAGGGGCAGGACATGGCCTTCGTGATGGGCTCCATGCGGATGCCCTTCACGGCGGAGGGCTTCCTGATGTCCTTCTCCCTGCCCAACCTGCATTTCCACGCCACCACCGCCTATGACATCCTGCGCATGCAGGGCGTGCCGCTCGGCAAGCGCGACTATCTGGGCGGCCTGCGCCTCAAGGCTTGAGCCGGCCGGTCTAGGCGTCCCCGCCGGCCTGCGGGCCTTTCCGGGCCTCGGCGAGCTGCTCGTCCAGGTCGCGGATCTGAGCCAGCAAGGCCTCACGCTCGGCCATCCACGGCCAGCGGGAGTCGGCGCGGCGCCGCGGCAGGGTTTCGGTGAGGAAGGACAGCATCGCCGCCCGGCCCTGGGCCTCGTCCGGCGCCTCGGCGGCGAAGGCGGTTATCGCCTCGCGGTACAGGGTCTCCAGACGGTCGAGCGTTTCCTCCAGGCTCGAGGTCTTGCGAACCTGCGCGGCCACCATCTCCGAGTCGGCAGGATTGTAACGGGCGAGCTCGGCGGCGATGGCCTCCACCGTGACCCGGCCGGTCAGGCTGCGCAGGCCGAAGTTCAGGTCGCGCAGGCGTGGCAGGGTCTCAGGCGTGACCATGCCCGCCAGGCCCCGTGCGTCGCACACCACCACGGCGCAGCCGGCGCACAGCGCCTCAAGCGCCATGCGCGCCGTGGCGAAGACGAGGTCGTGCCGGACAAGCTCCTCCTCAGGCGTGGCGACCACCCGGCCGGCGCCGAGGCCTAGCAGCTCCAGCTTCACGCCGGCTCGGTCGCAGGCGGCCTGCAGGATCGGGATCTGGGCCTTGTTCTTGGTGAAGGCCAGGGCCGAGAGGGGGCGTTTGGCCAGGGGGCGTGGCCTGGACGGGATACGGGCGAGGTCGACGGCGTTGAGCAGGACCTCCACCCTGGCCGGATCGGCGCCTTCGATATGCACAAGGCGGTCGCGCACGGCCTGGTCCACCGCCAGGTAGCGGTAGACCTGCGGGAACCTCGGAGCCTTCTCCTGGTAGAAGGTCCAGGCGTGGATCATGGACACCACCGGAACCTCCGGAAAGTGCAATACGGCCTCCACGGTCTGGACGTAGTGGTGCCCATGGATCACGTCCGGCGCCTCCCCCATCTGGGACAGGTCGGAGATCACCGCCACGCCGCGGGCGTGCAGCTCCTGCGCCGCCGCGCCCAGATGGGGCGAATAGACGATGGGGCGATGTCCCCGGCGCAGGAAGCCGGTGGCCAGGTCGCGCACCACGCTCTCGGTGCCGCCCCGGCCGTCCAGCCAAGCGTTGGTGATCAGGATCCTGAGAGGCGCGGCGCTCATGCCGTCACCGCCGTTAGGGCCATGAAGATGGGCTCGACGTGGCGCCAGCGCAGCACCGAGCCGTAGAGACCGGCGGCGACGCGGGCCTCGCCGAACTGTTCGTAGAGCGGAGTCTCGCCGGGACGCGGCGCGAGTTCGCGGAAGGGCCGCAGGTCGTGCAGGGTTTCGCGCGCCAGAACCGCCCTTCCGCCGTGGGCCAGCAGTTCGGTGACGTCGTCGCCGATCTCTGGGAAGGCTCGGGCCAGGGCGAGCTTACGCGCCACCTCCGCTTGCGACAGGTCCAGGCGCAGGCGTTCTGGACCCGGCTGCGGGATCACCATGGAGGGCGGCACAACCGGATAGTCCAGCACCTCGACGGCGCGCCCCAGCCTGGCGCCGGCCGCGCCGGCCGCCACCTCCACAGTCAGCCGCCACAGGTCGTGGACCACATTGTAGAGCTGCCAGGAGTCGGTTACCACGCGGCCGATGTCCCGGCTCACGAAGCTCTCGGCCAATTCGTCGGCGAGCCTGAGGAACGGCGCGGTGTCGCCGGCCAGTATCCAGTCATAGACTTCGCGGTCGAGATGTCGGCCGAACACCTCCGCGGGGGTGGCCCCCAGTTCCTTCGCCAGGTCGCGGCTGGCCTGGACGCGGGTGCACGAGGTCCCGCTGCGGGAGCCGGAGGTCAGGATGAAGACGGCGGGCTGGGTCTCTTCAATCCATTTCGTCAACCGCAGTTCGTGGCCGGGATGGGAGACGGCCAGGGCGGTCGGGCGCGCGCAGGCGGCACCCGTTGGGATACTCAAAACGCAAATCTCACTGAACGGCGAACGACGGGGGAGTCTGGGAGCGTGGGAAGAGTATGCTGTCTAAGCGCTTAAATAACCAGGGTTTTCGACCCGTTGCGACAGCGGCGTCTAAGGTCGAGCCTGATTTGCGCGCGTGCCGGTCATACGCCGCCTTGCCCCTTGCCCTGGCGGCCCAGGTCGGCATGCTTGGCGACATGCACGCAGACCGGGACGCCATCGCCGCCAACCTCGCGGCCTTTCCGCGCCGCGCCCTGGATCCGACCGGGCGCCGGCGCGCGGCCGTGGCCATCGTGCTGTCGACCCGGGACGGTGAGCTCACCTATCTGCTGACGCGCCGCGCGCTCACCATGCGCCGGGGCGCGGGCAACTACGCCCTGCCGGGGGGCAATCTGGAGCCGGGGGAGGACGCCGTCACCGCCGCGATCCGCGAGACCTCCGAAGAACTCGGCGTCGCCATCACCCCGCAGGAGGCGCTTGGCCTGCTGGACGACTTCCTTACCCTGGGTGGTCACGTGGTGACCCCGGTGGTGTTCTGGACCGACGAGGCGCTCAGCCTCAATCCCGACCCCACCGAGGTGGACCGCGCCTGGTTCGAGCCCGTCGAGCGGCTGAACCATCCCGACTCCCCGATGAGCGAGGATCACCCCGACGGCGGCGAGCCGATCCTGCGGATGTTCGCCGACGACAACTGGATCAACCCGCCGACGGCGGCCTGGCTCTACCAGTTCCGCGAGGTCGCCCTGCACGGCCGCCTGACCCGCGTGAGCAAGATTGGTCAGCCGGAGTGGACGGCGCGCTAGCTGGCCTTAGAGTAGCCGGTATAGAATTTTCAGAGCGGCGAGAGACCGCACAGGAGAGGGAGCCAATGGCCACCAAGACATTTCCCGTGGAAGCGAGCCACATCCTCATGTTCGCGAGGTCGGTCGGCGACGATAACCGCGTCTATTCCGACGCCGAATACGCCAAGGGCACGGAAGCCGGCGGCATCCT
>JAZKFM010000387.1:0-2655 GCA_040386415.1 Pseudomonadota bacterium
CTTGGTCTCGTAGCCGGGGGCGGCGACGGTGATGGTGTAGGGGCCGCCGACCCGCAGGCCGCGGGCGTCGAAGACGCCTTCGGCGTTCGGCGCGGTGACCGAACGGGTGCCGGAGGGGGTGTGCACCAAGGTGACGGAGGCGTTGCGGACGATATTGCCGTCGTCGCCGGTCAGCTGGCCGCGCACGGCGCTGGTGGTGTCCTGCGCGTAGACGGCGCTGGACATGGCGAGCGCGAGCGCGCTCAGAGCTGCGCCGCCGGCGAGCCGCTTCATCGAAGTCATTGGAAATCCCCTATCCATCAGAGGGTCCAGCCCAGGGCCCCTCGCGTTGAAGTCCCTATAGCGCCAAAAAAGTGGCTGTAGGTGACGGATTTGTTACGACCTCATGTCCTGTCGGGAGTGCTGCTTTAAAGACACGCATTCGCTTTACAGGGCGCCTGCGCCGCGCCACCGTCCGCCGCCAAACAGGGATAGATCGCTTGGCCGATAACGCTTCGTCCGCCTCCGGAGCGGGCGCCTATTTGAGAGGCGCCCTGCTGCTGGCCATTGGCCTGACGGCGGTGCGGCTGACGGCGCTGTTTGTCACCCCCCTGGAGCTCTATCCGGACGAGGCCCAGTACTGGCTTTGGTCGCGGACCCTGGACTGGGGCTATTACTCCAAGCCGCCGATGATCGCCTGGACGATCTGGGCCACCACCGCCATCGGCGGTAACGACGAGGCCTGGGTGCGGCTGGCCGCGCCCTTCTATCACCTGGGGGTGACGCTGGCGGTGTTCGGGATCGGGCGGCGGCTGTACGGGCCCGCCGTCGGGTTCGCCGCCTGCGCCCTCTACGCCCTGATGCCCGGCGTGCAGATCTCGTCCCTGGCCATCGCCACCGACGCGGCCCTGCTGTTCTTCCTGTCCCTGTCGCTCCTGGCCTATGTTGAGCTGCCCCTGGCCCATGGGCGCCGGCGCCTGCTGACGGCGGGCGCCTTCGGGGCGGCGGTGGGGCTGGCCTTCCTGTCGAAGTACGCGGCGGTCTACGCCCTGATCGGCCTGACCCTGCACCTGCTGATCAGCAGCCAGGCGCGCCGGGTCTGGGACTGGAGAACCGCTGGGGTGGCGCTCGGCGCCTTCCTGCTGATCCTGTCGCCCAACCTGGCCTGGAACGCCGCCCACGGGTTCGCCACCGTCCAGCACACGGCGGCCAACGCCGCCTGGGGCGGGCGCAAGCTGTTCAACCTGCCCGAGCTCGGCGAATTCCTGGTCTCGCAGTTCGGGGTGTTCGGGCCGATCCCCTTCGCGGTGCTGATGGGGGGCCTGGCCCTGCTGGCCCTGCGCCGGCGGCTGACCCTGGCCGACCTGACCCTGTTGTGCTTCTGCATTCCGCCGTTCCTGATCGTCACCACCCAGGCCTTTATCAGCCGGGCCAACGCCAACTGGTCCGGGGCCGGATATGTCGCCGGATCGATCCTGGTGGCCGCCTGGCTGCTGCGCTGGCGGGCCAAGGGCTGGCTGCTGGGGGCGGTGGCCAGCCAGGCGGTGATCGCCACCCTGTTCCTGGCCTGTGTGATCAGCCCGGCGGTGGCCGAAAAGATCGGCGCGGCCAACGCCTTCAAGCGCGCCAAGGGCTGGGCGCAGACGGTGGACGCCATCACCGCGCGGGCCGGCGCCGAGCGCGGCCTGACCGCCGTGGCGGTGGACGACCGGTTCCTGTTCAACGCCTCAGCCTATTACGGGCGCGACTTCTTCGGAGCGGTGAACGCCCCGCCCCTGAAGATGTGGGTGCGCGAGGCCCATGCCCAGAACCAGGCCGAGACCACCGATCCCCTGACGCGCGCCACCGGCGCCCGGGTGCTGGCCGCCAGCCTGGACCTGATCTACCGCGACGAGCTGGCCCAGGACTTCCAGGCGGTCTCGGGCCGCGAGATCCACAGCGTGATGCTGGACGCCAAGCGCCGCCGGCGCACCGAGCTGTTCATCGGCGAGGGCTTCGCGCCCCTGCCCCGTGACCCGGTGACCGGCCAGCCGCCGAAGGTGAAGGTGGCGGGGGAGTAAGTGGGCTATTCCTTCTCCCGCAAGGGGAGAAGGATCGCGCCGGTGTATCAGCGCTTCCACACCGCCTTGAGCGCGGCGTCGCGGCCGCAGCCGATCTTGTAGGCGTTGTAGGCGGCCGGGTTCTTCCTGGCGTAGTCCTGGTGATAGGCCTCGCCCATGTGGAAGGTGGCGGCGGGCAGGATCTTGGTGGCCACCGGCTTGCCCAGCTCCTTGGCCACCTGGGCTTTTACGGCCTCGGCGGCCGCGCGCTCGGCCGGGTCGGACACGAAGACGGCGGTGCGGTAGGACGGGCCCTGGTCGCAGATCTGGCCGTTGGGGTCGGTGGGGTCGATATTGTGGAAGAAGGTGGCCACGAGCAGGGAGTAGCTGGTCTTGGCCGGATCGTAGGTGACCTGGATCGCCTCCAGGTGGCCCTCGTGGTTCTGGTAGGTGGGCCGGGTCGAGGCGCCGCCGGAATAGCCGACGACGACGGACTTCACCCCCTTGGCGTGCTCGATGTCGTGCTCGGCCGACCAGAAGCAGCCGCCGGCGAAGACCGCGGTCTTCAGGCCGCCGGCGGCGGGGGCGGCGTTTGCGGCCAGCAGGCTTACGGCGGCGACGGCGGCGAAGAGGGGCT
>JAZKFM010000387.1:2665-3008 GCA_040386415.1 Pseudomonadota bacterium
CATACGCAGGCCAGGGCCCCGAGGTTTCACCCGGTTAGGCCAACGCCACCTCGAACCTGGCTTCCGTCTTGGCGGTGATCTCCTCGAGGGTGACCCCGTCGGCCAGGGCCGTCAGCGTCAGGGGCGCCTTGCCGCGGCTGACGTCGAAGACGCCGAGGTCGGTGATCAGATGGTCCACCACCCGGGCGCCGGTGAGCGGCAGGGTGCAGGCCGTCAGCAGCTTGGGCGCGCCGGACTTCTCCACGTGGTCCATGACGACGACGACGCGCTTGACGCCGGCCACCAGGTCCATGGCCCCGCCCATGCCCTTCACCACCTTGCCCGGCACCATCCAGTTGGCCAG
>JAZKFM010000388.1:0-4359 GCA_040386415.1 Pseudomonadota bacterium
TAAATCGTCATACGTGAAAGCGTATCCAGGGTTCGAATCCCTGCGTCACCGCCAAGACCCTCGCCCTACTTCTCGAGGCACAGCCACCGCGCCCGGTGGAAGTTGCCGACATTGTCCACCCAACCGGTGATCTTCGGGCTCACCAGGTTGCGGTTCACGACGTAGTAGATGGGGATCAGGGCCTCGTCGTTCAGCGCCGCCTGCTCGGCCCGCCGCAGGATGTCGGCCCGTTTGACGGCGTCCGGCTCGCGGTCGGCGGCGTCCAGCAGGGCGTCATAGGTCGGGTTCTTGTAGTCCCCATAGTTCTGCCCGCCGGTGTCGGATTTCAGCAGGCCCAGGAAGGTGACCGGGTCGTTGAAGTCGGCGAACCAGCTCATCGCCCCGATCCCGAAGTCACGGTTGCGATAGGCGGCGAAGGCGATCTGGCCCTCGTTCTGCACGATCCTGGCGTCCACCCCGATCGCGGCCCAGTCGGCCTGGACCGCGCTGGCCAGCAGGATGGTGTCGGGGCTGTTGGCGATCTTCAGTTCAAAGCTGAGGGGATTGTCCGGCCCATGGCCGGCGGCCTTGAGCAGGTCCCTGGCCTCGGCCTGGCGCGCGGCCAGCGGCTTGCCGTCCCAGACGGTTCTGGCGCCCTGGACGTAGCCGGCGGTGCCCGGCGGGACGAAGCCATAGGCGGGAAGCTGGCCGGCCCGCATCAGCTTGCCGGTGATGAACTCCCGGTCGACGGATTGCGACAGGGCGCGGCGCACGCGGATGTCACGGAAGGCCGGGATGTCGCGGGTATTGAAGGACAGATAGGCGGTGGCCAGCGAGTTCTTGGCCCGCACGAAGTCGGGCATGGTCTCCTTCAGCCGGGTGAAGCGGTTGGACTGGAACGAGGTGTTCACGTCCAGCTCGCCGCGCTGGACGCGGCGTTCGGCCATGACGGAGTCCGGGGTCGGGAAATAGTGGATGCGATCCACGCAGACGTTCGCCGCATCATAGAAGTGGGGGTTCTTCACCACCTCGATGTGGTCGCCCAGCGCCCAGCGGGTCAGCCTGTAGGGGCCGTTGCTGACGTAGCGGCCGGGCTTCACCCAGCCGTCGCCCCACTTTTCCACCGCGTGCTTGGGGACGGGGAAGAAGCTCTGGTGCTTCAGCAGTTCCGGCAGGTAGGGGGCCGGATGCTCCAGGGTCAGTTCAAGCGTCCGGGCGTCGAGGGCCCGCGCGCCCACGGCGCTCAAGGGCGCCTTGCCCTCGTTCACCGCCTGGCCGTTCTTCAGCAGGTAGATCAGGTAGGCGTAGATGGAGGCGGTCTTCGGATCGAGGATGCGGCGATAGGCGAAGACGAAATCGTCGGCGGTCACCGGGACTCCGTCCGACCACTTGGCGTCCCGCAGATGGAAGGTCCAGGTCAGGCCGTCGGGGCTGGTCTCCCAGGAGGTGGCCATGGCCGGGATCGGCGTTCCCTCCGGCGAGTCGGTGGTCAGGCCGAAGATCAGGTCGGCGATGATGGTGAACTCGTCCACCAGGTTCGAGGTCTGCGGGTCCAGGGACCCCGCCTCCTGGCTGCTGCCATAGGCCAGGCAGACCTCGCCGGCCGGGCAGTTGGGGCGGCTGACCTCGGCCTGGCATCCGGCCAGGGCGAAGGCCGCGGCGCCGAGGCCGGCGACAAGGATGGGACTTAGACTCTTCAACGCCATGGCCTAGTCGTCCCACCGCCCGCGCGCCCTGTCGAGGTTTGGCCGCGCGGCCGGCAAAAACCGCGTGCATCGCCGCCGCCGCGCGCTATGTCGGACCCATCGCGCCGCCAGAGCGTACGGAGGGGATCATGAGCTATTCCGAAAAGCAGTTCCGGTTTGACGGCGCGGACGGCGCCTCCATCGCCGGCTTCCGCTGGGTCGACGAGGCGGTCGCCCCGCGCGCGGTGCTGCAGATCGCCCATGGCATGGGCGAGCACGCCCGCCGCTACCCGGAGCCCCTGATCCCGATCATGGCCGACGGTTTCGTCCTCTATGCCGACGACCATCGCGGCCACGGCTACACCGCGCCCTCCAAGGAGGCGCTAGGGGACTTCGGCGAGAACGGCGCGGAACTGGTGGTGGAGGACATCGCCCGGCTGACCGATCTGGCCCGCGCCGAGAACCCCGGCCTGCCGCTGATCCTGCTGGGTCACAGCCTGGGTTCGTTCTTCTCCCAGGCCTACGCCTTCGACCACGCCGCCAAGCTGGACGGCCTGGTGTTGTCAGGCACTGCGGCCTTCGGTGACCGCACCGGCCCAGCGAAGAAGCTGGACGAGATGAACGCCGACGGCCCCAAGCCGCGCACCCCCTATGACTGGCTGTCGCGCGACGACGCCGAGGTGGACAAGTACATCGCCGACCCGCTGTGCGGTTTCTCCCGTCAGCCCAGCGCCGCCGACAGCTTCGCCCGGGTCGGCGCCCGCCTGCGCGACCCCGCCGAGATCGCCAAGATCCCCAAGGACCTGCCGCTCTACATCTTCGTAGGCGACAAGGATCCCATCAACCGGGACCTGGAACTGCTGCATCCCCTGGTGAACCGCTACCGCGAGGCGGGTCTCACCCGCATGGAGGTGAAGGTCTATGAGGGTGGCCGCCACGAGATGCTGAACGAGACCAACCGCGACGAGGTGGTGGCCGACCTGCTGGCCTGGCTGCGGAAGACCGTGGGGTGAACCCTAGGCGCGGTTGGCCGCCACCATGGTCTCATGGGCCATGACGTCGGAGGGAACCTCGGCGTCCATGATCTTCAGCAGCCTGGCCCTGGCGCGGTTCACCCGGCTCTTGATCGTGCCCACCGCGCAGCCGCAGATCTCGGCGGCCTCGTCGTAGGAGAGGCCTGCGGCGCCCACCAGGATCAGCGCCTCGCGGTGTTCGGCGGGCAGGTGCTGCAAGGCGACCTGCATGGCGTGCATGGCCACGCTCCAGTCCTGGGTCGGCGGCGTCTTC
Organism: Pseudomonadota bacterium; assembly: GCA_040386415.1. Taxonomy (GTDB): domain Bacteria; phylum Pseudomonadota; class Alphaproteobacteria; order Caulobacterales; family Caulobacteraceae; genus Phenylobacterium. The sequence goes on from JAZKFM010000388.1 coordinate 2,952, forward strand.
AGAGCCCCGGCATATTCGCCCTGCTCATCGCGCACCTCCCGCCGACGGCGGATGACCTGGGTGTAGTAGGTGTTGCGCAGGATCGTGAACAGCCAGGCCCTCAGGTTGGTGCCGGGCTCGAACTTGTCGCGATTGGACCAGGCCTTGATCAGGGTGTCCTGCACCAGGTCATCGGCGTCTGATCCATTGTGGCAAAGGGACCAGCCAAAGGCCCTGAGCGCCGGGATCATGCGGACGACTTCGTCGCGCCAGTCATCGTCGCCGGTCATGGGATCCTCGTCCACCCACCACGTCTCGATGACGACCGCGGCCGTCACTCATCGGTGATCCAACGCCGCCATAGTGCGTCTGTTCCCACTTGCGGTTGCAGGCTCGGGACCCAATCTACGGAACGAAAAACCGCGTTCGGGATTGACCTGCTTTAGGCCCGAGCTTCGCCGTGGCGCCGCCTTGCCTGTCGGGCGCCGTAGAGTTTCCAGGAGTAACCAATGGCGCATTCCGACGACGCAGGGCCTGTGCCCGCACCGCTTCGCAGCGCCCTGGGCCAGCCGGCGGCTCGCTATCATCGTATCCGTCAGGCCACCGAGGATCTGGTGCGCCATCTGTCGCCGGAGGACATGGCCGCCCAGTCCATGCCTGACGCCAGTCCCGCCAAGTGGCACCTGGCCCACACCAGTTGGTTCTTCGAGACCTTCCTGCTGAAGCCGAACCTGCCCGGCTACCGGGCCTTCGATGAGCGCTACGCCTTTCTGTTCAACTCCTATTACGAAGCGCTCGGCCCCCGTCAGCCGCGCCCGGAGCGCGGCCTGCTGACCAGGCCCTCCCGCGATGAGGTCCTGGCCTACCGCGCCCATGTGGACGAGGCCATGCACCACCTGCTGTCCTCGCGCGTCGAGGGTCTTTCCGATCTGCTGGACCTGGGCCTGGCCCATGAGGAGCAGCATCAGGAGCTGATCCTGATGGATATCCTGCACCTCTTCGCCCAGTCGCCGCTGAAGCCCGCCTATTCCCCCACCACCGCCTTGCCGGTGAGCGCTGATCCCGGGCCGGCCGGTGTGGTCGCCTTCGACGGCGGCCTGGTGGAAATCGGCCACTCCGGAGCGGGCTTCGCCTTCGACAACGAGGGGCCGCGTCACCAGGTCTTCGTCGCCCCCTTCAAGCTGGCTGACCGGCTGGTGACCAATGGCGAGTGGTTGGCCTTCATGGCCGACGACGGCTACGCCAAGCCCGAGTTGTGGCTGGCCGAGGGCTGGGCGCAGGTCAAGGAGGCCGGCTGGAACGCGCCGCTCTACTGGCAGAAGGGCGACCATGGCTGGCTGGCCATGACCCTTCAGGGCCTGCGCGCCATCGCACCTCACGCCCCCGTCACCCATGTCAGTTTCTACGAAGCTGACGCCTATGCCGCCTG
>JAZKFM010000389.1:0-10366 GCA_040386415.1 Pseudomonadota bacterium
ACCTGATGAGCCCGGCCATGGCCGCCGCCGCCGCCATCGCCGGCCACATCGTCGACGTCCGCGAGATGATGAAATGATCACGGGCCTGGATCACATCGCGCTCGCGGTGAACGATCTGGACGCGGCCGTCGCCGGCTACCGCGCCCTGCTCGGCCGCGAGCCGAACTGGATCGGCGGCGATGGCGGGGCGCGCCACGCCTGGTTCCAGCTGCCCAACATGGCGCTGGACGTCATCACCCCGCACGGCGAGGGCGCCTTCGGCGACACCATCCGCCAGCACCTCGCCGAACACGGCGAGGGCATCTGGGCCATCGCCTTCACGGTGGGCAATGCCGAGGCGTCGCAGAAGCTGGCCGAGCGCCGGGGTCTGCGGGGCAGTGTGCCCGGCCCCACCCGCTCGACCCACGCCGACGGCCGCAAGCGCTATTGGACCACCAGCGCGCTCAACGCCGCCGACACCGGGGGCCTGAACATCCTGCTGGTGGACCCGCCCCGCAGTGGCGAGCCCTGGCCGCTGTCGGAGCCCGTCGAAGGCGAGGCCTCGGCCGTCAGCGAGCTGGACCACGTGGTGATCAACACCGCCAATCCCGACCGGGCGCTGGCGATCTACGGCGCCAAGCTCGGCCTCGACCTGCGGCTGGACCGCGCCAACGAACAGTGGGGCGTGCGCCAGCTGTTCTTCCGCTGTGGCTCGGCGGTTGTGGAGATGGGCGCCAGCCTCAAGACGCCGGTGTCCGACGCCCCCGACCGCTTCGGCGGCCTGGCCTGGCGGGTCACCGACGCCGACGCGGCCCGGGCGCGGATCGCGGCCGCCGGCTTCGACGTCTCGGAGGTCCGCACGGGCCGCAAGCCCGGCACCAAGGTCTTCACCCTTCGCTCGGGTGTGCCTTCCGCCCCGGCCCTCATCATCCAGCAGAACGCCTGAGTTTTCCGATGAAAGCCTTCACCAAGCTCGATGCGCGCATGGCCCCGCTGACCATGGCCAATATCGACACCGACCAGATCATCCCCAAGCAGTTCCTCAAGACCGTGGAGCGCGAGGGCCTGGGCCGCGGGCTGTTCTACGACTTCCGCTTCGATGAGCAGGGCGTGGAGAAGACCGACTTCGTGCTCAACCGCCCGGAGTACAAGGGCGTGGGCGTCCTGGTGGCCGGCGACAATTTCGGCTGCGGCTCGAGCCGCGAGCACGCGCCCTGGGCCCTGCTGGACTTTGGGATCAGCTGCGTGATCTCCACCTCCTTCGCCGACATCTTCTACAACAACTGCTTCCAGAACGGCCTGCTGCCGGTGGTGCTGAAGCCCGAGGAGGTCCAGGCCCTGATGGAGGAGGCCAAGGGCGGCAACCACGTGGTGACCGTCGACCTTGAGGCCCAGACCGTGGTGTCGCCTTCGGGGGCGGCCTTCAGCTTCCAGATCGATCCGCAGCGCAAGGCCAAGATGCTGCAGGGCCTGGACGCCATCGGCGAGACCCTGACCGCCGCCATGGACATCGACGTCTATGAGAGCAAGCGCGCCCTGTCCGAGCCCTGGTTGGAACGGGCGTGACCGTCATCATCGCCGGGACCGTCCGCGTCCCGCCGGAGAACCTCGAACAGTTCCGCCCGCACATGCTGGCCATGCTGGCCGCCAGCCGGGCCGAGGACGGCTGCCTGGAATATTCCTACGCAGTTGACGTGGCCGATCCCGGCCTGATCCGGGTGTACGAAGCCTGGCGCGACCAGGCCGCCATCGACGCGCATTTTCAGACGCCGCATATGGCGGCGTGGCGCAGCCAGTGGCCCCAGTTCGGGGTTGGCGACCGCAGGCTCTTCGCCTACGAGACCGCTTCCGAGCGCGCGCTTTAGGTTCTCTCCAAGGCTTCCGACATGACCGACCTCCTTCTCCTGCCGGGCGACGGCATCGGACCCGAAGTGACCGCCCAGGTGCGCCGCGTGGTGGCGGCCCTGGCCCCCGATTTGAAGGTCGAGGAGCGGCTGTTCGGCGGCGCCAGCTATGACGCGCACGGAACCCCGCTGACCGACGAGGCGCTGGCCACCGCCAAGGCCAGCCGCGCTGTCCTGATGGGCGCGGTCGGTGGCCCGCAGTGGGCCGGCGTCCCCCGCGACAAGCGCCCTGAGGCTGGCCTGCTGGCCCTGCGCGCCGGCATGGAGGTGTTCGCCAACCTGCGCCCGGCCCTGTGCTTCCAGCCGCTCGCCGACGCCTCCAGCCTCAAGCGCGAGGTGGTCGAGGGCCTGGACTTCATGATCGTCCGCGAGCTGACCGGCGGCATCTATTTCGGCAGCCCGCGCTTCATCGAGGACCTGCCCACCGGCGGCAAGCGCGCCGTCGACACCCAGGTCTACACCACCGCCGAGATCGAGCGGGTGGCCCGCGTGGCCTTCGAACTGGCCCGTGGCCGGCGCAACAAGGTGACCTCGGCCGAGAAGTCCAACGTGATGGATTCTGGGTTGCTCTGGCGCCAGGTGGTCACCGACCTGCACGCCCGCGACTACGCCGATGTCGAGCTGGAGCACATCCTGGCCGACAACGCCGCCATGCAGATCGTCAAGAACCCCAAGCAGTTCGACGTCATGGTCACCGACAACCTGTTCGGCGACATCCTGTCGGACATCTCGGCCCAGCTCACCGGCTCGCTCGGAATGCTGCCGTCAGCGGCGTTGGGCGTGGCCGGCAAGCCCGGCCTCTATGAGCCGATCCACGGCTCGGCGCCGGACATCGCCGGCCAGGGCCTGGCCAATCCGCTGGCCGCCATCCTGTCCTTCGAGATGGCCCTGCGCTGGTCGCTGGACCGCACCGACCTCGCCGACGCCCTCTTCGCCGCCGTCAACAAGGCGCTGGAGGCCGGCGCCCGCACCCGCGACCTGGGCGGGGCGCTCACCACGGTCCAGATGGGCGACGCCGTGCTGGCCGCCCTCTAGGCGCGCCGGTACTCGATCCGCGAGCCGTCCTCGAGCTTGCCCTTCAGGGCCGTCCAGACGCCGGCCTCGTCGTACCAGTTGTCGATCTCCGCCTCGCCGCGCACCGCCCAGTGGTTGGCGCCGACGCGCCGGGCGGTGACCTTCAGGATCTTCCCGGCCTGGGGATTGAACAGGGGACCTGACAAGACCTCGGGGTTCCAGTGGGTGAAGGGGCGCAGGCCGGCCGAACCGGTTGTCCGGCCCTTGGCGGTCTCGATGACCACGCCGCCGTCGGTGCGCCGCGCCGAGACGCGCTCGGCCTTGCCATTGGAGTCGGTGTTGGTCTCCAGGCTCACGAAGCGGCCGCCGGTCCAGCGCTCGACCGCGTGATGGCGATAGCGGAACACGGGGACGGGGCCCAGCTTCACCGCCATGCGGACATCGGTGGTGACCGTGGGGGAGGCCGGGTCGCCCGCGAAGCTCATCTGGTGTTCGCCGATCTGCGTCCCGTTGCGCAGGACCTTGAACACCAGGCGGCGGCTGGGCGGGGTGGCGGCGAAGGCGAGGCCGGGCAGGGCGGTGAGGCCGGCGGCGAGCAGGAGGCGGCGATCGATCATGCCGGAGCTACGCGCGAAACCCGGCCCCGGATGCGCTTGCCAAGCGCCGCCTTGGACGGCGATATCGGAGCGCACGGCGAGGGAATGCACCGATGGCCCACTGGCTGATGAAATCCGAGCCCGAGAAGTTCAGCTATGATGACCTGGTCCGCGACGGCAAGACGGTCTGGGATGGCGTCCGCAATAACCAGGCGGCCCTCTATCTGAAGGCCATGAAGGTGGGGGACGAGGCCTTCTTCTATCACTCCCAGAAGGGGCTGGAGGTGGTGGGGATCGCCAAGGTGGTGCGCGAGGCCTTCCTCGACCCCAGCGACCCGGCCGGGCGCTTCGTGGCCGTGGAGGTCGCCCCCGTCCGCCTTCTGAAACAGCCCGTGAGCCTGGCCCAGATGAAGGCTGAGCCGAAGCTCTCCGAGATGAAGATGTTCAAGCAGTTCCGCCTGTCGGTCTGCCCCGTCGAGCCCGCCGAGTGGAAGGCGATCCTGGCGATGGCCGGCGAGGCCTGACATGGGCAGGTTCTGGGCGGGGCTGGGCCTGGCCCTCGCATTTTCCGGCGCCGCCCATGGCCAGCCGGTGGAACCGCCGCCCGCCCTGACCGCCCCGCCGCCCGCCTGGGCCCAGGCGTCTTCGATGATGACCCGCCTGCTGGAAACCTCCGCGCCCTCGAGCCTGGCGGTCTACACCACCATGGCCGGCGACAAGGACCGGCAGGGGCTCTCGGTGGGGGCCCTTCAATGGAACCTCGGCCAGGGGACCATCGCCGACCTGATCGATCGCACCCCCGAGGCCGACGCCCTGGCGGCTCGGACCATGCCCTTCCACGGCGCCGACTTCGTCAAGTACGCCCGGCTGTCGCGCGATCCCCTGACCCGTCCCGAGGCCCTGGCCTGGGCGCGATCGGTGCAGACCGACGGCGTCCTCCACCCCGACTTCGCCGTCGAACTGGAGGGGTTCCTGGGTGATCCTGCGGTGACGGCGGCCCAGGACGCCGGCGAGGAGGTCTTCCGCGCCTCGGCCTGGAACCTCGCCACCCGCTGGTCGGCTGACCTGCAAGGCCGTCCGAGCCCGCGCTTTGCGGACTACGCCTTCTTCTACGACATGCGGGTCCAGGCCGGGGCGCGCTATCTGGTGGAGATCGAGGCGGTGATGGCCAAGCTCGCCACCTTCAAGGCCGGCGAGACGCGGGACGCCGACTTCGTCTCGCGCGCCCGCACCGGGGCGGCCTTCGTGGCCATGAAGAACGATGCGCCCTGCGAGATCCCCACCGCCAAGCGCCCCAACCTGGCCGCGGGTCACGTCTGGGACGGCCAGGCCAATTGCGCCATCTGGCGGACGATGATCTCAGCCGGCGAGACGCAGGGGGCCGATCGCGAGCTGCTGGTCATGGCCTTCCTGCGGGCCTATGTCGGCTCCGACGAGTTCGCGGTGAACCTCTTCAACCGCAAGGGCCTGTTCGCCACCGGGCGGGGCCTGGCCAATGGCCGCTCCTGCGACTTTCGCCCTCTGTTCGCCGCCCTCGACGCCGGAGAGACCGTGACCGCCGATCAGGTCTCCGGCGCCTGCCGCGCGCCCAGGCCGGGGAAGGGGTGAGGCCCGAGCCCCCTCCGTCTCTTCGCTGCGCTCAGATCCACCTCCCCCGACCGCGCTTCGCGCTGGGGGAGGAATGTCGCGCTCCAATTCCTCCCCCAGGCCGCAGGCCGTATCGGGGGAGGTGGCGCGCGCGTCAGCGCGTGACGGAGGGGGCTAGGACCTCGCCGCCGTCTTCGCCGGGATCGGTACGGTCATCTGGGTCTGGATCACCAGGCCCACCAGCCGCCCGTCCTCGCCGGTGATCTTTGTCTGCCAGACACTGGAGGAGCGGCCGATGTGCAGGGGCGTGGCCTCGCCGGTCACGGTGGTCCCCTCCCGCGCCGCGCCCAGGAAATTGGTCTTGCTCTCGATGGTGGTGGTGCGCGAGCCGGGGACAAGGTTCAGATGGCCGCCGATGGCGCCCAGCGCGTCGGCGAAGGCCATGAAGGCGCCGCCGTGCAGGATGTTTCCCGCCGTGCAGAGGTCGGGCCGCACCAGCAGCCGGCCCACCACCCTGTCCTTGGCCCGCTCGACGATCTCCACCCCCATGAGGTTGGCGAAGGGCATTCCGGTTTCCTGGGTCATGGGGTCCTCGTGGCGATCAATCGGGCGCTCACCTTGCGATTTCAGCGTCAGGAGCGTAACGGAACGCTCCGCTTAAGATCAGGAGAGACCCCGATGGGCTATCGCGTAGCCGTCGTCGGCGCCACGGGTAATGTGGGCCGCGAAATGTTGAACATCCTCGAGGAGGTTCAATTCCCCATCGACAAGATTCACGCCATCGCCAGCCGCCGCTCCATTGGCGTCGAGGTGTCCTTCGGCGAGAAGATCATCAAGTGCCAGGACGTGGAGCAGTTCGACTTCTCGACCGTCGACGTGGTGCTGATGAGCGTGTCGGGCGCCTTCTCCAAGGAGTGGTCGCCGAAGATCGGCGCGGCCGGTCCCATCGTGATCGACAACTCCTCGGCCTTCCGCATGGACCCCGACGTGCCCCTGGTGGTGCCGGAGGTGAACCCCGACGACGTGAGCTGGGCGCACAAGAAGAACATCATCGCCAACCCCAACTGCTCCACCGCCCAGCTGGTGGTGGCGCTCAAGCCGCTGCATGATCGGGCGAAGATCAAGCGGGTGGTGGTCTCGACCTACCAGTCGGTCTCCGGGGCCGGCAAGGAAGGCATGGACGAGCTGTTCGACCAGACCAAGAACGTCTTCGTGCTGGGGGCCACCCCGCCGAAGAAGTTCCCCAAGCAGATCGCCTTCAACGTCATCCCCTTCATCGGCGCCTTCCAGGACGACGGCTACACCGACGAAGAGCAGAAGATGTGGAACGAGACCCACAAGATCATCGACCCGGCCATCAAGCTGACGGTCACCTGCGTCCGCGTCCCGGTCATGGTGGGGCACTCTGAAGCGGTGAATGTCGAGTTCCACGAACACCTGGACGAGGACGAGGCCCGCGACCTGCTGCGCGAGAGCCCCGGCCTGATCGTCATCGATAGCCGCAACGACCAGGGCTACATGACGCCCAAGGAAGCCCAGGGCGAGTTCCCGGTCTATGTCAGCCGCATCCGCAACGACCCCACCGTCGAGCACGGCCTGAACCTCTGGGTCGTGGCCGACAACCTGCGCAAGGGCGCGGCCCTCAACGCGGTTCAGATCGCCCAGCTCCTGCACGAGCGCGGCCTGATCAAGACCAAGGCGATCGCCTAGCGCCTTCCCCCACGCAGGTGGGGGAAGTGTCACAAGGCTTGGCGGAGCCAAGACGCGTGACGATGGGGGTGAGAGTCTGAAGGGCGGCGCGCCTCAGATACGCACCCCCATCGACCCTCCAGCCAAGCGGCTGTCGGGCCACTTCCCCCACCCTGTGGGGGAAGCCAAGTCCGGACTCCGCGAGTTCTTGCTCGAAGACCTATTGCCGTTGGCGACGGTGCGCCTAGGTAGGCAACCCGCCGCAACACGCTGACGCTTCGAAAGCCTGCCCGCCGTGACCCAGCCCGCCTCGATCGACCGCACGGCGCTGGGGGCGGGGATCCTCTGCTACTTCATCTGGGGGTTCGTGCCCCTGGCCTTCCAGGCCATCGGCCAGCTCGGCGTCGGCCCCTGGGAGACCCTGGCCCACCGCACCATCTGGGGCGCGCCCACGGCCCTGATCTTCGTGCTGCTGGCCAGCCAGTGGACCCAGGTGGTGGGCGTCTTCAGCCAACCCAAGGTGCTGGCCTGGCTGGCCCTCTCGGCCGGCCTGATCGCCGTCAACTGGATGGTCTTCATCTGGGCGGTCAATTCCGGCCGGGTGCTGGAATCCAGCCTCGGCTACTACATCACCCCACTGATCAACATGGCCGCCGGGACCCTGCTGTTCCGCGAGCGCATGGACCGCATCGGGGTGGCCGCCATCATCCTCGCGGTGGTGGGCGTGATCATCCAGGCCGTGGCCCTGGGGCATCTCCCCCTGGTGTCCCTGGCCCTGGCCTTCTCCTTCGGCGGCTACGGGGTGGTGCGCAAGCAGGTGGCGGCCGACGCCCAGACCGGCCTGTTCATCGAGTGCCTGCTGCTGGCCGTGCCCAGCTTCTTCTTCGTGCTGTGGCTGGAAGGCCAGGGCGGCGGTCACTTCCTGCAGTCGCCGGCCACCATCGCCTGGCTGATCGCCTCGGGACCCATCACGGCCGTGCCCCTGGTGCTGTTCGCCTGGGCGGCGCGGCGGATCCCCCTGTCCTTCATGGGCTTCCTGCAGTTCATCGGCCCCACCATCGCCTTCGTGATCGGCGTGACCCAGGGCGAGGCCTTCACCCCTCTGCGGGCGATCTCCTTCATCTTCATCTGGGGCGGGGCGGCGGTCTTCACCTACGGCGCCTGGCGCCGGAGCCGCGCCCTGCCGGGTCCCGTCGTCGCCTAGAGCGACCCGTAGGCCGCCTCGATCAGCGCCTTGGGGCGGTGGTCGCCGATCAGGTCGGTGGATTGGCGGTTCATCACATAGGCGCCGGCCAGGCCCGTCTGCGGGTCGGCGAACACGCAGGAACCGCCCCAGCCGGAGTGGCCGAAGGTCTGCTCCCCGGGTCCCCAGACCTTGACGGGCGCATTGCGCATGAAGCCCGCCCCCCAGCTCATCTCGAAGGGCAGGACCAGGTCCTGGCCGCCGATGCGCTCGCGGGACGCCTCGGCGATCAGGGCGGGTGACAGGATAACCTCACCGTCCAGCCAGCCGTCATTCGCCAGCGCCCCAAACAGGCGGGCGAGCGCCAAGGCCGTCGCGTGGCCGTTGGCCGAGGGGATCTCGGTGCGCCGCCATTCGGCCTGCCCGCGTCCGCCGGCGGAGGACCAGGGGGTGAGGAAGGCCGCCCGGGTGGCCGCGTTGATCTCGCCGAACTTCGCCGGGCCGTTGGGGCGCTGCATGTCGGCGGCGCGGCCGTGCTCGGCGTCGGGCAGGCCGATCCACAGATCGAGCTCGAAGGGGATCGCCAGGTCCTCGCGCAGGGCGGTTCCCATGGTCCGGCCGTCCACCCGGCGGAAGATCTCGCCGGCGATATAGCCGAAGGTCACCGGGTGATAGCCGCTGGCGGTTCCGGGCGGCCACAGGGGCGCCATGGCGGCCAGCCTGGCGCAGATGGCGTCCCAATCGAACCACAGGGACGGCTCCATGGGGTCTGGGAAGCCCGACAGCCCCGCCTGGTGGCTCATGGCCTGCTCGACGGTGATCTGTCCCTTCCCGGCCTGGGCGAACTCGGGCCAGACGCTGGCGACGGTCTGGCCGTAGTCCAGCTTTCCGGAGTCCACCAGCCGGGCGATCAGTAGGGCCGCGATCGCCTTGGTGCTGGAGAAGATGCTGGTGAGCGTCGTGTCGCTGAAGGGCTGCGTGCGCTGACGGTCGGCGAAGCCCGCCCAGAGGTCGACCACCGTCTCGCCGCCATGGACCAGGGAAAACCGGGCGCCCAGTTCCTCGCCGCGCTCGAAATTGGCCTCGAAGGCCTCGCGCACCGCGGCGAAGGCGGGCGAGCAGGTTCCGAAGATCTCGGTCCCGGTCAGATCAGGCGCTCCATGCGCACCGTCGGCGACGCGGCCTTCAGCCGTTGGGCCATGGCGACGACGGGCAGTTCGGCGGCGTTCCAGATCTGGGCGGCGCTGATGGTCTCGGCCACCCCGCCCACGGCGCGGGCGAGCGCATAGGAGGTGGTCAGCCCGTCGATCAGGGCCGCGCCGAACAGGGCCGACAGCAGGTCGCCGGTGCCCTTGGGGGCGCTATCGGCGCGCGGGTGGGCGGCCAGCCAGGCCTCCTTCTTGTCGGCATAGATTACACCGATCTCGCCGCCGCGCTGCACGGAGGACACCATCACCGGGCGGCCCAGCAGGCGCGCGGCGTGCAGGGCCTGGGTGGGGTCGCGGGTCTCGGCCCCGGTCATGCGCTGCAGCTCCCAGGCGTTGGGGGCGACGATGTCGGCGCGGGGGACCAGCTCGCCGATCACCGCGTCAGCCACGTCGGCGGCGACATAGAGGCCCTTGCCGGCGTCGCCGATGGTGGGATCGACGATGATGATGGGCTTGCGGGCGCCGGTCTCCCGCGGGGCGGCCCGCACGGCGTCGATGGCGCGGGCGGCGGCGCGGACCTGGGCGGCCGACGCGAAGTAGCCGGTGAGCACCAAGTCGGTCTGGGCGAACAGGCCATTGGCCTCGATGCCGTCGAGCATGCCTTCGATGGCTTCCACGGGAACCGAGGCCCCGCCGGGGGCGCCCCAGCCGGGGTGGCGGCCATAGAGAACGGTGGGCACCACCATGGTGTCGATGCGGAAGGGCGCCAGGGCCTGGGCCTGGGCCGTCCCGCCGACACGGCTGGCGGCGACATGACTGGAGATGACGAGCGCTAGCGGCATGGCAGGCTTGTTAGCCGAGCCCACAGGGCGGCGCTAGCTCAACAAGCAAAACGTCATCCCCGGCGCTTGGGGGGCTCGGCGGACTGGAGAATCGCCGGCGCCGGGGATGACGAAGCTTGACCCTAGTAGCGGTAGTGATCGGGCTTGAACGGACCGGCCTCGGGCACGCCGATATAGTCGGCCTGGTCCTTGGACAGCGTGGTCAGCTTGGCGCCGAGCTTGCCCAGGTGGAGCATGGCCACCTTCTCGTCGAGGTGCTTGGGCAGGGTGTAGACCTTGGTTTCGTACTTGGCGCCGTTGGTCCACAGCTCGAGTTGGGCGAGCGTCTGGTTAGTGAAGGAGGCGCTCATCACGAAGCTGGGGTGGCCGGTGGCGTTGCCCAGGTTCACCAGGCGGCCTTCCGACAGCAGGATGATCTTCTTGC
>JAZKFM010000390.1:0-7680 GCA_040386415.1 Pseudomonadota bacterium
GGCCTACACCATCGGCCATTTCACCGGCGCGCGCGTGGTGCTGGCCGTGGCCGAGACGGTCAACACGCCGGCCGCCATCAAGACCACCACCGCCTGGTTCCCGCCCAAGGAGCGGTCCCTGGCCATGGGCATCGTCAATGCGGCGCCGAACCTGGGGGCGATCTTCGTGCCGCTGCTGGTGCCGGCCCTGGCGCTGGCGCTGGGCTGGCGGGCGGCCTTCCTGATCACCGGCGGCATCGGCTTCATATGGCTGGCGGGCTGGCTGGCCATGGGAAAGCGCAGCGACGCGGTCGAGCAGGCCGGCCAGGTTGATGTGGCCGCCGTCGAAGGCGCGCGCACCCCCTGGCTTTCCCTGCTGAGCGACCGCCGCACCTGGGCGGTGGCCGGGGCGAAGTTCCTCACCGACATGGGCTGGTGGTTCCTGCTGTTCTGGGGCCCGGACTTCTTCCACCGCCAGTTCGGCCTGGGCCTGGGCGAGCTCGGCCCGCCGCTCGCCCTGGTCTATGGCCTGGCCGCCTGCGGCTCCTTCGCGGGGGGCTATATCGCCAGCCGGCTGCTGTCCGCCGGGGTTAATGTGAACCTGGCGCGCAAGGGCGTGATGCTGGGGGGAGCCCTGCTCGTGCTGCCGATCCCGCTGGCGCTGGGCGCGCAGAACTACTGGATCGCGGCCCTGGTGCTGGGCGTGGCGCTCGCCGGCCACCAGGCCTTCTCCACCAACATCTTCGCCTTCACCGCCGATGTCTTCCCGGCCAAGGTCATCGGGGCGGTGATCGGCATCGGGGCGACGGCGGGAACCCTGGGCGGCCTGGGCATCCAGACCTTCACCGGCTGGACCCTGGACAATGGCGGGAACTACCTGCCGATGTTCGCCATCGTCGCGGCCGCCTACCTGCTGGCCCTGCTCTGGATCCACCTCTGGGTGCCGAGGATCACGCCGGCGGAGTGACAGCGAGGGCCTAGCCCCCTCCGTCTCGGCTTCGCCGATCCACCTCCCCCGGATCGCGCTTCGCGCTCGGGGAGGAATTTGGCGCTTCCAATTCCTCCCCCAGGCCGCAGGCCGTGTCGGGGGAGGTGGCGCGCGCAGATATGCGCGTGACGGAGGGGGCTCGGCCCTATCCGCCCAGCTTGAACACCGTCGTGGACTTCAGCACCACGCCGGGCCGCAGCAGGGTGGGCGTGAAGTTGGGGTGATTGGGAGCGTCGGGCGCGTGCTGGGTTTCCAGGGCCACGCCGCCCCAGCCGGTATAGGCCGTCAGGCAGGGCTCGGTGGTGTCGATCTGCAGCGACCGGCCCGAGCCCGCATGGGTCAGGCGGGCGGCCGGCGCCAGGGCCCCGCGCTTCTTGTCGGTGAGCACGAAGGTGTGGTCGAGGTCGGCGGTGAGGGCGCGGGGCTGGCGGTAGTCGAACTCTCCTCCGGCGACCGGGGCCACCTCGCCGGTGGGCAGCAGGGCCTCGTCGGTGACCAGCACTCCGTCGGCCAGGATCTGCAGCTCGTGGTCGCGGACGTGGCGCGCGTTCAGGCCGCCGAGGTTCCAGTAGGTGTGGTTGGTGAGGTTCACCACCGTGGGCGCGGTCGTCGTGGCCGACAGCTCCAGGCGGAGTTCATCGCCCCGGGTCAGCTCGTAGACCGCCTGAACCGACAGCTCGCCGGGGAAGCCCATGTCCCCATCGGGGCTGACGTGGGTGAGGGTCAGCTTGGCCCCCATCCGGGTCTCCTGGGCCTTGGCGGCCCAGACCGTCTTGTCGAAACCGACGCCACCGCCGTGCAGGCAGTTGGCGCCCTCATTGCGGTCGAGGTCGTAGTCGCGGCCGTCGATGGAGAACTGGCCGCCGGCGATCCGTCCGGCATAGCGCCCCACCAGGCAGCCGAAATAGCGCGGGCTCTCCAGGTAGCGCTCCAGATGGTCGTAGCCGAGGACGATGTCGTCCAGTTCGCCGTCCCGGTCGGGGCTGCGGATCGACTGGATGGCGCCGCCATAGGTGAGGATGCGCACCGACACCCCGTGGACATTGGTGAGTGTATAGGCGTCCACCATCCGGCCATCGGGCAGATGGCTCAGCGGCTTCATGGTGATGGGGGCGTTCATGTCAGGTCCCGCAGACGCGCCGCGGCCTCCTCGGGCGTCAGGTCGCGTTGGGGCATGGCCAGCATCTCGTAACCCACCATGAACTTGCGCACCGAGGCCGACCGCAGCAGCGGCGGGTAGAAGTGTGCGTGCAGGGTGACGTGCGGGTGGGCCGCCCCATCGGTCGGCCGCTGATGGAAGCCCATGGTGTAGGGGAAGGAGACCTCGAACAGCCGGTCATAGGCCCGTGTCAGGCGCGAGAGAATGTCGGCCAGACCGGCGCGCTCGCCGGGTGTCAGTTCGTCCAGGCCGGTGACCGACCGGCGCGGCAGGACCAGGGCCTCGAAGGGCCAGGCCGCCCAGAACGGGACCAGGGCGACGAAGGCGTCATTGGCGCAGATGATCCGCTCACCGGCCGCGAGCTCGCGGGCCAGGTAGGCCGCCAGCAGGGTTTCCCCGTGGGTCTCGAACCAGACGCGCTGCCGGCCGTCCTCGCGGACCTGTTCGTTGGGGACGTGCTGCTGGGCCCAGATCTGGCCATGGGGGTGGGGATTGCTGGCCCCCATCATCTCGCCGCGGTTCTCGAAAATGGTCACCGCCCCGATGTCGGCCCGCGCCGCCAGCTCGGTGAACTGGGCGGTCCAGGTCTCGACCACCGTCTCGATCTCGCGCGGGCTCATGCCCGCCATGGTGAGGCTGTGGTCGGGGCTGTAGCAGATCACCCGGCAGAGCCCGGCCTCGGCCTCCCGCACCAGCAGGGGGTCATCGGACGCGCCTTCCGTCATGCCCGGCAGCAGGGCCGGATAATCATTGTCGAAGACGTAGACGCTCTTGTAGTCCGGATTGCGGATCCCGCCTGCGCGCATCACTCCGGCGCAGAGATAGCAGGCCGGGTCGTGGGCCACGCGCTCGCGCGGCGCAGCCTCGCTCGCCGCCCCCTGCCAGGGCCGGGCGACCCGCTGCGGCGAGACCAGCACCCAGTCGCCGGTCAGCAGGTTGAGCCGGCGTTCGGGACGGCTCATGCGAAGACCTCCGACGCACCGGCCACCGCGCGGCAGACGAAGGCTTCCGGGGTTTCACCGATCAAGTCGCCGTAGGCCCCGGCGATGGCGGCCTGGACCTCGCCGGCCGCCGCGCTGTCCACCAGGGCGATGACGCAGCCGCCGAAGCCGCCGCCCATGAGCCGGGCGCCATGCACGCCGGCCGTCGCCTGGGCGATGGCGGCCAGCTGGTCGATGATCGGCAGGCTGACCTCCATGTCGTCCCGCAGGGAGGCGTGGGACTGATTCATCAGTGCGCCCAGGGCCGTGAGGTCGCCGGCGGCCATGGCGGTCACCGCCCGGCCCACCCGGGCGTTCTCGGTCACCACATGCCGGCAACGCTTGGCGGGATCGCCGCTGAGCCTGAGCAGCGCGGCGGGCAGATCGCTCTCTGCGACATCGCGCAGGGTCGCAACACCCAGGGTTCGAGCCGCGGCCTCGCAGTCCTCCCGCCGCTGGCGGTACTCGCCACCCACCAGCCGGTGGCTGACCATGGAGTTGACCAGCAGGAAACTCGCACTGTCCGGCAGGGGAACCGGCGTGGCCTGCAGGGCGCGGCAGTCCAGCATCAGGGCCCCGCCCTCGACGCCGTTGGCGCTGGCGAAGCTGTCCATGATCCCACAGGGCATGCCCACGAACCGGTTCTCCGAGGCCCGGGCCCAGGAGGCCACCTGGGCGCCGTCGGCCCGAACCCCGGAGAGCGCCAACAGGGCGCGGGTGACCGCCACCTGCAGGGCCGCCGACGAACTGACACCCGCGCCCACCGGAACGTCGGAGGCGATCATCAGGTCCGCGCCCACGATCGGCAGGCCCGCCTCCAGCAGGATCTTGGCGGGGCCGGCCACATAGTCGGTCCAGTCGCCGCCGGGAGCCAGACCGTCGAGGGGGGCCTCCATCTCCCTGCCCAGGGTCTGGGAGACCGCGCGCAACATCCCAAGGCCATTGGGGGCGGCGGCCACCACGCACCATCGGTCGATGGCGGCCGGCAGGACGAAGCCTTCGGAATAGTCGGTGTGCTCGCCGATGATGTTGATGCGGCCCGGCGCGCGGAAGAGGCGCGGTTCGGAGCCGAAGCGGGCCCGGAAGTCGGCGGCCAGGGCGGCAGGGCTCACGGCGTGATCCGGGTCAGGCGGAAGACCGCGATCTCGCCGGCCCGCATCACCGGCAGGGGGATGCCCGTGCCCGCCAGCATCGCGCCGCTGGCGATCAGAGTGTCGCCCTTCACAAGGGTGATGCGCCGCTTCATCACCGCGAAGGGCCGTTCGGGCGGGTTGACCATGGTGATCTCATAGTCCGCCTCGGGTTCCAGGCCCACCATGCGCAGCGGCGCCAGGGCCGCGCCCTTTGAGGTCTCGACCTGGGCGGCGGAGACCAGCACGCTGCCCGCCCCCACATTGGCGAAGGCCAGGCAGTCGGGATGCTCCAGGCGCAGGGTGCGGCCGGCGTGCAGGTCGTCGCGCAGGATCTTATGCAGGGCGATGGCGCCGGCCAGTTGCGCCCGCTCATCCGGCGTGAAGGCCCGCAGGTCGGCCTCGATCCCCATGTGCCCGCCGAGCGCGGTCATGGCGCGCAGGTCCAGGCTGGCGGTGCGCGCGGTGGTGTGGCTGGCGGCCGCGCCCACGTGGGACCCCATGACCTCGGGCGGGAAGAAGATCGAGAACCCGCGCTGGATGGCCTGGCGTTCAATGGGGTCGTTGCAGTCCGACGTCCAGATGCGGTCGGTGCGCTTGAGAATCTCGTAGTCGGCGCGGCCGCCGCCGGAGGAGCAGCTCTCGATCTCGACGGTCGGATGGGCGGCGCGCAGGCGGTCCATCAGGGCGTAGACCGCCAGGGTCTGGTTGTGGACCGCCGCCCGCCCGCCGCTCAGCGCGTGCGTCAGGTCGCGGTTCATGTCCCACTTCAGATAGCCGATGGCGTTGTCGCTCAGCAGGGCGTCGAGCTGCCGGTAGATGTTGTCGGCCACCTCCGCCCGGGTGAGGTCCAGCACGTACTGCCCCCGCCCCAGGGGCTGGTCGCGGCCGGGATCGCCGAGGATCCAGTCGGGGTGGGCGCGCAGCAGGTCGGAGTCGGCGTTGGCCATTTCCGGCTCGACCCAGAGACCGAACTCCATGCCCAGGCCACGGACGTGGTCGACGAGCGGCGTCAGGCCGTCGGGGTACTTGGCGGGATCGACGGTCCAGTCGCCCAGGCCCGAGCGGTCGTCGGGGCGGCCCCGGAACCAGCCGTCGTCCAGGACATAGCGTTCGGCCCCGGCCTCCGCGGCCAGGTCGGCAAGACCCTGCAGGGTGGCCAGGTCGTGATCGAAATAGATGGCCTCCCAGCCGTTGTAGTGCACCGGCCGGGTCTTGCCCCGCAGGCGGCCGGCGAGGATCACGTCGCGGACGAAGGGATGCAGGCGATCGGAGATCCCGTTCAGGCCGCTCTGCGAGCGCGCCATGTAGAGGGCCGGGCTCTGGTAGCTCTCCCCCTCCCCCAGGATCACCTCGCCGGGGTGCAGCAGTTCGCCGGCCTGGACCTGGATACGGCCGTCCCGCAGGCGCTCGGCGAAGATGCGGTGGTCGCCGCTCCAGGCCAGGTGCAGGGCGAAGGCCTCGCCTCGGGTCTCACTGAAGTGGGCCTCCCCCACCACCGCGAAGGGCGGGGCGTAGTGGGAGGTGCGGCCGGTGCGGTTCTCCTTGGCGATCAGGCCGGTGGAGATCGTCTGGCGGACGGCTGCGAACTCCCGGGTCCAGCGGCCGTCGAACAGCAGCAGGTCATTGTGAGGACTGTCGAAGGCGCCCGCCGCCAGCCAGTCGAGGGTCAAGGGCTCGGGGCCGGTGTTGCGCAGGGTGGTCCGGCTGGTGAGCACGCCGGTGGCGGCGTCCAGGCGCAGGCACAGGGTCAGCTCGATCCCGGCGGCGGTGTCCTCCAGGACCAGGGTCGCGGCGCCGGAGGTGAGATCGGCGTCGCGCAGGGACATCTGGCTGACCACCTGCGCGCCATTGCGGTGCGCCAGCAGGCCGGGGTGACCGGTGAACCCCTGCCCCGCCTCCGGCAGCCAGCTCAGCCGCTCGCCGCCGTCCAGCATGCCGTGCGGGATGGCGCGAATGGCCAGCCGGGCGAGCGCCGGGATGGGATCGGCGGCGCCCAGGTCGGGGCCCCAATAGACCAGGCGGGGCGCACCGGCCTCGGTGGTGAGGAAGACCAGGCTCTCGCCCCCGCCGTCCAGCCGGAACCCCTGGGCCATCAGGCGGCCGCCTTCGGAGTCATGACCAGCCAGGGGGTCGGGCGGACGCGCCATTCCCAGACCGCGATCAGGTGGTCGAGGTGGCCCTGGGCGGCCAGCCAGGGCGGCAGGGTCACGCTCTTGCCCTGCTGGTCCAGGCGCTGGATGTCGTGGGTGGCGGAAAAGCGCTCCTGGATCCGCTCAAGGACGCCGGGCCTGTAGACGTCATGGGTCTCGACGATGAGGCTCATCCTGGCCAGGGCCGGCGACAGGTCGGGACGCAGCAGGTCGTCCTCGGCGCCCTCCACGTCCATCATCACCAGGGTCCGGCGGTCGGCGAATTCCTCGAAGCCGTCGGGCGTGAAGGTCTCGCGGACCACCACCCGCTCGGCGACCCCGTTCTTGGCCGCCAGCTCGACGCAGGCGCGCCGGGCCTTCTCGACGATGTCGTAGGCGTAGACGGTGACGCCTGGCATCAGCCGGGCCAGACCCACGGCGTAGTAGCCCTCCGCGCAGCCCACATCGACGATGCAGTCGAATCCCTCGCCGGCGAACCGGGCGAGGGCCGGGTGCAGTTCCGACTCGTAGGAGCCCAGCAGGCGTGGGGCCAGCGCCCCCTCGGTAGCCTCCCCCACATAGTCCATGCCCGCGAAGGGGCCGCCCAGGATCTTGGCCCCATGATTGCGCAGCATCACGTTGGCGATGGCGCGCGAGCGCCAGATCGCCATGACCCGCAGCAGGGTGTTGAGCTCGGGTTCCGCCGCCAGGGGCGGATCGCGCTGCAGCCGCGCCCGGATCCAGGCGACGACGCTCTCCATATTGTTCATGGACCCAGCATAGCCGCCCGCCAGGGGGACAGGCCAGACGCTGTGTTCACGCAAGGCCGGCGATGGCGGCCAGGGCCTCGATGTCGAAGGCCTGCTCCAGGGCCTGGGCCAGGTCGTCCAGGGCTGAGTCCACCGCCGCCCCGTGGTCGCCGCCCTGGGAGGCCGCGCCCAGTTGCGCCAGCAGGGCCGCGCGCGCCTCGCCGCTGTTGAACAGGCCGTGGACATAGGCCCCGGCGACAGCCCCGTCGGCGGAGACCGCGCCGCCCGGCGCCCCGTCATCCCCCACCAGGAACGGCCGGGCGGGGCCGGGGCCCGTGGTGCGGCCCAGGTGGATCTCGTAGCCCTCGAACCGCGCGCCGCCGGTGAGGCGGCCGGCCGTGGGGCGCAGCACCTTGTCGCCCGCCAGCACGGTCTCGACGTCCAGCAGGCCAAGGCCCGGCGCGCGGCCTGCTGGCCCCTCCAGCCCCAGGGGATCAGCCACCGTGCGCCCCAGCATCTGGAAGCCGCCGCAGATGCCCAGCACCCGGCCGCCGCGCCGGACG
>JAZKFM010000391.1:0-2104 GCA_040386415.1 Pseudomonadota bacterium
TCGGCCAGCACCAGATGTGGGCGGCCCAGTACTATCACTTCGAGCAGCCCAACCGCTGGATGACCTCAGGCGGCCTGGGGACCATGGGCTACGGCCTGCCGGCCGCCGTGGGCGTGCAGATGGCCCACCCGGACAGCCTGGTCATCGACATCGCCGGCGACGCCAGCGTGCAGATGACCATGCAGGAGATCGCCACGGCCATTCAGTATGACCTGCCGATCAAGATCTTCATCCTGAACAACGAGTGGATGGGCATGGTGCGCCAGTGGCAACAGCTGCTGCACGGGGAGCGCTACAGCCACTCCTATTCGGCCAGCCTGCCCGACTTCGTGAAGATGGCCGAGGCCTTCGGCGGGGTCGGCATCCGCGCTGAGACTCCCGATGAGTTGGACGACAAGATCCTGGAGATGATCTCGGTCCGCAAACCCGTGCTGTTCGACTGCCGGGTGACCAAGGAAGAGAACTGCTTCCCGATGATCCCGTCCGGCAAGGCCCACAACGAGATGATCCTGGCCGACGACGGCCGCGACCTGGGCGGCGTCATCGACGACGCCGGCAAGCGGCTGGTCTAGGCGGTCTGGTGCGTCCTTCTCCCCTTGCGGGAGAAGGTGCCGCGCTCAAGCGCGACGGATGCGGAGTCGCGCTCTGCTCGCAAACACACACGCTCATCCCCGCGAAAGCGGGGACCCAGGTGTTTTCTCCCTCCTGAAAGCTTGGCGCTCCAACAGCCTCAGAAAACCAAAAAAGCCTGGGTCCCCGCTTTCGCGGGGATGAGCGGAATACTGGACAGGGCTATCGACCCCTCATCCGACCCTGCTCCGCAGGGCCACCTTCTCCCGCAAGGGGAGAAGGACGCCTAGGTGCGACTGAGTTGAGTACGAGCCCAAGCAGGCGGCGGAGACCGGGAGCCGGCCTCCGCCCCTTTCACTAGTCGTCGAGGCGGGCCTCGGCATAGCCGCTGAGGACTTCGACGCCGGCCTGGTTGACCGTCTTGACGTCGAACTCGGCGATCTTGGCGCCGTCCTTGTCGCTGATCGCCTTCAGGGTGGCCGTGGCGTCCAGGGTGTCGCCCGGCCAGACCTGGCTGGTGAAGCGCACGCCGTACTTGGTCAGCCGGGCGTCGCCGACATAGTCGGTGAGCATCTTGCCGGTCATGCCCATGGTCAGCATGCCGTGGGCGAAGACCGACGGGTAGCCGGCCACCTGGGTGGTGAAGATCTCGTCGGTGTGCAGCGGGTTGTAGTCGCCCGACGCCCCCGCGTACTGGACGATCTGGGTCCGCTTCAGGTCTTCCACCAGACGGGCGGTGTGGGCGTCGCCCACCTTCAGGGATTTCGCGCTGAGCGCCATGGACTTACGCCTTCTCAGCGGGTTGTTCGACGGGACGTTCGGTGCGGACACCGACGCCGCGGGCGGTGATCACCAGTTCGCCCTTCTGGTCGCGGTACTCGGTGACGCTCTCGGAGAAGACCAGCTTGCCCGAGCGCTTGCCTTCCTTCTCCCAGGTCTTGCCGGGCGTGGTGGTGGCGGTGAGCACGTCGCCGGCCCGCATCGGGCGGTGATACTCGAAGTGCTGTTCCGCATGCAGGCCGCCGCCGCCCCCACCACCGCCGCCGGGCGCGCGGGTGATGCCGGTGGCGTTCTTGCCCGAGCCGAACCAGGGCTGGCCGATCTTGGGCCGCAGGCCGTAGTCGGGATCAAACTGGGCGCTGGCCTGGGCGAAGGTGGGCGGAGCGATGATGCCGCCGGCCTCCGTGGTCTTGGCGTAGTCGGCGTCGGAATAGACGCGGTTATCGTCGCCCACCGATCGGGCGAACATGAGGATGTGCCCCGCTTCCACGGGGAATGTCTTGGTGGCCAATTGGCGCTCCCTCTCCTGTGCGGTCATTGCCGCGTGTCTCGTCCCGGCGGACCGGGGCGGTGAAATCCTATACCGGCATCGCCCCGGCGAGCTAGCGCGCCGTCCATTCCGGCTGGCCGATCATGCTAACCCGGATGAGACGGCCATGCAGGGCCACCTCCCGGAACTGGTAGAGCCAGGCGGCGGTGGGCGGGTTGATCCAGTTGTCGTCGGCGAACATCCGCAGGATCGGCTCGCCGCCGT
>JAZKFM010000392.1:0-7887 GCA_040386415.1 Pseudomonadota bacterium
GCGTGCGCCTGGACGCCGGCGAGGAGGTCGAGGCGCTGGCCTATGACCTGCCCAAGCTGGCGGTGGTGGCGGTGGCCTTCCCGAAGTACCGCGACGGCCGCGGCTTCTCCACGGCCCACCTGCTGCGCGGCCGCTTCGGCTTTAAAGGCGAGGTCCGGGCGGTGGGGGAGGTGCTCCGCGAGGAGGCCAACTTCCTGACCCGCTGCGGCTGCGACAGTTTTGAAACCGCCGACGGCTCCAGCCCCGAGCAATGGGCCCACGCCGCCAATCGTCATCGTCACGTTTATCAACGCGCCTCTGACGGCCGCACCCCGGCCTTCACCGAGCGTGCGGAGTCCTGAGCATGGCCTTTGATAACCTGGAACGCCCGCAGGTCGCCCTGCGCCTCGACGCCGAACTGCGTCACGCCCATCCGGTGACGGTGCTGGAATCGGCCGTCGAGACCTTCGGCGACAAGCTCGCCCTGGTCTCGTCCTTCGGGGCGGAGTCGGCGGTGCTGCTGCACATGGTCTCCAGGATCAAGCCCGACATGCCGATCATGTTCCTCGACACCGGCATGCTGTTTGGCCAGACCCTGGATTACCGCAGAAGTCTGGTGGCCAAGCTGGGCCTGACCGACGTGCGCGATCTACGTCCGCTCTATACCGACCTGGCCACGGTCGACCCCAAGGCCAACCTCTGGCAGACCGATACCGACGCCTGCTGCAACATCCGCAAGGTGATCCCGCTGGACACCGCCCTGAAGGGCTTCGATGGCTGGATCACCGGCCGCAAGCGCTTCCACGGCGGCGACCGCCTGTCCCTGCCGGTGGTGGAGCAGGCCGACGGCCAGGTGAAGTTCAACCCCCTGGCCAACTGGGGCAAGACAGAGCTCGACGCCTACGTCGCCGAACACGACCTGCCGGCCCACCCCCTGGTGGCCCAGGGCTTCCCCTCGATCGGCTGCTGGCCCTGCACCAAGCCGGTGGAAGAGGGCGAAGATGTGCGCGCCGGTCGCTGGGCGGGTTCCGAAAAGACCGAATGCGGCATACATGTCGCCCGCGCGCCCGACGCCGTGACCAATGTCGGCGGCGATATCTGAGCCGGATTCAGTTTCAAGCAGACCAATCATGACCGATGTGACCGCCGCCGCTCCGGCCAAGAAGGCCGGCGCCTTCCTCCATGAGACCGTGACCTGGGTCCAGCACTGGACCGACAGCCTGTTCTCATTCCGCACCACCCGCGATCCGGCCTTCCGCTTCCAGAGCGGTCAGTTCGTGATGGTGGGCCTGGAGGTGGACGGCAAGCCGCTGCTGCGCGCCTATTCCATCGCCTCGCCGTCCTGGCACGACGAGCTGGAATTCTACTCCATCAAGGTGGAGAGCGGCCCGCTGACCTCGCGCCTGCAGAAGATCCAGGTCGGCGACCAGGTGCTGATCGGCAAGAAGCCCACCGGCACCCTGGTGCTGGACGGCCTGAAGCCCGGCAAGCGCCTCTACATGCTGGGCACCGGCACGGGCCTCGCCCCCTGGCTCAGCCTGGCCCGCGACCCCGAGGTCTATGACCGCTTCGACGAGGTCATCGTCACCCACACGGTGCGCAATGTGGCGGACCTGAACTATCGCGAACTGTTCGAGACCGAGCTGCCGCAGGACGAGATCCTGGGCGAGATCGTCGCGCCCAAGCTGCGCTACTATCCCACCGTGACCCGCGAGCCCTTCAAGCACCAGGGCCGGATCACCGACCTGATCGCCTCGGGCAAGATCTTCGAGGACCTGGGCCTGCCGCCCCTGGACCCCGCCGTCGATCGCCTGATGCTGTGCGGCGGCCCCTCGGTCCTGGCCGACCTGAAGGTCCTGCTGGAGGCCCGCGGCTATGTCGAGGGTTCGCTGGCCAGCCCGGGCGACTACGTCCTGGAACGGGCGTTCGTAGAGACGTGAGCCTTGTTTCCTCCCTCCCCTTTATGGGGAGGGGCAGACCGCTTTCGCGGTCGGGGTGGGGGAGTACGGCCGGTATTCTCCACCCGTCCGAGGCTTCGCCTCATCCACCCTCCCCATGAAGGGGAGGGAGAGTGGTTCTATTTCGGCGGGCAGCCCTTGAATTGGCCGGCCTTGGTGACCGTCAGTTGCGCCAGGTTCAGCGGCCGCAGGGGCTTCATCGAGCCCGAGCCCGAGCCGGTATAGAGGTCGATGCGCTGGCCCTTGATCGCGCCGCCCACGTCGGAGGCGTACCAGTAGCCGTCATGGGCCGAGCCGTCGGGCATGGAGAGCCCCACCGTCTCCTTGATGAACAGGATGGTGCGGCGGGGGATCAGGCTCTTGTCGATGGCGGCCGTGCGCATCGCAACGACCCTGCAGCCCAGCGAGTCCAGCGCGCCCACGCCCTTGGCGCCGGCGTGATAGAGGGTGGCTTTCAGGCGATAGTCGGCCGAGCCGGGCACAGCCCCGGTCAGGGCGTTCATCAGCAGATCCCCGATGGGGTCGGATGGAGCGGCGTGCGCTCCACCTCCGAAAGCCAGAAGGGGAAGGGCGGCCAGGGCGGCGAGGTGGCGTCCCATATGGGGATCCTACGTCGTTGATCTGTCAGCGAGGGTCTGAGTACCGGGACTCCCGCGTCAGGGCAACCCCGGGAATAGCCTGGCCGGCGATCGCCTGTAGACAGCATCCATTGCGCCTGTGGACTCTTGGTCTATCAAGCTTCCTCAAACAACGGGGCAGGGCGCATGCGCATCTTTGGAGACTCGATCTCGGGCAACTGCCTGAAGGTGAAGTGGACCGCTGATCATCTCAGGCTTTCCTATGATTGGATCGAGACTGATGTCTTGAAGGCGGCCACCCGGACGCCGGAATTCCTGGCTCTCAACCCCGCCGGCCAGGTCCCCGCCGTGATTCTCGACGACGGACGGCCCCTGGCTCAGTCCAACGCCATCATCCTGCACCTGGCCGAGGGCTCGGACCTGATCCCCGCCGACCCCTATGACCGGGCCCGCATGCTGGAGTGGATGTTCTGGGAGCAGTACAGCCACGAGCCCTATGTCGCGGTCGCCCGCTTCCAGGTGCGTTTCCAGGGCAGGGCGGTGGCGGACCTTGAGCCCAGGGTCGTCGAGCGCGGCAAGGCGGCCCTGCAGCGGCTTGAGGACGGTCTGGCCCGCTCGCCCTTCCTGGTGGGCGGGGCGGTCAGTCTCGCCGATGTCGCCCTGGTGGCCTACACCCGCGAGGCCGGCGACGGCGGCTTCCGCCTGGGCGATTATCCGAGGGTGCAGGCCTGGATCGCGCGGGTGGAGAAGGCCCTGCGCATAGGGTGATCCTCCTTCCCCCATTCATGGGGGAAGTGGCCCGACAGCCTCTTCGGCTGGAGGGTCGATGGGGGTGTGTTGCTGCAACTCTCCTGCGCTTCAGATTCTCACCCCCATCGTCACAGGTCTCGCTGCGCGAGCCTTGTGACACTTCCCCCACATGCGTGGGGGAAGCTGGGGTGCGACGGCCCTGTGAATTCATCGAACCAGAGTCCAACCCCGCTTGCCTTCCACGGCGCCGGCCTTCAAATCGGAGGCATGAAACGCCTCGCCCTGCATCTCGCCGCCGTCCTGATCGCCGCCGCGCCGGCCCCGGCCCTCGCCTGGAGCAACACCGGCCACCGGATGATCGGACAGGAAGCCGCGCGTGCTCTGCCGCCGAGCCTGCCGGCCTTCCTGCGCAGCCCCGCCGCCATCGCGGCGATCGGTGAGCTGTCGCGGGAGCCGGACCGCATCAAAGGCTCGGGCAAGGTGCACGGCAGCAACCTCGATCCGGCGCATTTCGTGGACTACGAGGAGGACGGCCGCATCCTCGGCGGCCCGCGCCTGGACGCCCTGCCTCCGACCCGCGCGGCGTACGAAACCGCTTTGCGCGCCGCTGGCCAGGACAGCTGGAAGGCCGGCTACCTGCCCTATGCGATCATCGAGAAGTACCAGCAGCTTGTCACCGACATGGGCTATTGGCGCATGGGCATGGCCGCTGAAGGCCGCGAGAAGAACAAGGCGCGCCGCGCCTGGCTGCGCGCCGACCGCCTGCGCCGCGAACAGCTCATGCTGGTGACCATCGGCTACCTCGCCCACTACGTCGGCGACGGATCGCAGCCCCTGCATGTCAGCGGCCACTACAACGGCTGGGGCGACTACCCCAACCCCAACGGCTACACGACAGCGAAAATCCATGCGCCCTTCGAAGACGTCTTCGCCACCCAGTACGTGACCCAGGCCATGGTGCGCGCCAACCTGCTGCCACCCCAGATCGCCGACGGCCCCATCGAGGCGCGCGTCTCCGCCTATCTGCTGATCGCCGGTCGCCAGGTGGTCCCTCTCTATGAACTGGAGAAGGCGGGAGGCTTCAGCCCGGCCAATCCAAAGGGCGTGGCCTTCGCCACCGAGCGGCTCGCGGCCGGGGCCTCTGAACTGCGGGACCTGATCACCGAGGCCTGGGCGGAGAGCCTTACCGTCAAGCTGGGTTGGCCGGCGGCGTCCGTCGCCGACTCCGTCAGCGGAAAGGTCGATCCGTACGACTCGCTGTTCAGCGGACGCTAGCCGGCCCGTCGCACCGGCCCGCATTGCGCGGCGCGGCCTGAACCGGTAGTCGGACGCCCAAGTCCGCGACCGCGCAGGAGCGCCCATGCCCCAAGCCCACACCCTCGACGTGAAGTCCCTGGCCGAACTGGTCCGCGCCCAGGCGGCCGGCGAAGTGGCCATGCTCAAGTCCGAGCACGGGATCCATCCGGGCTTGGCGGTGGTGCTCGTGGGCGAGGATCCGGCCAGCCAGGTCTATGTCAGGTCCAAGGGCGAGCACTCCCTGGCCGCGGGCATGCATTCAGAGACCCACCGCCTGCCCGCCGACACCACCCAGGACCAGCTGATGGCGCTGGTGGAGCAGCTCAACGACGATCCGAAGATCCACGGCATTCTGGTGCAGATGCCCCTGCCCAAGCACCTCGACGAGAAGATGGTGCTGGCGGCCATGGACCCCAACAAGGACGTGGACGGTCTGACCGTGGTGAACGCCGGCCTGCTGGCCAGCGGCATGCCCGCCCTCATCCCCTGCACGCCGCTGGGCTGTATGCTGGTCCTGCGTCAGGCCCTGGGAAACCTCGCCGGCAAGCGCGCGGTGGTGGTGGGCCGCTCGGTGCTGGTCGGGCGTCCCATCGCCCAGCTGCTGCTGCAGGCCGACTGCACGGTGACCATCGCCCACTCGCGCACCGTGGACCTGCCCGCTGTCTGCCGAGAGGCCGACATCCTGGTGGCGGCCGTGGGCCGGCCTCAGATGATCAAGGGCGACTGGATCAAGCCCGGCGCCACGGTGATCGACGTCGGCATCAACCGCGTCCCGTTCCGCGATCCCGTGAAGGCCGCCGCGGGCAAGACCAAGCTGGTGGGCGACGTGGCCTTCAAGGAGGCCGAGAAGGTGGCGGCCAACATCACGCCCGTTCCAGGCGGCATCGGCCTGATGACCGTCGCCTGCCTGCTCGCTAACACGGTGACCGCCGCCAAGCGGATCAACGGCCTGGACGGCTAGGACCTACGGGGCGGCCGTATTGGAAGCAGCCCACACCACCACATCGTCAAGCACGCCCTCCGTGGCCGTGCCGAAAGCTGTGACGATGGCGCCCTGGCGGTCGTCGCCAGCGCGAACCTTGCGGGTGAAGGTCTGTTCCGACACCAGGCTCCGGTCGCCCGAACGGGTCAGGGTTCCGGTGACGCTGACCAGCACCTCGGGCGTGGCCTTGGGCGCGGCGTAGGTCACCTCGAAACGGGTGACGTCGAGCTTCATGACGTAGTCGGACTTGCCCACCTCGCCGCGATTGATCAGCCGGACATTGGGATTGGCCAGGAAGGCGCGGTCCACCGCCTCGTCGAACAGCACCGAGGCCGGCGACGCCCAGCGAGCCTCGGAGATATAGGCCACGTCGCCGCCGCCGGTGACGGTCAGGATGCGGTCTCCCGTCGCCGCATTGGTGAAGCCGGTGTTCAGCTTGAGAATGCCCACCAGGGTCGAGCCAGGCGGGGTCGGCGCTTCGGCGGTCTTGCCGTAGTCGAAGCGGTAGAGCTGAGCCGGCTTGCTCTTGGGGAACAACGAGATGCAGCCGGAGAGGGCGATGGCGGTGACGGCCACCGCCGTGACGCGGCCGAGGTGCTTCAGGCGGGTCATGGCTTCACCTCGATTTCCTTGGCGGGCGGCTTGCCGACAGCGCCCCGGGGATTGCTCTGGAGTTCGTCGGCCAGGCGCTCCAGCGCCTCGGCCGTGGATTGCAGCTGCACGGCCGCGGCGGTCAGCTGCGGCAGGCCGGTGGTGGCGAAGTCGCTGGTGGGACCTTCCAGCTTGCCCATGATTTGACGCAGGTCCTTGGCGGCGGCCTTGGCCTCCTCGGCGGCGTCGGCCACGTTGCGCATGGTGCGCTTGCCGTCGCCGTCCACCAGCGCCTGGCCCGACTGGCCGAGCTCGGCGAAGGACTGGGCCGCGGCGTCGATGCTCTGCAGGGCCTTCTGGGCGTCGGCGATCACCGCCTTGCGCTCCCGCAGCTCGGCGGTCACCGACTGGGCGTCGTTCAGCGCCGCGGAGAAGGTCTTCACGTTCTGGTCCGACAGCACCTTGTTGACCCGGTCCAGGGCCTCGACGGTGCGGCTCAGCACCGTGCCGCCGCCGGCCAGCAGGTCCGACAGGGTGCTGCGCTGGCTGCGGATCACCGGCACCTTGCCGTCGGGCGTCACCGCCCGCAGCAGGGGCTTGGACTGAACACCGGCGCTGATCTGCACATAGTTCACCCCGGTGATGCCCTGGGGCTCGAGGGTGGCTACGGAGTCGACGCGGATCGGCACGTCGGAGGTGACGCGGGCGCGGGCGACGACGTTCTTGGGGTTGTCGCGCGCCAGCTCGATCTTGGTGACCTCGCCCACCTTGATGCCGTTGAACCGCACCTCGCCGCCCTGGGTCAGGCCGTTGATCGGCCCCTGGAAGACGATGTCGTAGAGCTGGTAGTCCCGGCTGAACTGGACCTTCGCCAGCCACACCCCGAAGATCACCATGCCCAGGAACAGGATCAGGGTCGAAAGGCCCACGAGGGCGTAATTGGCGTCTTTTTCCATCAGCCTACCGTCTTGGCTCTGCTCGCCGAGGTCCTCGCGGCGCGGCCGCGCGGTCCCAGGAAATACTCACGAATCCACGGGTGGTCGGACTTCTCGAGGTCCTGCACCGGGGCGTTGGCGACCACCTTCTTGTCGGCCAGCACAGCCACTCGATCGGTGATCGCATAAAGGCTGTCCAGGTCATGGGTGATCATGAAGACCGTCAGGTCCAGGCTGTCCGACAGGTCCTTGATCAGCTCATCGAAGGCCGCGGCCCCGATGGGGTCCAGGCCTGCGGTCGGCTCGTCGAGAAACAGCAGTTCGGGATCCAGCGCCAAGGCCCGGGCCAGGCCCGCCCGCTTGCGCATGCCTCCCGACAGCTCCGAAGGCTTCAGGTTGGCGGCCTCCGGCTTCAGGCCCACAAGGGCGATCTTCAGCTCGGCCAGCTCCATGATGACCCGCTTGGGCATGTTGGTGTGTTCGTACATCGGCGCGGCCACGTTCTCGCGCACGGTGAGATTAGAGAACAGTGCGCCCTGCTGGAACATCACGCCCCAACTGCGTTCGACGGCGGACCATCTGCGGCGCGAGGCGTTCTGGATGTCCTGGCCAAACACCTGGACCGTGCCGCCGTCCGGCGCCTTCAGGCCGATGACGGTGTTGAGGAGCACCGACTTGCCGGTCCCCGATCCCCCGACAACGCCCTGCACGTCGCCGCGCTGGACCACAAGATCCAGGCCCTTGTGGATGACGTTCTCGCCAAACGCGGACACCAGGTCCTTGACCACGATGGCGGGACCGGTCTCCGGAAGTTCGTC
>JAZKFM010000393.1:0-12649 GCA_040386415.1 Pseudomonadota bacterium
GACAAGCACAAGGACTACAACCTGGTGCGCAAGGACATCGCGGCCATCAAGGTCATGATGCCCAAGGTCTATAACGACATCGCCACCAAGGCCGCCCACCTGCACGGCGCGCTCGGCGTCTCCAACGAGATGCCCTTCATGCACATGGTCACCAGCTCGCTGGTCATGGGCATCGCCGACGGCCCCACCGAAGTGCACAAGGTGACCTTGGCCAAGCAGGTGATGAAGGACTACACCGCCGACAACGACCTGTTCCCGAAGTACCACATCCCGCGCCTCCGCGAGGAAGCCCAGGAAAAGTACGCCGACGAGCTGGCCGATCTGAAGAAGGGCTATGAAGCCCTGCGCGGCGCCCGGGAAACCGAGAAGGCCTAGTCGACCAGGCCCTTTCCGGCTGCGGAAAGGCGCGACAATGTGGGGGCGGCTCCTTTGCGGGGGCCGCCCTTCGCATATTT
Source organism: Pseudomonadota bacterium (assembly GCA_040386415.1). GTDB lineage: Bacteria > Pseudomonadota > Alphaproteobacteria > Caulobacterales > Caulobacteraceae > Phenylobacterium. Next base: position 456 of record JAZKFM010000393.1, read on the forward strand.
CAAACCCTCCCATTTCGAAGACCCGAGGATTTCCATGACCGACGCCCCCGCCTGGCCCGTGATGAGCATCCGTGACGCCCACGCCCAGCTGACGGCGCCGGGCCAACGGTTCGAGATGGAGGAGAAGGTCATCCGGGGTGTCGCCACCCGCACCTGGAAGAACGCCCCGCCGACCCTGCGCGACATCTTCCTGAACGGCCGGGCTTTCGGCGAGCGGGAGTTCCTGATCAACGACGACGAGCGGGTCACCTATGAGGCCTACGCCCGGGCGACGATCACGCTCGCTCATCGCCTGGCCGCCGACGGCGTGAAGAAAGGCGATCGCGTCGCCGTCATCATGCGCAACCTGCCCGAATGGCCCGTCGCTTTCTGGGCGGGCGTCCTGCTGGGCGCCATCGTCACCCCGCTGAACGCTTGGTGGACCGGGGCCGAGCTGGAATACGGCCTGGCCGATTCCGGGACCAAGGTGGCCTTTGTCGACGACGAGCGGCTGGAGCGTCTGGCGGAGCACCTGCCCAACCTTCCCGCCCTGCAGCGGATCTATGTCTCGCGCCTGTCGGAGGCCCGCGGCGACGCGCGCGTCAGCCGCCTGGAGGATGTGATCGGCAAGCCCAATGACTGGAGCCGGCTGGCGGACCTGCCTCTCCCGGAGGTGGACCTCGACCCCGAGGACGACGCTACCATCCTCTACACCTCCGGCACGACGGGAAAGCCGAAGGGGGCGCTGGGCACCCACCGCAACATGACGTCCAACATCATGGCCAGCGGCATCGCCGCGGCGCGCAACTTCCTGAGGGCCGGCCAGCCCCTGCCCGAGAGCGACCCCCACAAGCTGCCCCAGCGCTGCACCCTGCTGGTGGTGCCGATGTTCCACGCCACCGGCCTGTCGGCGAACCTGAGCCCCAGCATGAACGCCGGGGGCAAGATCGTGATGATGCGCCGCTGGGAGCCGGAGGCGGCCATGAAGCTGATCGAGGCCGAGAAGGTCGGCTCCACCGGCGGGGTTCCCACCATCGCCTGGCAGCTGATCGAGCACCCGGCGCGGGCCAAGTACGACCTGTCGTCCCTGACAGCGGTCTCATATGGCGGCGCGCCCTCGGCGCCTGAGCTGGTGCGCAAGATCGTCGAGGTCTTCCCCGCCTCCCAGCCCGGCAACGGCTGGGGCATGACCGAAACCACCGCCACCTTCACCAGCCACCTGGGCAAGGACTATTCGTTCCGCCCCGACTCAGCCGGCCCCGCCGCCCCCGTGGGCGAGATGCAGATCCGCGATCCCGCCGACGGCGTCACCGTCCTGCCGGAAGGCGCGGTCGGCGAACTGTGGGTCAAGGGGCCGCAGGTGGTGAAGCTGTACTGGAACAAGCCCGACGCCACGGCCGAGACCTTTGTCGACGGCTGGCTGCGCACCGGCGACCTCGCGCGCATCGATGAGGAGGGCTTCCTCTTCATCATCGACCGCGCCAAGGACATGCTCATCCGCGGCGGCGAAAACATCTACTGTGTCGAAGTCGAAAATGTTTTGTATGACCATTCCGACGTCATGGACGCCGCCCTGGTCGGCGTTCCCCACAAGACGCTCGGTGAGGAACCGGCGGCCATCGTGCATCTGAAACCTGGTGGAACGGCGACCGAAGCCGAACTGCGGGCCTGGGTGCGGGAACGGCTGGCGGGGTTCAAGGTCCCGGTGAAGGTCGTGTTCTGGCCGCAAACCCTGCCCCGGAACGCCAACGGCAAGATCCTCAAGACCGAGCTGAAGAAGGTGTTTGAGGAGTAGGCATGGGTTCTCTGGCGCGAAAGCCGCTGATCGTCGGGATCGGCGGCACCATCCGCTCCAACTCCTCAACCGAGAAGGCGCTCAAGGTGGCGCTTGCGGCGGTCGAGGCGGGCGGGGGCGAGACGCGCCTGCTGGGCGGGGAATTCCTGGCCAGCCTGCCGATCTACAATCCCCAGCCGGGCGGTCCTACGCCCGAGCAACAGGCGCTCACCGACGCCGTGCGCGAGGCCGACGGCGTCATCGTCGCCAGCCCCGGCTATCACGGCTCGATCTCCGGGGTGGTGAAGAATGCGCTCGACACCCTGGAGGGTCTGCGCGATGACGCGCGCCCCTACTTCACCGGCCGCGCCGTGGGGTGCGTCATCACCGCCAACGGCTGGCAGGCCGCCGGCACGACGTTGACCACGCTGCGATCGATCATACATGCCCTGAGGGGCTGGCCGACTCCGTTCGGCGCGGCCCTGAACGCCAATTCCGGCTCCTTCGACGCCGAAGGGGCCTGCGTGGATCCCAAGGACGCCTGGCAGCTCGCCACGGTGGGAGAACAGGTCCTGGAATTCGCCCTGCTGAAAGCCGCCCGATGAAGCGTCCCTATCTCGTCCAGCCCGGTTCCTCCTCCTCCGCGTCCGATGGCGGCGGCGGCGGCGAGGAGGCCCACGAATCCGCGATCTCGCCGATCGAGGACATCATCGAGGACGCCCGCAACGGCCGCCCCTACATCCTGGTGGACGCCGAGGACCGGGAGAACGAGGGGGATGTCATCATCCCGGCCCAGTTCGCCACGCCCGACCAGATCAACTTCATGGCCAAGCACGCGCGCGGCCTGATCTGCCTGTCCATCACCAGCGATCGCGCCCGCCAGCTGCGCCTGCCGCCCATGGCCGCTGAAAACCGCGAGGGCATGGGCACCGCCTTCACCGTCTCCATCGAGGCCGCCGAGGGGGTCACCACCGGCATCTCGGCCCATGACCGCGCCCATACCGTCGCCGTGGCCATCGATCCCACCAAGGGCATGGACGACATCGTCTCGCCCGGCCACGTCTTCCCCCTGGTGGCCCGTGACGGCGGCGTGCTGGTGCGCGCGGGCCATACCGAGGCGGCGGTCGACATCTCCCGCATGGCCGGCCTCAACCCGGCCGGGGTGATCTGCGAGATCATGAAGGACGACGGGTCGATGGCGCGCCTGCCCGATCTGGTGGGCTTCGCCCAGCTGCACGGCCTGAAGATCGGCACCATCGCCGACCTGATCGCCTATCGCCGCCGCACCGAGCGTCAGGTGGAACGCGTGCTGGAGACGCCGTTCGATTCAGCCTTCGGCGGCCGCTTCCGGATGGTGATCTACCGCAACATCCTGGACGGCACCGAGCACGTGGTGCTGACCAGGGGCAAGATCGATCCCGACAAGCCGACCCTGGTGCGCATGCACCGGGTCGACTTCGCCGCCGACATGCTGGGCCATACCGAGGCGCGCCGGGACTATGTGCCGCGCGCCCTGCAGGCCATCGCCGATTATGACGGCGCGGGCGTGGCGGTGTTCATCCGCGACTCCAACCCGGCCTGGCTGTCGGAGCGCTACGGCGCCGAGCCCGGGACCGACCACGGCGCCAATGTGCTGCGCGACTATGGCGTCGGCGCCCAGATCCTGCTGGATCTCGGGGTGCGCGACATGACGCTCCTGTCCAACTCCGCCACCGTGCTGCCGGGCTCCGGCGGCTACGGCTTGCGCATCGTCGGCCGCAAGCCGCTGGACTAGCGGGCGGCCAGCCCGGTCACCAGCCCAGCTTGCCGGTCAGATGTCGTCCCTCCGCCACCCGGTGCGCTTCGGCGGCGTCGGCGAGGTCGTAGCGCACGATATTGGGCGGCCAGACCGCGCCGGCCTCCAGCAGGGCCAGCATCCGCTCGAGATGGGCGCGGTCGCGGGTGACGGCGGGGCGCAGGGTCTCGACGTCCTGGCGCGGGGTGAAGTCCTTCTTCGGCGGGGCGATGAAGACCAGCCGGCCCCCCGGCCTCAGCACGTCATAGGAGCGGGCCTGGACCTCGCCGCCAACGGTGTCGAACGCCACGTCGCAGTCGCCGGCGACCTGGGTGAAGTCCTCGCGGTTGTAGTCGATCACCTGGTCGGCCCCGAGGCCGCGCACGTAGTCGGCGTTGCCGGCGCTGGCGGTGGTGATTACGCGCGCCCCGATGTGTTTGGCCAGCTGGATCGCGAACCCCGCGACCCCTCCCGCGCCACCCTGGATCAGGATGGTCTCTCCCGCCTTCAGCCTGGCGGTGTCCTCCAGCGCCCAGAGCGCGGTCAGGCTGCTCAGGCCCATGGCCGCGGCCGCCTCATGGCTCAGGGTGGCGGGCTTTCTGGCGATGATCGCGGCCTTGATCGCCATCTTCTCGGCATAGGCGCCGTCGCTGCCCTGGTCCGCCACGCCGAACACCTCGTCGCCTACCGCCAGGTCGGTGACCCCATCGCCGACGGCGCTGACCACGCCGGAGAAATCCCGGCCGAGGATGTATGGGAAGGTGAGCTTGAAGTAACCGCCCTGCCGGACCTTGTAGTCGGCGGCGTTGACGCTGGCGGCGTGGATGTCGACCACCACCTCGTCCGCACCGGCGACCGGATCGCGCGCGTCGCCGTAGACCAGGGTCTCCGGTCCGCCGTGACCTGTGAGCAAGACAGCCTTCATGAGGTTCACCTGTTGGAGGTCGCCGCGCCTGTCGCCGATGCCGGGGTCGGCTAAGGTCTGACCAGTCTTGCGCGCGGTGTCAAAAGGAAGGACGCGGACGGCCCTGTTAGGCGGCGACGTGCTGGGCGGCGGTTTCGCCCTTCCAGGCGTCCGGCTGCACCTTCATGCGCCAGTGCCCGCGCTCCAGGACCACCACGCGGTCGGCGGCCAGGCGGCGCAGTTCCTCGACCACCCGGGATTCCTGGAAGCTGCGGTTCCAGCGGCGCTCCAGGGACTCCATGATCGTGCCGGTGTCGGCGCCTTCGTCGTGGGCGCGCAGCGCCGCGAGGATCATGTCTTCCAGGCTGCGCTTGATGCGGCCGCGGGAAAGGCCGCTCTTGCGCACCGGCTCGGCCTTGGGGGCGGCGGCGGGCGCCGAGTCATCGTGCTCCGCCTCGATCAGAGGCGCTCCGTCGAGGGCGGCGAGGGCGATGTTGACCGCGCGCAGCTCCGCCTCGAAGGGCTCAGCGGCCTTGGCGCGGGCGGCGACCATCTGGGCTTGGACTTCGGCTCGGTGCTGCAAAAGCAGCTTGCGGATGACGTTCATAGGTTGTTTTCGGCGCGCCCGGGGGGGCAATAGCGACGCGGCGCCTCGTTGGTTGGGTTTGCGACAGATCGTCTCATGTGAGAGATGTTTATGCCCCTCAAATCTTTCGGAAACTGTACTTTTTCGACCCGAATTGGGTTTTTTATAGTTAACGAATCTTAAGACTTTCGGGGCGTTGCTGATCTTCTACTCATCGGAGACCTGCTGGGCGCGACACCAGGCCCATGATTTCGTTTAGGAAAATCATCGTTCTACAGGTCCGCGCCGAGGGCGGGTGCGCGGCCACAGGCGCGTTCTTGGTCAAACCATACCAAAAAAGGCCACCCCGGCTTCGGAGCGCCGGGCGTCCGCGACAAAACAGCTCAGCTTGCGGCTGGACACCCCCAAATTGAGGGCATGCACCCATAGGCTGTAAGGCGTGACCGTCGTGCGATCCGCCGGCGGAGAGCGACTTCCCCGAGCCAGGGCGGGCCTGTCGTCGCGGCGATGGTCGAAGGTCCTGATTCAAAAGGAAGTCGGGGCGCGGCCAAGCACGCGATTGTCGTTTTCTTGGCGGCGGAACACGCCTATATGACGCTCTGCTACTTATGCACCGCCCGGCCGAAAGGCCGGGCGCCGTCATTTTCGGAGCCCGTCATGACCGACATTCTGATGCCGAAGGCGACCGCCGTCTGGCTGGTCGACAACACCTCGCTCACCTTCGAACAGATCGCCGATTTCTGCGGCCTTCACCCACTGGAAGTGAAGGGCATCGCCGACGGGGAAGTGGCGCGCGACATCCGCGGCGCCGACCCGATCGCCAATGGCCAGCTTTCCCGCGAAGAACTCGACGCCGCCCAGGCCAGCGACAAGTACCGCATGGTCGCTCAGAAAAGCCGCCACGCCGAACTGCTGAAGCCGGTGAAGAAGGCGCCCCGCTACACCCCGGTGTCACGGCGCCAGGACCGCCCCGACGCCATCGCCTGGTTCATCCGCAACCACCCCGAGGTGGCCGACAGCCAGATCGCCCGCCTGCTGGGCACGACCAAGGCCACCATCGATCAGGTGCGCAACCGCCAGCATTGGAACGCCGCCAACATCAAGCCGGTGGACCCGGTGACGCTGGGCCTCTCGACCCAGCTCGAGCTGGACGCGGTTGTTCGCAAAGCGGCTGACAAGAAGGCCAAGGACGACGCCAAGCGCGGGATCGTCGAGCCGGACGGCGCGACCCTGGAGCCGGCCTCGGTCACGGGTTCAGCCCAGGTCGAGGATGTCGCCGAAGACACGCACTACGACGACGACGACGCCGAGGATTGATCAGGACGGAGCCCTGGGTGGACGCAGGCGCGTCCGCCCAGGGGCTTCCCCCTTCAGAGGGGCCCGAATCGCGGGCCCTAGTGGGTCCGGGCGCGCAGGGCCTCCATCTCTTCCTTCAGCTTGAGCTTCTTTCGCTTGAGTTCCTTGAGCCGGGCCTCGTCTGATGCTGGTCGGTTAAGCTCGTCCTGAATCGCCTGATCGAGGGAGTGATGGCGGGATCCAAGTTCACGGATGCGGGCTTCAACGGCCATGACGGGTCGTCTCCTTGTGTTGGAACGATGCCAACACTCAACACCCGCTGGTCTGGTCTGTCAGATCACATATGTTTGCACGTGAGCGGACGGAACAGGCGCCTTGAAATCAGGCGCGGGGACCCAAGGGCATGACCAGAACTGATCGTCCGCGCCTCATCGTCGGCATCTCCGGCGCCAGCGGGGTCGCCTACGGCCTGCGCGCCCTGAACGCCTGTCGCGATCTCTCGATCGAGAGCCACCTGATCCTCAGCCGCGCCGCGGCCCTGACCATCGCCCAGGAGACCGAGCTCTCGGTCGCCGACGTCCAGGCCCGCGCCGATGTGACGCACAAGGTGGGCGACGTGGGCGCCTCCATCGCCTCCGGCTCCTTCCCGACCCTGGGCATGATCGTGGCGCCCTGTTCGGTGCGCACCATGAGCGAGGTGGCCACCGGGGTGACATCGTCCCTGCTGACCCGGGCCGCCGACGTGACGCTCAAGGAGCGCCGGCCGTTGGTGCTGATGGTGCGCGAGACGCCCCTGCATCTCGGCCACCTGCGGACCATGGTGAAGCTGGCCGAGATGGGCGCCGTGATCGCCCCGCCGCTGCCGGCCTTCTACGCCAAGCCCTCCAGCCTGGAGGAGATGGTCGACCAGTCCGTGGGCCGGGCTCTAGACCTGTTTGGCCTGTCATGGCGGCCCGTGAAGCGCTGGGGGCAGGACGTCGGCCCCTTGTCGGGTGAGGTCTGATGTCTCTCTGGACGTGGGCGCTTGAGGCCTACGGCCAGCCGGGGGTTCCCGAGGCGACCCTGGCTCTGCAGGACTCCCACGGCCAGAACACCTCCTTCCTGCTGTGGGCGGTCTGGGCCGAGGGGCCGGACGCCGAGGCCCTGTCCAAGGCCGTCGCCCTGACCCGGGCTTGGGACGCCACCGCCCTGCGCCCGGTCCGCGAGGTGCGCCGGGCGCTGAAGAAAAGCCTGCCGCCGGTCGATGACGGCGCGCGAGAAGGGCTGCGGGAAGACATCAAGGCCGCCGAGCTGCGGGCCGAGCGGGTGCTGATGGAGACCCTGGAAGGCCTCGCCGGCGGCTCCAGCGGCGGCCAGGGCGCCCTGGCCTCGCTCCGCGCCGCCTCGGCCGCCTGGGGCGAGCCCGCCTCCGAGGACGCGCTGGCCCTGCTGGCGCGCGCGTTAAGCTAGACGTGGGCTCCCGCGATGCGCATCATCGTCCTGATGGGTTCGGGGCGTGCGTATGAACGATCATGAAGGCGAAGACCCGGAGGAGGAGGGCGTCCGCGCCCGCCTGGCCATCGCCACGCTGGACCACTCCGACCTGGACGCCGCCATCCAGGCCCTGATGCTGTCGCCCCTGCCTGACATGATGGTGATTAGCCGCCTGAAGCGGAAGAAGCTGCTGCTCAAGGACGAGATCGAGCGGCTGCGCGATCAGCTGACGCCCGACATCATCGCCTAGCCGGTCGCCTCGCCGGTGGCGATCGGAGGCGCGGCGGTGCGGGCGCGCTTTGCGGCGAACATGGCCGCGTCGGCCTCGGCCACCAGGGCTTCGGGCTCGGTATCCAGGGTGATCTCGCGCACGCCATAGGAGATGTGCAGCGGGGCTGACCAGTCGCCGAACTCGATGGGGGAGGCCTCGATGGCCTGGGCCAGGGATTCGGCCTTGGCCCGCGCGGTGGCCTCATCGGCCTGGACCAGGATCACGCCGAACTCGTCGCCGCCCATGCGGCCGATGATGTCGCTGTCGCGGACATTGGCGGCCAGCCGCTCGGCCACCGCGCGCAGGGCGGCGTCGCCGGCCGCATGGCCAAAGCGGTCGTTCACGCTCTTGAATCCGTCCAGGTCGAAATAGACCACGCTGGCCGGCGAACCATAGCGCTGGGCGAAGGTGCGGATGCGGCCGAGCTCCCGGATGAAGGCCCGGCGGTTCAGCAGGGGCGTCAAAGGGTCGCGGTCCGCCAGGGTCTCAGCCTCCGAAAGCTTCGCCTTCAGGCGCGAGACTTCGCCCCGCAGGTCGTCGATTTCGGTCAGCAGGGTCTTCACCGCGTTCTGAACCGCCGGCGTCAGGTCGGCCTCGTTCAGACCCAGAAAGGCGGTCTTGTCGGCCGGCGGCGCGGCTCCGGCCGTGAAATGGGCCCCAGCCTGGGCCAGGGCGCGCTTACGGATGGCCGAAAACGGCTCGCTGCGGGCGCCAGTGACCTTCATGTCGTTTTCAACGGGCTTTCAGAGAACGCGAATCGACGAGGCCTTGTCGACGTTAAGAATCCTAAACGTCCTTGGTTGCGGGCGCAAAGGCGGCGCCTATACTCCGCGCCTTCTCGCCGCAGGGGCATGTATTCCATGAGCGCCACGTCAGCGCCCGTCGCCATCATCATGGGCAGCCGTTCCGACTGGCCGACGCTGAAAGGCGCGGCCGAAAGCCTGGATGCGCTCGGTGTGGCCTACGAGGCCAAGGTGATCTCCGCCCACCGGACCCCTGAACGGATGTACGAGTTCGCCAAGGGGGCCAAGGCGGCCGGGTTCAAGGTGATCATCGCCGGGGCCGGGGGCGCGGCGCATCTGCCGGGCATGACGGCCTCCATGACCGAGCTGCCGGTGCTGGGCGTTCCGGTGCAGTCCAAGTCGCTGAGCGGCCTCGACAGCCTGCTCTCCATCGTCCAGATGCCGGCCGGCGTCGCCGTGGGGACCATGGCCATCGGCGAGGCCGGCGCGAAGAACGCCGGCCTGATGGCCGCCCAGATCCTGGCCCTGTCCGACCCGGCCCTGGCCAAGCGGCTGGCTGATCACCGGGCCCGCCACACCCAGGCCGTTTCCGAAACCGTCGAGGACTGATCCCCCCATGGCCATCCTCCCCCTGGCTCCGGGCGAAACCATCGGAATCCTTGGCGGCGGACAGCTTGGCCGGATGCTGGCCCAGGCCGCCTCGCGGCTGGGCTTCGACGTGGCCATCCTGGAGCCCGCCCCCGACGCGCCCGCTGGACGGGTCGCGGCCCACACCGTGCGCGGCGGCTATGACGAGCCGCGCGCCCTGGAAGCCCTGGCCGCCATCGCCAGCCTGGTCACCTTCGAGTTCGAGAATGTGCCGGCCGCCGCCGTGGCCCACCTGACCGCCCAGGGGGTGGAGGTGGCGCCCAATGCGCGGGCCCTGGCCGTCGCCCAGGACAGGGTTGAGGAGAAGGCCTTCCTCAATTCCATCGGCGTGGCCACCGTCGCCTTCGCCGCCGCTGACAGCGCCGAGGCCGCCGCCGCCGCCATGGCGAAGGTCGGCGCGCCGGCGCTCATGAAGACCCGTCGCGAAGGCTATGACGGCAAGGGCCAGCGCTGGGTCGAGCATGCCGCCGACGCAGCCGCCGTCTTCGAATCCCTGGGCGGCAAGCCGGTGATCCTGGAGGCGCCCGCCGACTTCGTGCGTGAGCTGTCGGTGATCGCCGCCCGCGGCCGCGACGGCGAGCTGGCCATCTATCCCATGGCCGAGAACCACCACGAGAGCGGGGTCCTGCGCCGCTCGGTGGCGCCGGCCGCCGTCAGTCCGGGCCTCGCCGAACAGGCCGAGCGGATCGCGGCCCAGGTGCTCACGGGCCTGGACTATGTGGGGGTGATCGGCATCGAGCTCTTCGAGCTCTCCGACGGCCGGCTGCTGGTCAACGAGATCGCGCCCCGGGTGCACAACACCGGCCACTGGACCATGGACGGCTGCGAGGTCGACCAGTTCGAGCAGCACATCCGCGCCATCGCCGGCTGGCCGCTAGGCCCCACCGCGGCCATCGCCCGGGTGGAGATGCTGAACCTGCTGGGGGATGAGGCCGACGGCTGGCTGAAGTTCGCCGGAGAGCCGGAGACACGGCTACACCTCTACGGCAAGCGCGACGCCAAGCCCGGCCGCAAGATGGGCCACGTCAACCGGGTGAGCCCGCTCCTGCCGGAGCGGCGCTAGAAGCCCGCTCGTCCCGGCGAAGGCCGGGATCGCGATGGCGAAATGCGGAGGTGGGCTCCAGGCCCTCAGATCCGATCCAGCCCACCGCTTAGGATGTGACCTGGGTCCCGGCCTTCGCCGGGATGAGCGGGTTTTTTTAAGCTTCGTTCGGGATCGCTGAGAGGGCTTCTTCCAGCTCAAGGAAGCTGGGCTGGGCGCCGGAGGGGACGCTGCCGCGGCCGATCTCCACCGAGATCTGGGCGGCGTTGCCGTGCAGGTGCGCCACCAGCACCGACTGGATGATACGGTAGTAGGAGGCCTCCTCCTCGAGGATCTCCTTCAGGCGGGCCGCGAAAGGCCCCACCAGGCCATAGGCCAGGAACACGCCCAGGAAGGTGCCCACCAGGGCCCCGCCGATCATGGTGCCCAGGACTTCCGGCGGCTCGGTGATGGAGCCCATGGTCTTGATGACGCCGAGCACGGCGGCGACGATGCCCAGGGCGGGCAGGGCGTCGGCCAGGGCCTGCAAGGCGCCGGCGGGCGCCAGGGCCTCATGGTGGTGCTTCTCCAGCTGCTTTTCCATGGCGTCCTCGACCTGGTGCGGGTCCTCGAGGTTCATGGTCATCATCCGCAGGGTGTCGCAGATGAAGTCGACGGCGAAGTGGTCCTTCGTCACCTTCGGGAAGCGCGAGAAGATCGAGGAGTCCTTGGGGTTCTCGATGTGGCTTTCCAGGGCGATGACGCCCTTGGATTTCATCGTCTTGGTGAGCAGGAACAACAGGGACAGCAGGTCGCGGTAGTCCGACGCCTTCCACTTGGGGCCGGCGAAGACCTTGGCCAGACCGCCGCCCGTCCCCTTCACCACCGTCATCGAGTTGGAGACCAGGAAGGCGGCGATTCCCGAACCGCCGATGGCCAGCATCTCGTGGGGGAGGGCGTGCATGATGACGGCCATGTTGCCGCCAGACCACAGGTAGCTGCCGAACACCGTGGCGAAGAGCAGCACAATGCCGATGATCTGAAACATGCGAGGCGGGTCCCGGGACGAATTGCCCGGAGCATCCCCGTTAATGCTTAATGCCCGGTGAGGATTTAGGGGGTTCCGCCCTCTGGCGGCGCGGCGTAACAGCCGACCCATGTCCCAGTCCGCGCCCGTTCCCGTGAGCCTGCCCAAGTCGTCCTTCGCCATCATCTTCGGCGTGTCGCTGGTGACCGCCATGGGCAACACCGGGATGATTTCGGTGCTCCCGGCCATCGGCCGCTCGATCGGCATTCCCGACTTCCTGGTGGCGGGCGTCTTCTCGTTGTCGGCCCTGTTGTGGGCGGGATCCTCGCCCTACTGGGCGCGCGCCTCCGACCGTCACGGGCGCAAGCCCCTGATGCTGGTGGGGCTGGTTGGCTTCGCTGTCTCGATGGCCGCGTGCGCCGTGGTGGTGGCGGCCGGCCTGCATCACCTGGCTCCGCCCATGGTGATCTTCGGCTTCTTTCTCCTGGCGCGCGCGCTGTTTGGCCTGTTCGGGGCGGCCTCCAATCCCGCGACCCAGGCCTATGTGGCCGAGCACACGCCGCCGGAGGAGCGCACCAGCGCCATGTCCAGCTTGGCCGGCGCCTTCGGTCTGGGCACCGTCATCGGCCCGTTCCTGGCCCCGCTGTTCATCCTGCCCTTCTTCGGCCTGGCCGGCCCCATGGTGGCCTTCTCGGTCA
>JAZKFM010000393.1:12659-13608 GCA_040386415.1 Pseudomonadota bacterium
CTGGCGATTGCTGGGGCGGTTCCGTATCTGTTGATCGTGGTCGGTCTCGGCTACGTCCGCCAGGCCGGTGCCATCGGCATGATTCTGATCGCGCTCGGCTCGCTCGAACGTGGCAACCGGATTCGCACGATCGTCTATCTGGGGATTGCAGCGGGGTTCCACTCCTCCGCGGTGAGCGTTCTGCCGTTCTTCGGACTGGCGGGACCCATGGTGGCCTTCTCGGTGATCGCCCTGATCATGCTTGTGGTGGTCTGGAAGAAGCTGCCCGAGAGCCAGCACATGCCCGTCCAGCCGGAGCGGGCCGAGCCTGTGGCCGGGGCGCCGCCCGCCGCCAAGGAAAGCCCGATGTGGCGTGATCCGCGCATCACGCCCTTCCTGATCTACGGCTTCGTGGTCGCTGTCTGCCAGACCGCCCAAGGCCAGACCCTGGGCTTCCTGATCATCGACAAGCTGGGCATGTCCCCCATGCAGGCCCAGGGCTTCATCGCCATCGCCATGATGTTCGGCGCGGTGGCCGGCCTGTTGGCCCAGTGGGGCATCATCCGCATGTTCGAGATGACCCCGCGCCAGCTGCTGCGCTGGGGCGTGGCGGTGGCGGCCCTCGGCAATCTCATCGTCGCCTTCCAGCCGACCTACGCCGCCGTGGTGGCCGGCTACGCCATCTCAAGTCTGGGGTTTGGCCTAGCCCGCCCGGGTTTCACGGCCGGCTCCTCCCTGGCCGTGGGCATGCACGAACAGGCCCGCGCCGCCGGGGCCATCGCCGCGGTGAACGGGGTCAATGTGGTGCTCGCCCCGTTGTTCGTGCTGCTCTACCAGCAGGTCCACGCCGCGCCGTTCGTGCTCAACATGGTCCTGATGCTGGCCATGCTGGTCTACGCCTTCCGGAACCCGCAGCTGGCCAACGCCGACCCCAAGCCGGCCACCCAGGCCGATTCGGCCATGGCCACCC
>JAZKFM010000394.1:0-10023 GCA_040386415.1 Pseudomonadota bacterium
TGTATTCGGAATTGTAGAGCAGGCGCTGCACCCGCTCGACGGTCTCGGGCGCGTGGCCGCGGGCCACGATCTCGTCCAGGGTGGCCTCCTCCTCCACCAGCCCATGCAGGATGGCGTCGAGCTCGGCGTATTCGGGCAGGCTGTCCTGGTCCTTCTGGTCGGGACGCAGCTCGGCCGACGGCGCCTTGGTGAGGATCCGCTCGGGGATGGGCGACGCCGCCACGCCGTAGGGGTCGTTGGCGTTGCGCCATTCGCAGACCTCGTAGACCTGGGTCTTGTAGACGTCCTTCAGCACGTTGTAGCCGCCGCACATGTCGCCGTAGAGGGTGGCGTAGCCCACCGCCATCTCGCTCTTGTTGCCGGTGGTCAGCAGCATCGAGCCCAGCTTGTTGGACAGCGCCATCAGGGCCAGGCCCCGGGTGCGGGCCTGGATGTTCTCCTCGGTCAGGTCCGGCGCCCGGTTCTCGAAGTGCGGGGTCAGCATTTCGGCGAAGGCGTCCACCGCGGGGCTGATGGCGATCTCGTCCAGCCGCACCCCCAGGCGCGCCGCACAGCCGGCCGCGTCGTCCAGGCTGTCCTGGCTGGTGTAGCGCGACGGCAGCATGAAGCAGCGGACCCGGTCGGGACCGAGCGCATCGGCGGCCACCACCGCGACGATGGCCGAATCCACTCCTCCGGAAAGCCCAAGCAAAACACCGGGGAAGCCCGACTTGTTCACATAGTCCCTCAGCCCCAGGACCATGGCCCGGTAGACCTCCTCAGGCCCCGACACCCAGTCGGCCATCGGCGCCTCGACGCAGATCCAGGCCCCGCCCTCGGCCTTCTCCCAGACGGTGTTGGCCGCCGCCTCCTCGAACATCGGCAGGCGCATGACCACCTCGCCGCTGGCCGAGAGCGCGAAGGAGCCGCCGTCGAACACCAGCTCGTCCTGGCCGCCCACCTCGTTGACATAGACCATCGGCAGGCCGGTCTCGGCCACGCGGGCCGTGGCCACGCTCTTCCGCTCGGCGTCGGCCAGGCGGCGGAAGGGCGAGCCGTTCGGGACCAGCAGGATCTCGGCGCCCTGGGCCTTCAGGTCGGCGCAGACCCCCGGCGCCCAGATGTCCTCGCAGACCGGCACGCCCAGCTTGACGCCCTTCCATTCGAAGACCGACGGCCCCTCGCCGGGCTCGAACACCCGCTTCTCGTCGAAGACTCCGTAGTTGGGCAGGTCGCACTTGAAGGCCACGCCCTGGACCACGCCGTCGGCCAGGAAGGCCAGCGCATTGCGGGGCCTGCGTCCGGGACCCTCGGCCGGCCAGATCAGGCCCACCAGGGCCGCGCAGCTGTCCTTGGTGGACAGGGCCAGCCGCTCGACGGCGGCCTTGCCGGCCGCCCACAGGGCGGGCTTCAGGGCCAGGTCCTCGGGCGGGTAGCCGGTGAGGAACAGTTCGGAAAACAGCGCGATGTCCGCCCCGCCCGCATGGGCCTGCGCCATCCGCTCGCGGGCGAGCTTCTCGTTGGCGGCGACGGCGCCGACGGTGGGGTTGGCCTGGATGGCGGCGATGACGAGGCGATGGGTCATGTTCGTCATGTAGCCGCGCCGACCGCCCCTCGCCACCCCGGAAACCCTGACTGGACGAACCCAGGGTCAGCCGTGACATTTCGGGGGCGATCAACAATCGGAACGGTGAGATGAGCGATCCAGCCCGCATGGCCTATGCCGCAGTGTCCGACACCCTGACCTGGGCCACGGCCCTGCCCCACGCGGCCTTCGCCGACGCGCACGTCTTCGCCGCCGAGCAGGCCCGGGTCTTCCGCGCGGGCTGGATGCCGGTGGCGCGAGAGAGCGACCTGGCGCAGCCCGGCGCCTATCGCAGCGTCGATGTCGGCGGCGCTCCCCTAGTGGTGACTCGCGACGCCGGCGGCGAGATCCACGTCCTGTCGCGCGTCTGCCGGCACCGGGGCATGCCGGTGGTGGAGGGCGCGGGCGTCGCCAAGGCGCTCACCTGCCCCTACCACCTCTGGCGCTACGGCCTGGACGGCAGACTGGCCGCCGCGCCGGGCATGGAGCGCTCGGAGGCGTTCGACCGCGACGACTGCGACCTGCCCGCGATCGCCACCACCCGCTGGGGCGGCTGGGTCTTCGCCAATGTGGACGGACAGGCGCCGCCCCTAGCGCCCCAGGTCGCGCCCCTGGCCGAGCGCCTCGCGCCCTTCGCCCCGCAGGACATGGTCACGGTGGACACCATCAGCCTGGACTCCCCATGGAACTGGAAGCTGATGGTGGAGAACTTCCTGGAATCCTACCACCACATCGGCCCCCATGCGGGCAGCCTGCAGAAGACCAATCCCGGCCTCGCCACCTACGAAGGCCAGGGCGGCGACCTGTTCACGATCCTGGAAAACCCGCCCGCCGGCGAGGGCGACCACGGCTTCGTGGTGGCCGCCATCTTCCCCACCACCCTGATGTTCTTCTCGGAGGGGACGCCGCTCGGAACCTGGTACGAGCTCGACGCCATCGAGCACGGCCGCTTCCGCCTCAACATCCACCTGCTGGCCCGACCCGACCTCGCCGCCATCCCCGAATTCGTGGCCGGTTTCCGCGCCCAGGCCATGGCCATCCACGACGAGGACATCCCCGCCTGCCAAGGCGCCCAGAAGGGCGTGATGAGCCCCCTCTACACCCCGGGGTCCCTGAGCCACCTGGAGGCCAGCGTCTGGCGGCTGCACCGGTTCCTCAAGGCGAGGTTGGCCGGATAAGGCATTGAGTTAGCTTACGTTCGTTCTCCCCTTGCGGGAGAAGGTGGCCCTGCGGAGCAGGGTCGGATGAGGGGTCGATGGGCCTCTCAAGCAAACCCAATCACGTCATCCCGGCCGCAGCGAAGCGGAGAGCCGGGACCCAGGGGCTCAGCCCAGTCACCTGGGTCCCGGGTCTCCCCTGCGGGTCGCCCGGGATGACGGAAATTGTTGTTCTGACAGCGACGCGCCCCGCTACGCCCCCGGGTGCAGCCCCGGCGCTTCCTGGCCCGTGCGGGAGACGTATTCCGTATAGCCGCCGTCGTACCGATGAACCCCCGCCGGCGTCAGCTCCAGCACTCGGTTTGACAGCGCCGCCAGGAAATGGCGGTCGTGGCTGACGAAGAGCATCGTGCCCTCGAAGTCCGCCAGGGCCGCCACCAGCATCTCCTTGGTCGCCATGTCGAGGTGGTTGGTCGGCTCGTCGAGGACCAGCAGGTTGGGCGGATCGAACAGCATCTTGGCCATGACCAGGCGCGCCTTCTCGCCGCCGGACAGGACGCGGCAGGGCTTTTCCACATCGTCGCCGGAGAAGCCGAAGCACCCCGCCAGCGTGCGCAACGCCCCCTGGCCCGCCTGCGGGAACGCGCTGTCCAGGGATTCGAAGATCGTCTCCTCGCCGTCCAGCAGGTCCATGGAGTGCTGGGCGAAATAGCCCATCCTGACGCTGGCGCCGATGCCGACCGTGCCCTGATCAGGCGTCGTCGCGCCGGCTACGAGCTTCAACAGGGTCGACTTGCCGGCGCCGTTCGCGCCAAGCACGCACCAGCGCTCCTTGCGGCGCACGAGGAGATCGAGGCCCTCATAGATCGGCTGGTCGCCGTAGCCCTTGTAGACATCCCGCAGGCTGATCACGTCGTCACCCGACCGCGGCGGGCTCCGGAACTCGAACTGCACCGACTGGCGACGGCGCGGCGCCTCGACGCGTTCGATCTTGTCGAGCTTCTTGACCCGACTCTGGACCTGGGCGGCGTGGCTGGCGCGCGCCTTGAACTTCTCGATGAACTTGATTTCCTTGGCCAGCATGGCCTGCTGGCGCTCGTACTGCGCCTGGCGCTGCTGTTCGCCCATGGCGCGCTGCTGGTCGTAGAAGTCGAGATCGCCCGAATAGGTGATGAGCGAACCGCCGTCGATCTCCACCACCTTGCCGATGATACGGTTCATGAAGGCGCGGTCGTGCGAGGTCATCAGCAGGGCGCCGTCGTAGTCCTTGAGGAAGGCCTCAAGCCAGATCAGGCTTTCCAGGTCGAGGTGGTTGCTGGGTTCGTCCAGCAGCATGCCGTCGGGCCGCATCAGCAGGATGCGGGCGAGCGCCACGCGCATCTTCCAGCCGCCCGACAGCAGGCCCACATCGCCGTCCATGCGCTCCTGGCTGAAACTCAGGCCGGCCAGAACCTCGCGCGCGCGGGCGTCCAGGGCGTAGCCGTCCAGTTCCTGGAAGCGCTCCATCACCTCGCCATAGCGTTCCATGACAGCGTCCAGCTGATCGGCCTGGTCCGGGTCGACCATGGCCGCCTCGAGCTGGGCCATCTCGGTGGCAAGCGCGCTGACGGGCCCGACACCATCCATCACCGCGGCGACCGCGCTCTGGCCAGACATCTCGCCGACATCCTGGCTGAAATAGCCGATCGTCATGCCGGGTTCGATCACCACCAGGCCGTCGTCGGGCTGCTCCTGACCGGTGATCATGCGGAACAGGGTCGTCTTGCCGGCGCCGTTCGGGCCGACCAGCCCCACCTTCTCGCCCTTCTGGACCCCCATCGAGGCCTCGATGAACAGGATCTGGTGGCCGTTTTGCTTGGAGATGTTGTCGAGGCGGATCATGGGGCGGTCTGCTAGCTCGGCTCGAGGGGGAAGGCCAGCCTCAGCGCCAGGGCAAGGAGACGCATACGAGTCTCTTTCGTGAGCCCGCCTAGCCGCCCGCCCCGTCCAGCGCCTCGCACATCCGGCGGACGAACTCGCCGTCCCGCGCGGGATCAAAGCGGCGCGCGAAGCGGCGGCTGTAGGCGCGGCCAGGGGCCATGCGCCGCTTCAGGCTCGGCTCATTGGCGTAGCGTGGGGTGATGTGGGTGTGTAGGGCCGGTTCGAGGTTGCCCCAGGTCTCATAGTTGATCCGTTCGGCGCCGGTGACCTCCAGCAAGGCGTCCCCGATCCGAACCACATCCAGGCTGTAGGCGATGCGCTCGGCCTCGCTGAGCGCGTTCAAGCTCTCCACCACCGGATCGGCCAGCAGCAGGCAGTAGCCTGGCAGCGGCTGCACGTCGCCGATCACCAGCCAGCCGGAGGGCAAGCGGCTGATGACATAGGGGTTTTCACCCCGTCGCGCGGCTTCGACCCGCTGCTCGATCAGGTTGGGTTTCGCCGCCGTATTCCCGAAGGTCCACACCGCACGAGCTCCCCACGGCAGACCACGCCCCCTCTCCCTGTGGATGAGGGGCGCTTGGGTCAATCGAAACCCGCCGACGACTAGTCGTCGCGGTGAACGCGTTCCCGGCGCTCGTGGCGTTCCTGCGCCTCGAGGCTGAGCGTCGCCGTCGGCCGGGCGTCGAGACGGGCGACGCCGATGGGCTCGCCGGTGTCTTCGCAATAGCCGTAGGAGCCATCGGCGATGCGGCGCAGGGCTTCGTCGATCTTGGAGATCAACTTACGCTGGCGATCGCGGGTCCGGAGTTCCAGGGCTCGGTCGGTCTCCGACGTCGCCCGGTCCGCCAGGTCCGGATGGTTCTCGGTTTCGCTTTGCAGGTGGACGAGGGTCTCGCGGGATTCCCGCAGGATGTCCTCTTTCCACGCGTTGAGCTTCTGCTTGAAATACTCAAGCTGACGCTCGTTCATGAACGGCTCGTCCTCGGAAGGAACATAACCTGGCTTGTCAGCCATCACTGCGGCTGTGGTCATTTACGCCTCACGCCCCCTGGAGTACCGCCCCTTAAGACACGCCGGGCGCTTATACCAAAACGAATTAACGATTCAACGAAGCTCGCTTCCTGCGACCAATTAAGCCGCACCTCGCGCGCATTCCAGCTTGGCAAGCTCTACGGCGGCCCGGGTTTCGATCTCATCGAGAACACCTTCGAGGCGAGTGTCCTCGGTGCCTTCGCGCTCGTCGCGGATGGCGATCCGCAGGGCGTCGAGCTTGTCTGCCGACATCTCGCCCGACAGCAGGCCAAGCTTGACCTCCTCCAGAACATCCAGCAGGCGGCCCGCCCGGCGCACCGCGCGGCGGCGGCGTTCCAGCGGCCCGCCCATCTCCTGCAACGCTAGGATGGCATCGACATTCATGACGCCGGAGAGGCCCGCGGCGCGGGCGACCTGGGCCGGGGCCGACGCGGCGCCGGCGGTCGGCAGGCTGAAGCCCTGCCCGTCGGCGGATCGGGGTTTGGCGACCCCGCCCACCGATCCCACGCCGTTTGTTCCGTTGACCTTCATGGGTGAGTCGAACTCTTGACCTGACGTTTCATCCCACTCATCGCGCCGGCATGCTTAGGGTATGGTTAATGCCGGGCAACTTCTGCCGCCACGGCGCCCCCTGCCGCCCGCGGCGAATCGCCAACCCCTGGAATCGCTAGGGTTTTCCCCGATCTCGGCTGGCACGCCCGTCGCATAGGCAAGAACGACTTCTTCCTGTCCGTTCGCCCCCGGGGTTCCATGCGTCGATCGCTTCGCCTCTTCAGCGCCGTCCTGATGGCCGCCGCGCTGGCCGCCGGCCCGTCCTTCGCCAAGTCCCGCATCAAGGACATCGTGGAGTTCGAGGGCGTCCGCGAAAACATGCTGGTGGGCTACGGCCTGGTGGTCGGCCTGAACGGCACCGGCGACAGCCTGCGCAACGCCCCCTTCACCAAGCAGAGCCTGGAGGCGATGCTGGAGCGGCTGGGGGTCAACACCCGCGACGCCAACCTCAACACCAAGAACGTGGCGGCCGTCATGGTCACCGCCAAGCTGCCGGCCTTCGTGGCCACCGGCTCCCCCATCGACGCCAGCGTCTCGGCGCTCGGCGACGCCAAGAGCCTGCAGGGCGGCACCCTGCTGGTGACCCCGCTGCTGGGCGCCGACGGCCAGGCCTATGCCGTGGGCCAGGGCACGGTGCAGACCGGCTCGGTCTCCGCCGGCGGCGCCTCGGGCTCCTCGATATCTAAGGGCGTCCCCACCGCCGGCCGTATCGCCTCGGGCGCCATCGTCGAGCGCGAGATCGGCTTCCAGCTGGCCAGCATGGCCCAGATGCGGATGACCCTGCGCAACCCCGACTTCACCACCGCCAAGCGCATCGCCGACGTGATCAACACCCGCTTCCCCGGCTGCGCGCGGGCTGACAATCCCACCATCGTCACCATTCAGCCGGCGCCGGGCACCAACATGGTGAGCTTCATCGCCCAGATCGAGAACCTCACCGTCGAGCCCGACGACGCCGCCAAGGTGGTGATCGACGAAGTGGCCGGCGTGGTGGTCATGGGCGACAATGTCCGCATCTCCACGGTCGCCATCGCCCAGGGCAACCTGACCATCAGCGTCCAGGAGAACCCGGCCGTCAGCCAGCCCGCCCCCTTCAGCCAGGGCCGCACGGTCACCGTGCCGCAGTCCGGCGTCTCGGTGGAGGAAGAGAAGGGCAAGCAGCTGATCACCCTGCGCGAGGGGGCCTCGCTCTCCACCCTGGTGGCCGGCCTCAATGCGCTCGGCGTCACGCCGCGCGACATGATCTCCATCCTGCAGGCCATCAAGGCCGCGGGCGCCCTGCAAGCCGACATCGAGGTGATGTGATGGCCGACATCGCCGCCCCTTCCGTCAACGTCACGCCCCCGGCTCCTGCGCCCATGAGCGTCGCCGAACTGGCCAAGCGCGGCCAGATCGCCAAGACGGCCAAGGACTTCGAGGGCTCGTTCCTCACCGTCATGCTCGGCCAGATGATGAAGGACGTGAAGGTCTCCGAACCCTTCGGCGGCGGCCAGGGCGAAGAGATGTTCAAGTCCTTCATGAACGAGGCCATGGCCAAGCAGGTCGTGAAGACGGGCGGCATCGGCGTCGCCGACATCGTCGCCAAGGAAATGCTGAAGCTTCAAGGTCTGAGTTAGGAAATCACGATGGCCCTCTCCGCCCTGGACGCCGCCGACCGCGTCGAACAACTGATCATCCTCACCGAGCGCCTCACCGAGCTGGTGGCCCTGGAGGCCCAGGCCTTCGAGCAGCAGCGCCCGCTGGAGGCCATGGCCCACATCGAGGAAACCTCGCGCCTGGCCAATATCTACCGCCACGAGTCGACCCGGGTCCGCGCCAATCCGGGCCTAGTGGCCGCCGCCCCCCTCGACCAGCGCAACCGCCTGATCCGCGCCACCGAGGCCTTCGACAGCGTGCTGGCCCGCCAGGGCCGCGCGCTCGACGCCGCCCGCACGGTCACAGAGGGCCTGGTGAAGACCATCGCCAACGAGGTCGCCGCCCAGCGCACCACCGGCTCAGGCTACGGCCTCAAGGGCGCCCCCTCGGCCGCCGCCTCGGCCACCAGCATCACCCTCAACAAGCGCGCCTAGAGGCCTACAGACCTCCCAAGTCCGTCATCCCCGGGTGCGCCAGGATCGTCAGTCGGGCTCGCCGCTCTCGTCGCCGGTCGCCTCAGCCACCAGCTTGCGCCACATGGGGTCGGTGTCGTCCACCAGGTCGATGTCGTCCAGCAGGGCCACGCCGCCGCCGCCGTCGGGGAAGACAAGGCCCAGCACCTCCATGGTCTCGCCGTCCTCGGTGTCGTGGACCTCGGCCTGGACCGCCACGGCGGCCTGTTCCCCGTCGTCGCTCCACCAGATCAGCGGCTGCGGCAGGGGCATCTCCAGGACCCTGGCGTTCAGGGTGTCGGCCAGGGCGAAGATGGCGGCCTTGGCCTGTACGTCCTCCAGGCTCGCCACGCCGCGCGTGAAGGCCTTCAGCCGGCTCCAGTCGTCGACGTCATAGCCGCCCTCGTCCTCGTCGCTCATGGTCGGGCCTCGTTGCGCGCCGCGGCGACCACCTGGTCGCGCAGCATGTTGCGCTGGATCTTGCCCAGCAGGTTGCGCGGGATCGAGTCCAGCCGGATCAGGCGCGGCGGCCGCTTCAGGTTCTCGGTGAAGATCGCCTCCAGGGGGCCGGTGTCGATCTCGCCGTCGCCGACATAGGCGACGTGCGGCGCGTCGAGCCCCTGGTCGTCCGGAGCGGCGAAGGCCGCGGCGTCCAGCACGCCCGGAACCCGCAGCACCAGGGTCTCCAGCCGCGAGGCCACCACCTTGGCGCCCCCGATGTTCATGATGTCGTCCACCCGGCCCAGCACCTGCAGCCGCCCGTTCGCCGTCATCAGCCCTAGGTCGCGAGGGTAGAACCAGCCGTCCTTGAACATCTCCGCCGTGGCGGCCGGATCATCCAGATAGCCCGGGACCACCTGGTCGCCGCCGATCCGGATCTCGCCGATCTTGCCGGGCGCCACAGGCTGCCCGTCGTCCCCCAGCACCTCCACCGTGGCCCAGGGATTGAGGAAGCCCGACGAGTCCTCGGCCCCCTCCATGCTGTCGATATGGCCGACGGCCACGCTGCCGGTCTCCGTCGAGCCGTAGGTGATGATGATGTAGGGCGACAGCCGGCGCTTGCAGGCCAGGGCCAGGGGCCGCGACAGCGAGCCGCCCGCCACGCCGACGATCAGCTCCGGGTTGGGCGGGTAGTCCTCCGGCAGGTTGTGCAGCAGCATCTGCAGGTGGAAGGGCGAGGTCACCATGAAGTCGATGGCCAGGTCGCTCAGGGTCTTGTCCCAGGTTCCGCGCGGATCGTGGCTGCACAGGGTGCCCGCCCGCGTCCAGCACAGGAAGGCCAGCTGGATGCCCGCCAGCGAGCCCACCCCGATGTCGGAGATGCCGCGCGGGCTGCGGGCCGGGGCGAACACCTGAGTCACCGCGGTCTCGGCCACCCGGCGGTCCATCATCGCCCGGGTCAGCAGGATCTTCTTGGCGTCCCCCGTGGTGCCGGAGGTCACCACGATGCGGAAGCCGTCCTCCCCGCGCCGCGGCCGGTCGCCGGCCCAGGTCGGCGAATAGCGCTGCAGGCCGTCGAGCCAGGCCTGGTCGATCCTGTGGACCGGCAGGCCCAGCGCGTTGTCGGGCACGTCACGGGCGAACAGCATGTGGGCGCCGATCAGGATCAGGTCGTCGGTGACGGCGCGGATCGGGCTGGCGGCCGCGGTGATCACTCCGGCGGTCTCCAGGCCGAAGGTCAGCACCCAGTGCAGGTAGGGATGGGGCACCG
>JAZKFM010000394.1:10033-14350 GCA_040386415.1 Pseudomonadota bacterium
TGCCCCACGGCAGGTCCAGCTCCGCCACCCAGGCGGCGCAACGGGCGATGTCGTCGGCCATCTGCCGATAGGTGAACCGGTCCCAGGCCGACTCGATCGCCAGCCGGTCAGGCTGATGGCTGGCCTGGAATGCAATGAGCCGTTCAAACATGGGAATCCCTTTGGCCGGAACCTAGCGGCGCCCAGGCCCGCCCTCCAGGGCTCAGATCAAAACACTTGTTTGAACCCCGCCTTTGGGTCTAGCCTCACCGTATCGCCGGGCTTTTCCGGCGGACGCGTTCTCAGGGCGGGGTGAAAGTCCCCACCGGCGGTAATGCCGACCAGCCTCGCAAGGGGCAGGTCGGACGAGCCCGCGGGCGCCTGCAGGGTCTAGGCCCTCCAGGGACAGCAGACACCGGTGTGATCCCGGGGCCGACGGTTAGAGTCCGGTTATGAGAACCACTGCTGACGTGCCGCCGCGCATCCTGGCGCGGAGTCCGGCGCGTCGTCGGTGTCTCCCTGAGTCGTGGTTCATCCACCTATGGGAGACAACCATGACCCAAACTGCCCCCCACGAAGTCCCCACCGCGCACGGCGCCTATCGCCCCGCCCGCATCGCCTTCGTCCAGTCCTCCTGGCACCACGCCATCGTCGATCAGGCCCGCAAGGGCTTCCTGGCCGAGATGGCCAAGCTCGGCTTCCCCGAGCACATGATCGATGTGTTTGAGACGCCCGGCGCCTTCGAGATCCCCCTCCACGCCCAGACGCTCGCCAAGACCGCCAAGTACGCCGCCGTCGTCGGCTGCGCCCTGGTGGTGGACGGCGGCATCTACCGCCACGAGTTCGTCGCCGAGACCGTGGTCTCAGCCCTCATGCAGGTGCAGCTGAAGACCGAGGTGCCGATGTTCTCCGTGGTGCTGACGCCGCATCACTTCCACGAGCACGACATCCACCAGGCCTTCTTCGCCGAGCACTTCGTCCAGAAGGGCGCCGAGGCCGCCATCGCCTGCGCCAAGACCCTGGAAGGCCTGCAACGCGTCACCCAGGCCGCGTGATGCAGGCACCCACAGGGTTTGAACCCCACTATCGCAAGAGCCCGCTGACCGACCCCTGGGAGCCGCTCTACAGCCGCAAGACCGACGGCGCCGTGGTCCTGGGGCTGGAGGTGAGCGCCGCCCACACCAACAGCCGCGGCTTCGTCCACGGCGGCCTGATCAGCGCTCTGGCCGACAACGCCATGGGCCTGTCCTGCGGCCACCGCCTCGGCGACGGCGCCCGCCTGGTGACGGTCAACCTCACCCTGGACTTCCTGGCCTCGGCCCAGGTCGGCCAGTGGCTGGAGTTCGACACCATCTTCGTCAAACCCGGCGGCAGCCTCTGCTTCGCCCAGGCCTTCGTGACGGCCGACGGGGAACCGTGCGCGCGGGCCAATGCGGTGTTCAAGGTGGTGCGGAAGGTGAACTGAGGACCACACCTCTCAACCGTCATCCCAAAAAGACCGTCATGGCCGGGCTTGTCCCGGCCACCCATGATCTCCGACGTTCAGCAAGCTTCCACGGCGCAAGCCGCGCTTCCTGCGGAGAGGCGGAGATCATGGGTCCCCGGGACAAGCCCGGGGATGACGGATTTGGGGGATGGGCGGTTTCGGGTGGCTTTTGGAGATTGGGCGCCCGCCTACTTCGCCGCCTCCAGCTTGTCCTGCGTCTTGGTCTCGAAGTCGCTGGCCTCGTGCCGCTCCCGCAGCTGGCTCGAGAGCTCGCCGTTGGCCCGGTTGACCATCCGGCCGCGCTTGACCGCCGGCCGCTCGGCGATCTGGTCGGCCCAGCGGTTGACGTGCTTGTAGGACGCCACGTCCAGGAACTCGCCGGCCTCGTACAGCACCCCCTTGGCCATGCCGCCGTACCAGGGCCAGATGGCCATGTCGGCGATGGTGTACTCATCCCCGCCCACGTACTCGGCCTCGGCCAGCCGCCGGTCCAGCACGTCCATCTGGCGCTTCACCTCCATGGCGTAGCGGTCGATGGCGTATTCGATCTTCATCGGCGCATAGGCGTAGAAGTGCCCGAACCCGCCCCCCAGGAACGGCGCCGAGCCCATCAGCCACATCAGCCAGGACAGGCACTCCGCGCGAGGCCCCGGCGCGGTGGGCAGGAAGGCGTTGCCGAACTTCTCGGCCAGGTGGATCAGGATGGCGCCGCTCTCGAACACCCGGATCGGCTCAGGCCCCGAGCGGTCCAGCAGGGCCGGGATCTTGGAGTTGGGATTGATGGCCACGAAGTCGGAGCCGAACTGGTCCCCGCTGCCGATATTGATAAGCCAGGCGTCATACTCGGCGCCGGTGTGCCCCAGGGCCAGCAGCTCCTCCAGCATGATGGTCACCTTCACCCCGTTGGGGGTGCCCAGGGAATAGAGCTGCAGCGGATGACGCCCCACCGGCAGGGTCTTCTCCGCCGTCGGCCCCGCGATCGGCCGGTTGATCGCCGCGAACCGCCCCCCGCTCTCCTTGTTCCAGGTCCAGACCTTCGGCGGAACATAGCTCTCGGGGAAATTGGTCATAGGCAGTGCCCTCCCAGGCGGATCGTGTTGCGTCAGAGTGCGATGTGGGGTGCGCCAAGTCCAATGGGAAGGCCACGCGCGGTGCTTCGTCCGTCCTCGGATCAATCGTCACCGGCCCGTAACGCGACCGACACGGAACCCCCACACCCCGGTGACGCCGCCGTCACGGAGCGTCCCTAAGCGCCGTCGCATAACTGCAACCGGGGGCGCAGATGTCCAAGCTTCAATCCATTCCGAACCTGATGGCCGTCCTGCTGGCCAGCTCCGCACTCTGCGCGCCCGCCGTGGCGCTCGCCCAGACGGATGTCGAGGAGATCGTGGTCACCGGCCAGCGCGAGGCCCAGCGCGCCGCCATCGCCGTCAAGCGTTCGGAATTCGTCGTCGCCGACGTGGTCTCCGCCGACGACATCGGCAAGCTGCCCGACCACAACACCGCCGCCGCCCTGCGCCGCATCCCCGGCATCTCGGTGATGGAAGACCAGGGCGAGCCGCGCTTCCCGGTCATCCGCGGCCTGCGCTCCACCTACAACCGCACCACCATCGACGGCGCCCTGCTGGCCTCGGTGGATGAGACCGGCCGCACCGTGCCCATGGACATCGTCCCCTCGGTGATGGCCGGCCGCCTGGAAGTCATCAAGACCGTCACCCCGGAGGATGACGGAAACGCCATCGGCGGCGTGATCAACGTCACCACCCGCTCGGCCTTCGACATGGGCCGGCCGTTCTTCAACGGCATGGCCTCCTACGGCGACTACGAGCGCAGCGGCGGCGTGCGTAACGATAAACCCTCCTACCGCCTGGCCTTCGCGGCGGGGCGCACCTTCGGGGCCGAGGACCAGTGGGGCGTGGTCATCGGCGCCAGCCACGAGCAGCTGGACTACGACATCCCGCAGGTGGAATCGCAGACCCCCTCGGTGCGGGAATACACCGCGGCCGGCGCCCCGGTCGCCTCGGGCGCCCCCACCGGCAACGGCATCCAGGTGCCGACCTTCAGCCGCCTGTTCTGGTACAACAACACCAAGCAGCGCAGCGGCGTGAACGCCAAGATCGAGTACCGCCCCAGCGACACCTTCCGCTGGGAGGCCTCGGGCCTGTTCGCCCGCATGGAGGACGACGAAGAGCGGATCGAGTACCGCATCGAGCCCCTGGGCAATGTCGCGTCCCAGACCCCCACCAGCGGCTTCTTCGCCCGCGGCCGGGGCACCATCCAGCTGAACCAGCCGATCACCCGGCGCGAGATCGGCCTGGCCCGCACCGGCTTCGCCTGGGACTTCGCCCCGCAGTGGAAGGCCGACGGCGACCTGATCTACTCCATCGCCGGGCTTGAAGTTCCCAACCACTCGGTGGAGTTCCGCACCGTCGACACCGCCGGCGCCAACTACGCCTTCAACTACGACACCACCAACCCGCTGTTCCCGGTCTTCACTCCGGTGGTGGAGGCCAACCTGCGCAATCCGGCCAACTACCTCCTGCAGCAGCACCGCGACGCCGAGGACAAGACCGACGAGAAAACCGGCCAGGCCCGCCTGAACTTCAGCTTCGACAACGGGGCCGAGGACCGAAACCTGAAGGCCAAGTTCGGCGGCGTCCTGCGCTCCACCCAGCGGGAGTTCGTCTCCACCCAGATCAACTATCGCGCCGGCACGGGCTTCATCTACACCCTGGCCGAGGTGGATGTCCCGGGCCCCAGCGAGATCATCGCCGACCGCTACCGGGTCGATCCGCGCATCGGCGCCGACGAGGCCATGGCCTTCTTCAACGCCAACCGGTCACGCTTCACCA
>JAZKFM010000394.1:14360-15913 GCA_040386415.1 Pseudomonadota bacterium
GTCTACGCGGGCTACGGCCAGGTCAGCTACAAGATCGGCGACCTGACCCTGCTGGGCGGCCTGCGCTATGAGCGCACCAAGGTCGAATCCGACGCCGTCCGCAGCACCGCCGGCGTGCTGACCCCGGTCAGCAATTCGGGTGAGTACGGCGCCTGGCTCCCCAGCGCCCACCTGCAGTGGAACGCCCGCGAGGACCTGATCGTCCGCGCCGCCTGGACCAACACCATCGGCCGCCCCGACTTCAGCTCGCTGGGCGGCGGCGAGACCCTCGACCTCACCGGCGCCACGCCCCGGCTGTCGCGCGGCAATCCGGGCCTGGAGGCCCGTGAGAGCCAGGGCTTCGACCTGTCGGTGGAGTTCTATCCCCAGGACGGCCTGATCTCGCTGGCGGTGTTCTCCAAGGACATCAAGAACGAGATCTTCACCCTCACCTCCACCGAGCGCCTGGATGTCGGCCGCGGCGCGGAGGACGTCATCGTCGCCACCCCGCGCAACGCCGAGAAGGCCAAGATCAAGGGCGTGGAGTTCGCCGTCCAGCAGGCCTTCACCTTCCTGCCCGAGCCCTTCAACGGCTTCGGCTTCAACGGCAACCTGACCTGGCTGGACACCGAGTTCACCTTCCGCACCTCGGCCGGCCCCCGTGTCACCGGCCTGTTCCAACAGCCGGAGATCACCACCAACGAGAGCGTCTACTACCAGCGCGGCCCCTTCGAGGCCCGGGTGTCGCACAACTACATCGGCGGCCAGCTGGAGACCATCAACGACGCCAGCCCCAATTCCGACCAGTACTGGAAGGGCCGGCACCTCTTCGACGCCAGCATCTCCTGGCGCTTCAACGACAACCTGACGGTCTTCGCCGAGGGCCAGAACCTCTCCAACACCGGCCGCCAGGAAGTCACGGGTCCGGGCCGCAAGTACCTGCAGGAGTGGGCCAACTACGGCCGCACCTACTGGATCGGCGCGGCGATGAACTTCTAGAGCTCGATCTCGCTCTAGACCTTAGCCATCGATCACATTCCATGGCCTTGGATCGCTTCGATCCAAGGTCACCAGGGGTTACCGCATGCTGACCGCCTTTTTCGCCGGCCTGGTTTCGCTGGCCGCCGTCCTTGCCGATCCGGCGGCGGCTGGCCAGGCGGCCATCGCCACCGAGGCCCCGGCCTTCGCCTCCCAGGCCCAGACCCTGCGCCGCTACGCCGGCGCCGCCACCCAGGGCGCGGCCGTCGGCCCCAGGGACATCTACGCGGTCAGCAACTTCCGCCTGATCCGCTACGACAAGGCCACCGGCGAGAAACGCGCGGAGTGGACCGGGGACAAGGCCCGCTTCCCGCACATCAATTCCTGCGCCCTGATCGCCAAGGACCTGGTCTGCGCCAGCTCCAACTTCCCGGCCACGCCCCAGGTCAGCACCGTCGAGTTCTTCGATCCCCAGACCCTGGCCCATCGCCGCAGCGTGGCTCTGGGCCTCGGCACGGGCTCCATCACCTGGGTCGACCGCCACAACGGCGCCTGGTGGGCCATGTTCGCCAACTATGACGGCCGGGGCGGAGAGC
>JAZKFM010000395.1:0-1052 GCA_040386415.1 Pseudomonadota bacterium
AGGGGGCCTTGAGCGTCGCGTGGAAGCCGTAGCCGCGAGGGTCTTGCGTGAGAGCGTCCAGGTCCAGCGCCTCGAGACCGGGCAGGGGGCGGCGCGACGGCGCCGCGCCCGTATAGGCGTCGGCGCCCAGCCAGGCGGACGCCTTGTCCCACAGCCGCGTGCCGGCTCGCGGGGCGTAGTAGATCGCATAGCGCGCGGTCATGCGGTCCGAACGCCCCGCAGCCAGACCTCGGTGGGCACCGGCCATCCGGCGCTGCGCCGCGCGACCCGGACCATGTCGGCGCGCTGGCCCGGCGCGATCTCACCGCGGTCGTTGAGACCCAGGCTGCGGGCCGGGTTGGCGGCGACGGTCGCCAGGGCCTTCTGCGGCGTCCAGCCCATATCGTCGATCAGCATGAAGGCGGAGCGCAGCATGGAGAGGGGCACGTAGTCCGAGGCCAGGATGTCGAGAACGTCGTGCTCGGCGCACTCGCGGGCCGACAGATTGCCAGAGTGCGAGCCGCCGCGCACGAAGTTCGGTCCGCCCATGCAGATGGCCATGCCAAGGGCCTTGGACTTCAGCGCGGCCTCAAGAGTGACAGGGAACTCGGCGATGACGCAGCCGTCGTCGTAGGCTTCCTGCACATGCTCCAGGGTGGCGTCGTCGTGGGCGCAGATCGGCACGCCGTACTCGCGGGCGAAGGCTACCACGCTGCGGCGGTTGGACTGGGCCACCGAAGGGTCGCGACCGGCGTGGCGCTTGGCGAGCATCTCGCCAATCTCGGCCTCGCTGCGGCCGGCCGCCACCATGCGGGTCTCAAGGGCGGCCACGTTGGAGGTCTGCCGCTGACCCGGCGTGTGGTCCATCACCGACAGCAGCTTCAGCCGGGGATTGTCGGCGTGAGGCTCCAGCAGGCTGAGCAGCTCGGGATTGGTCACCTCGCAGCGCAGGTGCAGCAGGTGCTCGGCGCGCAGGGCGCCGTCGGCCTGGGCCGCGTCCATCCCGGCGATCATGGGGGCCAGCGCCTCCTTGCGGTCGAGACCTTCCTTGCGCCCGTGCAGGCTTAGCGAAT
>JAZKFM010000395.1:1062-12368 GCA_040386415.1 Pseudomonadota bacterium
ATCCAGCACAGTGGTGATCCCGGCCGAGGCGCACTGGCCGTCGTGGGCCAGGGCCGCGCCATAGGCGTCCCACAGGGCGCCGGGGCGCGGCTGGTAGTGCTTTTCAAGGTTGTCGGTGTGGATATCCACGAGACCGGGAATGAGCCAGTCGCCGCCCCAATCCAGGGCGTCGGCCGAGGGGCTCTGGCGAGCTTCGACGGCGAGGATCACCTCGTCCCGCACCACCACCTCGCCCCGCACCAGACCCTGGGGCGTGACGATGTTCTCCGAGAAGATCCGCTGGTCCATGATCAGGCGGCCGCCTTGAACTCAGACACCCCGAACAGCCGGGTGGCGACGGCGTCGCGGACGTCGTGGTCGTGGAAGATGCCGATCATCGCCGCGCCCCGGGCCAGGGCCTGCTGGATCAGGGTCACCACGATGGCGCGGTTCTCGGCGTCCAGGGAGGCGGTGGGCTCGTCCAGCAGCATGACCGGATAGTTGCGGATGAAGCTGCGGGCGATGTTCACCCGCTGCTGCTCGCCGCCGGAGAAGGTGGCGGGCGGCAAGTCCCAGTGAGCGCGGGGGAGACGCAGGGCCGAGAGCAGGGTCTCGGCGCGCGCCTGGGCCTCCTCGGTGGAGACGCCATTCTCCAGCAGCGGCTCCATCACCAGCTGCAGGGTGGAGATGCGCGGGATCACGCGGAGGAACTGGCTGACATAGCCGAGCGTCCGGCGGCGGACGTCGAGCACCTGATGCGGCAGGGCCTGGGTGATGTCGACATAGGCGCCGTCGTGGAGGACGCGGACCGATCCCTGGGTCGGCAGGTAGTTGCCATAGATCGAGCGCATCAGGGTGGACTTGCCGACGCCGGACTCCCCGGCCAGGACCACGCACTCGCCGGGAGAAACCTCCAGGCTCAGGCGCTCGAAGACCGGAATGGACGCAGAGTCGGCGTTGTGGAGGACGAAGGTCTTGGCCAGGTCCTCGACGACGATGAGGGGAAGGGTGCTCATGGTGTGACCTAGATCTGCAGGACGGAGGAGACGAGGAGCTGGCTGTAGGGGTGCTGGGGATCGTCCAGCACCTGGTCGGTGAGGCCGGTCTCCACGACGAAGCCGTTCTTCATGACGATCAGCCGGTCGGCCATAAGGCGGGCCACGGCCATGTCATGGGTGACGATGATCACGGCGAGGCCGAGGTCGCGCACCAGCTCGCGCAGCAGGTCCAGCAGGCGGGCCTGGACCGAGACGTCGAGACCGCCGGTGGGCTCATCCATGAACACCAGGCGGGGCCCGTGGATCAGGTTGCGCGCCACCTGGATGCGCTGCTGCATGCCGCCGGAGAAGTTGCGCGGCTTGTCGTCGATGCGGCGGGTGTCGAGCTCGACGCGGTCCAGCCACTCGATGGTGGCCGTGCGCATCTTGCCATAGTGCCGGTTGCCCAGGTTCATCAGCGGCTCGGCGACATTGGCGCCGCCGGAGACCCGCATGCGCAGGCCGTCGCGGGGGTTCTGGTGCACGAAGCCCCATTCCTCGCGCTGCATGCGCCGGCGGTCGGGCTCGTTCAGGCCGTAGATGTCGGTCAGGCCAAAGCGGCTGGTGTCGAACTCCACCTTGCCGGCCGAGGGCGGCAGCTTGCCCGAGATGGCGTTCAGCAGGGTGGTCTTGCCCGAGCCGCTCTCGCCCACGATGCCCAGCACTTCGCCGGGACGGAGTTCGAAGGAGACGTCCCGGCAGCCGACGACATGGCCATACGACTTGGTCAGGTTGGAGACCCGGAGCAGCGGGGCGGCCTGGGTCATGCCCGAGGCCGCGTGGGGTTTGGTGAGTACCGCGGCATCCATCACGCCGGCTCCTTGTCGAGGGCGGCGAGCTGGTGGCCCGCCATCGGGCCGGCGTGGCCGGCGGCGCGGCGTTCAGCGCAGAAGTTGCTGTCGGAGCAGACGAACATCCGCTCGCCGGAGTCATCCAGGACCACCTCGTCGAGGTAGCTCTGCTCGGCGCCGCAGAGGGCGCAGTCCTCTTCCCAGGTCTGGGTTTCGAAGGGGTGATCCTCGAAGTCCAGGCTGCGGACGTTGGTGTAGGGCGGCACGGCGTAGATGCGCTTCTCGCGCCCGGCGCCGAACAGCAGGATGGCCGGGTTCTGGCCCAGCTTGGGATTGTCGAACTTGGGGATGGGCGAGGGGCTCATCAGGTAGCGCTCCTCGATCATGGTGGGATAGCCCACCGTCGAGGCGATGTAGCCGTGAGCGGCGACGCTCTCGTAGAGCGAGACGTACTGCAGGCCGTATTCCTCATAGGCGTGCATGGCGCGGGTCTCGGTCTCGCGGGCTTCCAGGCCGCGCAGCGGCTCGGGCTGCGGCACCTGGAAGACCAGGACCTGGCCCTCGGTCAGACCCTTTTCCGGGATGCGGTGGCGGGTCTGGATGATGGTCGCCTCGCCGGTCTCCTCGGTGGTGGCCACGTCGGCCACCTGGGCGAAGAAGCGGCGGATAGAGACGGCGTTGGTGGTGTCGTCGGCGCCCTGGTCGATGCACTTGTAGACATCGTCAGGGCCGATGATCGCCGCGGTCAGCTGGATGCCGCCCGTGCCCCAGCCGTAGGGCACCGGCATTTCGCGGGACCCGAAGGGCGCCTGGTATCCGGGGATGGCCAGGGCCTTCAGGATCGCGCGGCGGATCATCCGCTTGGTCTGCTCATCCAGGTAGGCGTAGTTGTAGTAGCGTTCGGGCTCGTTGGGACGCGCGGTCATTCGGCGGCTTCCTTCATCGCAGCCGCGCGCTCGGCGTAGTCGCGGCGCTGGCGGCGGATCAGTTGCAGGTCGGCCTGGAAGTCGACGTAGTGCGGCAGTTTCAGGTGCTGCACGAAGCCGGAGGCCTCCACATTGTCGGAGTGGTAGAGGACGAATTCCTCGTCCTGGCAGGGGGCCGAGGCCTCGCCGGCGGCCGCGTCCCGCAGGGCCCGGTCGACGATGGCCATGGACATCGCCTTGCGCTCGCAGTGGCCGAAGGTCAGGCCGTAGCCGCGGGCGAACTGCGGGGCGGTGTCGACGCCGCCGCCGTAGGTGGAGATCATCTGGCACTCGGTCAGGGTCAGCTCGCCGATCTCGATGGCGAAGCCCAGCTCGTCGGGGATGAACTCCACGGCCACCTCGCCCAGGCGGATCTCGGCGCAGAGCGGGTGGGTCGAGCCCCAGCCGCGCTGCGAGGAGTAGGCCAGGGACAGCAGGAAGCCTTCGTCGCCACGGGCCAGGGCCTGCAGGCGCTGATCGCGGCCGGCCGGGAAGGCCATCGGCTCGCGGGTCAGGTCGAAGGGCGCGGGCGCTTCGTCGGTCTGGGTGTCGGCCTCGAGCAGGTCCTCGTGGGCGAAGACCGAGGCGATGGTGGCCATGGGATAGGCCTGAGCTTCCTCGGCCTCCAGGGCGCCTTCGACCGGCGTCTCGCCATTGGCGGCCAGGGTGAAGTCCAGCAGCCGGTGGGTGTAGTCGAACGTCGGGCCAAGCACCTGGCCGCCGGGGATGTCCTTGAACGCCGCCGAGATTCGCCGACGGACGGCCATCTGACCGGTCTCGACCGGCAGGGAGGCGCCGAAGCGGGGCAGGGTGGTGCGATAGGCCCGCGTCAGGAAGATGGCTTCCGGCAAGTCGCCGCGCGCCTGCTTGACGGCCAGGGCCGCGAGGTCGCGGTCATAGCAGGAGCCCTCGCTCATCACCCGGTCGACGGAGAGCGAGAGCTGCTCGCGGATCTGATCGGTCTCGATCTCCGGGATGGCGACGTCGCCCCGGCGATCCTCGGCGAGCCAGCGGTGCGCGTTGGTGATCGCCCGCTCGCCGCCCTTAACTGCCACATAGGCCATGTCAGTCTCCCTTGATGGTGATGCGCGTCGAACGCGGCAGCGCGGTCACGCGGTCGCCGGCGACGAAGATGAAGTCCACGCCGAACTGGAACTGTTCGTGGTTGGCCTGGACCTGGGCCCAGAACCCGTCGGGCAGGCCCGCCAGGGCCAGGGTCATTTCGGTCTTGATGCCCGGCCCGGTGAGCACGACCTGCGGGCCGCCCTCCAGGGACGGCAGCTGGATGACCAGGGTGGTGGAGCGATCGGGGTACTTGGCGTCGCCCATGTTGAAGGCGGTGAGCGCCGGCGCCGATGCGATGTCCGTCACGAGGGCGAAGGTCGCGGCCATCGGATCCTCGGTGAGCGGCGGGCCGCAATGGAAGCGGATCCAGCCCTCGGCGAGCCCACCGCGCAGGCGCGGGTCAAGCCAGATCAGGGTCTCGAAGTCGAAGAGGGTCAGGGCGACGGCGCCGGCGGCGCGGTCCAGGCCCTGGGGCGCGTCGGGGGCGAAGGCCAGGTCATGAATGACGCCCGGACGGGCCATGCATTCCATCACCTTGCGGAAGACGGCCTGGCTGCCCCGCGTGGGGTCGGGGAAGGCCGGCGCGATATCGGCGAGATCGAGGACGGCGGACATCAGCCGGGGCTCCGGGTGCGGACCATGGTGAAGAAGTCGACCTTGGTGGCCGCGGCCTTGCGGGCGGCGGTGTCGCGCCGCTCGTCCTGGGTCTTGGCCAGCTTGGCGATGACGGCGCCCTCGACGGAGGGGCGCAGGTCGGCCGACTGCATCATGGCGTCCACCGCCGCGGCGATCTCCGCATGCCTGCGATCGCGGCCGGCCACGTAGCCGATCCCGGTCTCGCCACTGTCGAGCCGAACCGCGGCGCGGGTCACGGTCATCTCGCCGAGGTTGAAGGCGTCGCCGGAGCCGCCCATGCGGCCGCGCACCAGGACCATGCCGATCTCGGGGCTGCGCAGCGCGCGGTATTCCGGCGGCGAGGCCAGGCCTTCCCAGGCGGCGAGGACTTCCTTCGGCTGCGCCTTGGCGAGGATGGAGAGCCAGCGCCGCCGCTCGGGCGTCGCCTCGACAACTGGTTGGGCCGCCATCGATAACCTCCGACAAATAAGCAGGTTGTTGCATTCGCTTAAGTCGAGTGTTAGTTGAGCGAAGGTCTTCCGGCAACAAACCAATGATGAAGGTTCTTTGACGTCAATAGAACTTGTCTAGATTGGTGTCGCAAGACTGATAAGAGCGAGTGATACGAAGGTGGCCATGGCCCTTTGGCGCACGATCTCACAGTCCCTGGAACGCCGGATCCTGGCGCGCGAACTGACGCCCGGGGACAAGCTGCCGACGGAGTTCGAGCTCTCGCGGGAGTTTATGGTCAACCGCCATACGGTGCGCCGGGCGCTTTCCGATCTGCAGGACAAGGGGATCGTGGAGTCCACCCAGGGCCGCGGCAGCTTTGTCAGGCGGCCCTCCACCCCCATGCAGCTTCAGCGGCGTCCGCGGTTTTCCGACCACGTCCGTGAACGGGGAAGGATCCCGCGCACCGAGACCCTGAAGCTGATGACCCGGGCCGCGGACGCCAAGGCCGCGGCGCAGCTGGGCCTGCGCCCGGGCCAGCCGATCATCTATCTGGAGCGCTGCCGGTACATCGACGAAGAGCCCACCGGCATCAGCCAGCACCACTTCAGCCACGACCGCTTTCCCACCTTCATCGACATGTACCGGGCGCGGGGATCGATCACCCAGACGCTGATCGATTCCGGCATCCCGGATTACACCCGCCGGCGCACCGCCATTTCCGCCCGGCTGCCCACGGTCGAGGAGGCCGAGCAGCTGCGCATCCCGCGGCACGTCCCGCTGCTGGTGCACCGCTATCTCAACATCGACGGCCTCGGCAGGCCCCTGGAGTACGGGATTTCCCGCTCCACGACCGAGGTGGTGATCGACTTCCCAGACCCAGAGCGGCCCTGATCCGCATTGAAAGGAACCGCCGTGGAGTTCGCGTTCAAAAACGCCCAGGTCGTCACTGCCGACGGCTCGTTCCTGGGCTCGGTCCTGGTGCGTGACGGCAAGATCGTCGCGGTGGACCGCGGCGGCTCGGTGGGGGAGGACCTCGCAGGCGACGTCCTGATGCCCGGCGTGATCGACCTGCACACCGACAATCTGGAAAAGCACTTCTTCCCCCGGCCCAACATCGACTGGAACCCCATCTCGGCGGCGGTGACCCATGACGGCTGCTGCCTGTCGGTGGGGGTGACCACGGTGTTCGACAGCCTGAGCATCGGCACGTTCAATCCGTCCGTGGCGCGCAACCACGACAACCTGCCCCGGCTGGCCAACGGCCTGCTGGCCGCCCGCGACGCCGGCATGCTGAAGGGCGATCATCGCCTGCACTGGCGTTGCGAAACCCCGGCCGACGACCTTCCCGCACGGCTGGAGCAGTTGGCGAGCCATCCCCTGACCTCGCTGTTTTCCCTGATGGACCACACGCCGGGGCAGCGGCAGTACCGCAACATCGAGAAGCACCTGGCCAATTGGAGCGCCAACGGCATTTCCGCCCAGGACATCGACGAGCGCCTGGCCGGCATCCGCGACCGTCAGGGCCGCAACGCCGCCAACAACCGCCGTCTGGTGGCCGACCTGGCCAGGTCGCGGGGGATACCCCTGGCCAGCCACGATGACGAAGACGTCGAGCACGTCGACGAGGCCGCCGACCTGGGCGCCACCGTCTCGGAATTCCCGGTGACCATCGAGGCCGCCCGGCGCGCCAAGGAGCGCGGCATGGTGGTGGTGATGGGCGGGCCCAACCTGATGCGGGGGGGCTCCTATTCGGGCAATGTCCCGGCCTCGGAACTGGCCGACGCCGGCCTGCTGGACGCCTTCGCCTCCGACTATGTGCCGCGCAGCCTGATCGAGTGCGCCTTCGCCCTGACCGCCGCGCCGTTTGGCTGGAGCCTGGCCCGGGCGGTCGCCGTCGTGACCGAGGCTCCGGCCCGCGCGGCCCAGCTCACCGATCGCGGGACCATCACGAGCGGCGCGCGCGCCGACCTCGTGCGGGTCAACACCCGCGGCGGCCTGCCGGTGGTGCGCGGCGTCTGGGTCGAGGGTCAGCGCGCCGCCTGACGCCCCCGTGCGCATCGTCACCCTCAACAGCTGGAAGAACGAGGGCGACTATCTCCGCCGCCTGCAGCTGATGGGCGACGGATTGCGGGACCTGGCGCCTGACATCGTCTGCCTGCAGGAGTGCTTCGCCGCCGACGGTTTCGACACCGCCGGCCGGCTGGCGTCCGAACTGGGCCTCGTCGCCCACCACGCTCCATCCCGACGCAAGGCCCGCACGCACCAGGGCCGCGACCTGGACAGCACGTCGGGCCTGGCGATCCTGGCCCGCGCGCAGGGCGTGGCCGACCGCCTCGACCTGGCCAGCCATGCCGCCGACGGCGACCGCATCGCCCAACGCCTGGACCTGGAGGTCGAGGGTCGGCCGCTGCGCATTCTCAACCTGCACCTGACACACCTGCGCGGCGCCCATGCGCTGCGTGCGCAGCAACTTGGCCAGGCCCTGGCCTGGGCCGGCGAAGGCCTGGAGGGCGGGCTGGTGGTGGCCGGCGACCTCAACGCACAGGCCGCCGACGCGGCTCTGGCGCCTCTGGGGCTGGATCCGCGTCCAGGCACCCTGCAGGGAGCGCGGATCGGCGAGGCGCCTGAGGGCCTGGCGGCGATCGACCACTGCGTGCTGCACCGGCCGGGTCCCTGGCGCGAGGTGGCCGCTCTTCGCGGTCTCGACACCCCCGACGCCGAGGGCTGGTATCCCAGCGACCACGCCGCCGTCGGGCTGGACCTGGCCTGACCCAAAGAAAAACGCTCCCGCACTGGGATGCGGGAGCGCGAAGTGTTCAGCCGAACGCCGCGGAGGGCGTCCGGCCGTGGGGATTAGAAGCTGGCGCGGACGCCGAAGAGGAACTTGCGGCCGAAGCCTTCGACCTCGTAGGGCCGGTTTTCCTGGCCCTGGTAACGCACGCCCCGCTCATCGGTGAGGTTGTTGGCGTCGAGGAACAGCGAGACGTAGGGGTTGATCTCGTATCGGACCGAGAGATCGAGCCGCGTGGTTTCGTCCCAGTAGAGGTTGGCGTTGGCCGCGCTGCCGCTCGGGAACACCTCGTCCAGCCAGTCGGTGCGGTACTGGTAGGTGAGGCGGGTGGAGAGGCCGTACTTCTCATAGAACAGCGTGGCGCCCACGATGCGGTCGGAGGTGCCCGGGAACTTGACGGTGGAGCCGTCAGGGGTCTCGAAGTCGCCCTTGGTGAAGGACAGGCTGCCCTGGAAGCCGAAGCCCGAGGTCCAGCCCGGCAGGAAGGTCCAGGGCTGATAGTAGACGAACTCGACGCCGCTGAGGTGACCGTTGCCCCCGTTCAGGGTGGTGTCGAACGTGTAGCCGTTGCGGCTGACGCCACCGAAGTCGTAGCTGTTGTCGACCACCGGGGTGGTGGCGTCGAACAGCACGTCCTTGATCTCGCGGTGATAGGCGCTGACCGCCAGCAGGGAGGCCGGGGCGAAGTACCATTCGGCCGAGAGGTCGACCCCGTAAGCGGTCTCCGGCTTCAGGAAGGGGTTGCCGCCGCTGATGGTCTGCGTCGTGTCGTTCACCGAGACCGAGGCGCGCATGTCGGCAAGGCTGGGCCGCGCCGCGCCGCTGATGAAGGCCGCCCTGAGCTTCACATCGTCGGCGTAGTCGAAGGTGTAGTGCAGGCTGGGGAAGACCTGGGTTTCTTCGGTGGTGAAGGTGAGGGGGACCAGCGCCGCCCCGGCGATGGCCAGGCCCTCGGTGGACACCTCGGTGCGTTCGGCGCGGAGACCGGCGATCAGGGTGTGGCGGTCCCACTTCCACCGGTTCATGGCGTAGGCGGAGGCCACGGTCTCGTCCACCGTGTTGGCCGCGCGCGGATCGAAGTCGTAGACCGCGAAATTGCCCGTGCCCGCCTCATTGGCGGCCCGCGCCGCGGCCATCAGCACTTGCTGCTGGTGGGCCCAGGCGGGGTTGTGGATGTAGTTGGCGGTGAAGCCGAAGTTGAAATTGGTGTCCCAGGCGTTGGGCGTCAAATAGGCCGCCGGGTTCCACGGCAGACCGAGCTGAGTGGCCACGTTGCGCAGGTTGAAGCCGGAGCGGTTGTTGGAGGCCACCGTTCCGTCCGCCCGCACCAGAGCGACGTTCTGGTTGTCTTGGCTTCGGTCGTCATACTGGAAGCCGGCGCTGAAGGTGGCTTCGGCGCCGAAGCTGGTCCAGTCCCGGTTGATGTCGAACTTGGCGGTGACGGCCTCGGTCTCCAACTGCGAGCTGAATTCGCTGGCGAACTCTTCGGTGAGGCTGAGCTGGTTCAGAGAGGTCCGCTGCGGCCCGCGGGTCAGAACCCCACCGACGCTCACCGTGTCGTAGAGGGTGGCGAACGGGATGCCTCCAGCAATGGCGTTCACCTGGAGTTGCAGGGAGGGCAGCAGCAGGGCGTTGCCCGCCGTCGGGCGCCCCAGCGCCGTCGAGGTTTGCTGGGTGGTGGTGGGCGTATGGGTGTTGAACTCAGTGGAGGTGTGGGCGAGGTTCCAGTCGATGTTCCAGTCGGAGAGCTTGTGCTCGCCGTGCAGCACGGTGAACCACACGCCGTTGGAATAGATCCCGTCCTCGAAGGAGGCGTCCAGCGGCACGCCGACCAGGTCGGCGGTCTGGAAGTTACGCGTTCCGGAGAAGGCGTTGCTGTACTGGAAGCGATACTGATTGCGCTCCTCGAAGTCGTTGAACTCGGTCTTCAGGTGGCTGAAAGAGAAACGATTGTCGTCGTTCGGAGCGTACTCGACCTTCGCAGAGTAGGATTCAGTCTGCCGGGTGATGATGTATTTGGTGATCCGCAGCTGGGTGATGCCGGTCGCGTCGAACCGGGGCTCGGAATTGTCGGTCTGTTGTTCGAACGAATAGTGCGAGCCGATGAGGCTGAAGCCCCAGGTGTCGTTGGCCCAGGACAGACGGCCGGAATACTGTTTCACCGGTCCGTCGCCCAGATCGACGAAGCCGCCGCCAGCGTCGAACGTGCCGTGGAAGCCCGGCATGCTCATGGGCGAGAAGGTCTCGATGTTCACCCGTCCGGCCAGGGATTCCGCCGGCATGTCGGGCAGCAGGGTCTTGTTCAGCACCACCTGGCTGATCTGGGCCGCCGGCACGGAGTCGAAGCGGAAGATCCGGTCCTCGGCGCCAAGGACGTTGATCCCGTCGAGTGCGACGGTGGTCCAGCGGGTCGGCGCGCCGCGGATCTGGATGTAGCGCTCCTGGCCCTGGTCGCGCTGGACGCCGATGCCCGGCAGGCGCGCCAGGGCGCCGGCGGCCGTGGCGTCGGGGAAGCGGCCGATGGTGTCGGCGGCGATGACGTTGACGACGTTGTCGGCTTCCTTCTGGATCGCCAGGGACTTCTCAAGACTTTCGCGGATGGGGGCGGTGACCACCAATTCCGAAACCTCGCCGGCGTCCGCAGCGTCCGCCGCCGCGTCGGCCGCCCGCGCCGGCGAAACGCCAGCCAGTGTGATGACGAGGACTGATAGCGCCGCGCCGCAAAGCGCGATCTCGCGATGACTGTTCCGAGATTTCATGGTGACCCCTCCAGTGAGGAGGGCAGCTCTAGGAGCCCACGGATTCGGTTAGGTCACGCTGGCGAGAAACATTGGTGATCGTCCCGCAACTTGTCGGACACGCGACGGGCGATCAATGCGGCGCTAGAGATCCCCCTGGGGCGAGCTGTTCCAGATATGGGAACGACGGCGCGCTGACCCCGGCGCGAGGCGAGGCGGAGCTGCGGCGGCCCCGGGAAACTGGCGGGCGAACAGCCCCTATGAGATACTGGCGCCATGAGCCAGGCCGCCGCCCCCGTGATTTCCGAGGCCTACCGGAAGCAGCAGCAGGCGCTGCACGAGAACCCTGACTATGGCGTCGCCTCCATCAGCTTCGCGCCCCTCGTCGCGCAGGTGCTCAGCCGCAACGGGGCCAGGACGCTCAGCGACTATGGGGCGGGCAAGCAGAACCTTCGCAAGGCGCTGGAGGCCCAGGGCGTGGAGGTCGCCTACTGCGCCTACGATCCGGCCTTTCCCGAGTACGGCGCGCCGCAGCCGGCGGACCTGGTCTGCTGCATCGATGTCCTGGAGCACATCGAGCCTGAGTATCTGGAAAACGTGCTCTCTGAGCTGGAGCACATCACGGTCAAGCACGGCTTCTTCTCCGTCCATACCGGACCGGCCGGCAAGGTGCTGGCGGACGGCCGGAACGCCCATCTCATCCAGGAACCGATCGCCTGGTGGCGGGAGAGGCTCGAAACGCACTTCGCCATCGAGCACCTGGTGGAGGCGCCGGGCGGCTTCTTCATCATCGCCGCGCCGCGGCCGCGCTAGCGCCGCCTAGATGTCGAAGCTATGAAGGTTGTTCACCCGGGATCGGGTTGAGAGAGTGG
>JAZKFM010000396.1:0-1768 GCA_040386415.1 Pseudomonadota bacterium
CGGGGACGGCTGGTTGGATTGGGGCCCTGGCTGGGGCGAACTGGACCGCCGCTGGCTGCCCGAAGCGCACCGCCTGCCCAATCCGCGCCTGGACCTGCGAGACACGCTCCGCGCCCACGCCAGCGCGGCCGCCGACGTCTCCGACGGGCTGGTGGCCGACGCCGGCCATATCGCCAAGGCCAGTGGCCTCGGCCTGAGGCTCGACCTGGACCGGATGCCGCTCTCCAATCCGGCCCGCGCCTGGCTGGCGACACAGGACGACCAGTCCGCCGCCCTGCTGCGGCTGGCCACGGGGGGCGATGACTATGAGATCGTCTGCACTGTGTCGGCTGAGCATCCAGACCTGAGCGCCCTGACCGTCATCGGAGAGATGGTGGAAGCCGAGGGGATCCAGGTCCGGGTGGGCGATGAGGTCATCGACCCGGGTGTGGGCGGCTGGACCCACGCCTGACCTCTCGGCGTAGCGGCCGCTGAACCCGTGTTTCGGTCCGCCCTCGCCCTCAAGCTTCCGGAAACCATATCCTGTCAGGGTGAGGCCATGGACCGTCGCGCCCTCATCGCCCTTGCGCCTCTCGCGTTGATCGCAGCCCCGGCGCGGGCGTCTGCGCCGAAGAAGGAGGCGTCGGCGGCGAAGACGGACGGCCAGTACGTAGACCTGTCGCCCGTGGCCCTGCCCATCGTCGTGCGCGGCCTGCTGGTCAACTACGTCTTCGTCTCCATACGTATCCAACTCGCCGCCCTGGCCAACACAGCCAAGCTGCGCGCGAAAGAGCCGTATTTCCGTGACGCGCTGGTGCGGGCCGGGCACCGCTCGCCGTTCTTCACCCTGGCCACCGACTACACCAAGATTGACGAGGCCAAACTGAAGGCCGTCCTGCTGCGCGAGGCCATCGCCATCGGCGGGGCCAAGGAGGTGAAGGGCGTCGCCGTCCTCTCCCAATCGCCCAAGAAGCGCGCCGGCCTGCCAACGCCCAGGTGACTTCGGCGCGCGAAGTGCCGCCCTAAGGACCGAAAAGCCAACAGGCGTTGCTTACGGGCGCCAGTTTTGGCACCTTCGCGCTCTCAAATAAAAGGAGCGTCGCCAAAGACGCTCCACTGGGGAAACACCATGGGGCCGGGAACATACCGACGCGCGCGCCTAAAGCCGGCGTCGTCCCCCCTCCGCGCAATTGCAAAAGGGGCTTTCAGATAATGAGTGTTACGCTTGAGCTGGTGATCGGCGCCGGCGTTCTGGCGGTGCTTTACGGCATCTTCCAGACCGTCGCGCTGCTCCGGGAGTCGCCCGGAAATGCGAGAATGCAAGAGATCGCCGCCGCCATTCAGGAAGGCGCGCAAGCCTATCTGAAGCGCCAGTACACCGCCATTTCGCTCGTGGGCGCCGTCGTCCTGGCCGCGCTGTGGTTCCTGATCGGGACCTACTCGGCCGTCGGCTTCCTGATCGGCGCGGTGCTTTCGGGCGCCGCCGGCTTCGCCGGCATGCTGATCTCGGTTCGCGCCAATGTGCGCACCGCCCAGGCCGCCTCTGAGAGCCTGGCCAAGGGGCTGAAGCTCGCCTTTACCTCCGGCGCCATCACCGGGCTGCTGGTGGCGGGCTTCGCCCTGATCGGCG
Organism: Pseudomonadota bacterium; assembly: GCA_040386415.1. GTDB lineage: Bacteria > Pseudomonadota > Alphaproteobacteria > Caulobacterales > Caulobacteraceae > Phenylobacterium. The sequence goes on from JAZKFM010000396.1 coordinate 1,610, forward strand.
TCGCCGGCTACTACACCTACTTGATCCAGGTCCAGGGCCTGGCCCCGGCCGACCGCCACGTCATCGACGGCCTGGTCTCCCTGGGCTTCGGCGCCTCGCTGATCTCCATCTTCGCCCGTCTGGGCGGCGGCATCTTCACCAAGGGCGCCGACGTCGGCG
>JAZKFM010000397.1:0-9708 GCA_040386415.1 Pseudomonadota bacterium
CGCTCACCATCAGCAGGTCGCCGGCCTTGGCGCCGCTCCGACGGATCATGGTCGCGCTAGGAACCCAGCCCATCAGGGTCATGGACACCACCAGCGGACCGGGCGTGGAGACCGTGTCGCCCCCCAGCAGGATGACGTCATAGGCCAGGCCGTCCTCATCCAGCCCCCGGGCGAACGCCTGGCGCTGGTCCCAGCCGAACCCGCTGGGCCAGGCGGTCATCAGGAAATAGCCGTAGGGTTCGGCGCCCTTGGCGGCCAGGTCGGAGAGATTGGAGCGCAACAGCTTGCGCGCCACGATGTCGGGCGGATCATCCAGGCGGAAGTGCACCCCGGCCACCAGGGCGTCCTTGGTGACCACCAGGTCGAAGCCCGGCCGCGGGGGAATGGCCGCGGCGTCGTCCAGCAGATCGAGGGCCTCGGCCGCGCCGCGGGTCAGCGGCCGGAACAGCCGGGCGATCTGCTCAAATTCATCCGGCGCGGACATCCTGCGCCACCTTGTCCAGGGCGCCGTTGACGAAGCCCGGCTCCGGTCCTTCGAAGAACGACTTGGCCAGTTCGACATATTCGTCGATCACCACCTCGACCGGCACGTCGTCGCGGTGGGACAACTCATAGGCGCCCGAACGGAGAATGGCGCGCACGGTGGCGTCCAGGCGGTCCAGCTTCCAGCCGGTGGCCAGGCGCTTGACCACGGCGGCGTCGATCTCACGCTGGCTCTGCACCACGCCGCGCACCAGCTCTGCGAAGAACAACTCGTCGGCGGCGGCCAGGGGATCGCCCTCCCCGTCGCCCTCGATGCCGCGATCAAAGCGGTGGTCGGTGAATTCGCGGATCACCGCCTCGACGCCCACGCCGGAGACTTCCATCTGGTACAGGGCCTGGACGGCGGCGAGGCGCGCGACCGAGCGGGCCTGCTTGGGCTTGCTCATCGGGCGCCCATGAGCTGGCTCTTCAGCGAGATCATGGTCAGGGCCGCGCGGGCCGCACCGCCGCCCTTGTCGCCTTCGCTGGCCTTGGCCCGCGCCCAGGCCTGGTCCTCGTCCTCGACGGTGAGAATGCCGTTCCCGATGGCCAGGCGCTTGCCGACCGTCAGGTCCATGATGCCGCGGGCCGACTCATTGGAGACGATCTCGAAGTGATAGGTCTCGCCACGGATCACCGTGCCAAGCGCCACATAGCCGTCATAGCGCACGCCGGTGGCGCCGCCCTCTTCGGCCAGAGCGATGGCGCCGGGGATTTCCAGGGCGCCGGGAACCGTGATCACGTCGTACTCGGCGCCCTGCGAGGTGATGGCGTCCGCCGCCCCCTGCAGCAAGGCGTCTGCCAGGTCGGCATAGAAGCGCGCCTCGACGACGAGGATGCGGATTTTGTCTTCGAGCATGGGTTCTTTCCGGACGGCCACCTATCTGGCCGCCCCCTTTAGGCTGTTTCTCGCCAGCGGGCGAGATACCGGGCCAGCATGTCGATCTCGAGATTGACCCGGGAGCCGACGTTCAGGGTCCCCAAGGTGGTCACGTCCCAGGTGTGGGGGATCAGGTTCACGCCGAACACGTCGTCCTCGACCTCATTCACGGTCAGGGACACGCCCTCGATGGTGATGGAGCCCTTGGGGGCGATGAAGCGGTGCAGGGGCCGGGGAACCCGGACCTGGACCCGGTGCGAGCCGCCCTCGCTCTCGATGGAGATCACCTCGCCGATGCCGTCGACATGGCCCGAGACGATATGGCCGCCCAGTTCGTCACCCACCCGGGCGGCGCGCTCCAGGTTGACCGGACGGCCCTCCTCCCAGTCCGAGAGCGTGGTGAGGGACAGGGTCTCGCCCGACACCTCCACAGCGAACCAGCCGTCGGCCTTCTCCACCACGGTCAGGCAGCAGCCCGCATGGCTGATGGAGGCGCCGATATCGACAGTGGAGAGATCGAACTTCGTCTCGATCTCGAACCTGCGGTCGCGGTTGGTGTCGCGGACGGCGCGGACGCGGCCCACATCGGTGACGATGCCGGTGAACATTCAGATCCTCTCGTATCGCTCCCAGAGGTCAGCGCCGACCTCCAGGACTTCAAGACGGCGCAACCTCGGCGCCTCGGAAAGCGCATGGATCGCCAGCCCGCCAATCCCTGGCCTGCCCTCCCCGCCGATGATCATGGGCGCGCGGAACCACTCCAGCCGGTCCACCAGGCCGCAGCGCAGGAAGCTGGCCGCCACCTGCCCGCCGCCCTCGACGAACAGGCGCTCCAGGCCCTCGGCGGCCAGGGCGCGGAGCACATCATGCAGTTCGGGCCGCTCGTCGCCCACCGCATGGACCCGCAGCACCCGCACCCCGGCGTCCATCAGGCGGGCCTCCGGCGGCGTGGTGGAAATCAGATAGGTGGGGATGTCGCGCGCCGTGGTGATCAGCTTGCAGCCGTCGGCCAGGCGTTGGCGGCTGTCCAATACGACGCGGGCGGGCTGCGGGCCGTTGAAGTCCGGAAGGCGGACGGTGAGCTCGGGGTCGTCGGCGAGCGCTGTCTCGACGCCCACGACGACGGCGTCATGCTCGGCGCGCAGGCGGTGGACTTGTTCCCGGCTCTGCTCACCGGTGATCCAGCGGCTCTCCCCGGTTCCGGTGGCGATGCGGCCGTCGAGGGAGGTGGCGAGCTTGAGGCTAACGCTCATCCTCTGAACCTTCGCTCAGGCCCTCTTCCCCGAGGAAGGTGGCGAACTCGCCCGCCTCACGGAAGTCGCGGTAGACCGAGGCGTAGCGGACATAGGCCACGTCATCGAGGACCTTGAGCTGCTTCATCACCATCTCGCCGACGGCCGAAGATGGCAGCTCGGTCTCGCCCATGCTCTCGAGCTGGCGCACGATGGTCGAGATCATCTTCTCGATGCGGTCCGGCTCGATGGGCCGCTTGCGGGTGGCGATGGCGATCGAGCGCGCCAGCTTGTCGCGTTCAAACGGCGTGCGCCGCCCCGACCGCTTCAGGATAGTCAGTTCCCGCAGCTGCACCCGCTCGAAGGTCGTGAAACGCCCCCCGCACTCTGGACACAACCGCCGGCGGCGGATAGCCGCGCCGTCTTCCGATGGGCGGCTGTCCTTCACCTGGCTTTCGAGATGACCGCAGAACGGGCAGCGCATGATCTAGCCCCTCCTGGCCAATCCAACCCCTATTAGAGGGCTTAGCTGTAGATCGGGAAGCGTTTCGTCAAGGTCAGCACCTCGGCCTTCACCTTGGCTTCCACGGCGGAATTGTCGCCGCCGGCCGCGACGCCGTCCAGAACCTCACCGATCCAGGTTCCGACCTGACGGAATTCCGCCGCACCGAAGCCGCGGGTCGTGCCGGCGGGCGTGCCGACGCGCAGGCCCGAGGTCTGCATGGGCGGAAGCGGGTCGAAGGGGATGCCGTTCTTGTTGGTGGTGATGCCGGCCCGCTCCAGGGCGATCTCGGCGTCGGCGCCGGAGACATTCTTCGGCGTCAGGTCCACCAGCATCAGGTGGCTATCGGTGCCCCCCGACACGATCTTGAAGCCCGCCGATTGCAGGCTGTCGGCGAGGGCGCGAGCGTTGTCGATCACCTGGCGGGCGTACTGCTTGAACTCCGGACGCAGGGCCTCGCCGAAGGCCACGGCCTTGCCGGCGATCACATGCATCAGCGGCCCACCCTGCAGACCCGGGAAGACCGCGCTGTCGATCTTCTTGGCCCACTTCTTGGAGTTGGTCAGGATCATGCCGCCGCGGGGACCGCGCAGGGTCTTGTGCGTCGTCGTGGTCACGATGTGGGCGTGCGGGAACGGGTTGGGATAGGCGCCGCCGGCCACCAGGCCCGCATAGTGGGCGATATCCACCATCAGCAGGGCCTCGACGCTGTCGGCGATCTCGCGGAAGCGGGCGAAATCGATGGCGCGCGAATAGGCCGAGCCGCCGGCGATGATCACCTTGGGCTTTTCGGCCAGGGCCACCTCGGCGGCCTGATCATAGTCGATCATGTGGTCCTGCTGGCGCACGCCATAAGCCACGGGGCGGAACCACTTGCCCGACTGGTTGACGCTCTTGCCGTGGGTCAGATGGCCGCCGGCCGCCAGGTCCATGCCCATGAAGGTGTCGCCGGGGCTCATGGTGGCCATGAAGACCGCCTGGTTCGCCTGGCTGCCGGAGTGCGGCTGAACATTGGCGTACTCACAGCCGAACAGCTGCTTGGCGCGCTCGATGGCGATCTCCTCGACCTCGTCCACCACCTCGCAGCCGCCATAGTAGCGTTTGCCCGGATAGCCTTCGGCGTACTTGTTGGTCAGGACCGAGCCCTGAGCCTCCAGCACGGCGCGGCTGACGATGTTCTCAGAGGCGATCAGTTCGATCTGATCCTGCTGGCGCTTCAGCTCCCGCGTCAGCACGCTGGAGACGGCCGGGTCGCTCTCCGAAGCGGGCGCGGTGAAGAAGGCGTCGATGAAATTGGCGGCTTGGGCGGTCATGAGAGGGCCTTTCGGGAATCTGGGGAGGACGGGCCTGGGCGGCTCTTTACCGCCTTGCGGGCCCGGGGCCAAACGTTGGGAACCATGTCGGGTTGGAGACGTTGACGCCAAGTCTGATGACCCTGGGCGAAGGGGTGCTCGGGCGTTTGCAATGCCATGTACCCAGGGGGCGCTTGATGAGTATCGACAGGGAAGCTGAGGGAACCGACAGCGAAGAGGTTCTGTCCCTCACCACCGGCATCGTCTCGGCCTTCGTCAGCCGCAACTCGGTGTCGCAGAACGACCTGCCAGATCTGATCCGGTCGGTGCACCTGGCTCTGCAGGGCCTTGGCCAGGCCGCGCCCATCGCCGTGGAAGAACGGCCCAAGCCGGCGGTGCCGATCAACAAGTCGATCCAGCACGACTTCATTGTCTGTCTTGAAGACGGCAAGCGGTTGAAGATGCTGAAGCGCTATCTGCGTTCGCGGTTCGACATGAGCCCTGACGACTACCGCCGTCGCTGGGGTCTGGCGCCCGACTATCCGATGGTGGCCCCGGCCTATGCGGCGCGTCGCTCGGACTTCGCCAAGCAGATTGGTCTCGGCAAGGGCGTGCGCCGGCGGACCTGAGTTGGGCGGCCTGGCCGCCTGATCGTTCAGATGAATATCGAAGTTGAGGCTTCTCCGAAGCGGTGGGTAGGCTCCCCGTATGCGCCTGCGCGCCTCGGATCGCAAGCCGGCGACGGCTTTTACCGACCGCCGCCCACAGTGACCTCTGACGTCAGGCGGCGTATCCGCCGACGCGCTTGATGTTGCAGTGGGCCCAGAGGCGTTCAAGGGCCTGGGCCAGGTCGTCCATCATGGCGTCGGTGTGGGCCGGCGACGGGGTGAAGCGCAGGCGCTCGGTGCCGCGCGGAACGGTGGGGTAGTTGATCGGCTGGACGTAGACGCCGTGCTCTTCCAGCAGGATGTCGCTGATCATCTTGCAGTGGACGGGATCGCCCACCAGCAGCGGGACGATGTGGCTGTCCGAGGGCATGACCGGCAGGCCGGCCTTGGCCAGCTTGGCCTTCAGGGCCGCCGCGCGCTCCTGGTGGGCCTCCCGGATCTCGTTGTGGTCCTTCAGGTAGCGGATCGAGGCCACGGCCCCGGCGGCCAGGGCCGGCGGGATCGAGGTGGTGAAGATGAAGCCGTCGGCATAGGAGCGGATCGCATCGACGATCACCGCGTCAGCAGCGATGTAGCCGCCCATGACCCCGAAGCCCTTGGCCAGCGTGCCCTCGATGATGTCGATCTGGTCCATGACACCGTCACGCTCGGCCACGCCGGCGCCGCGGGGGCCGTACATGCCCACCGCATGGACCTCGTCCAGATAGGTCATGGCGTTGTACTGCTTGGCCAGCGCCACCATCGCCCGCATGTCGGTGATGTCGCCGTCCATGGAGTAGACGCTCTCGAAGGCGATCACCTTGGGGGCGTCCAGCGGGACCTGCATCAGCAGCTCTTCGAGGTGGGCCAGGTCGTTGTGGCGGAACACCCGGCGCTGCTCGCGCTTGCCCGCCCGGATGCCGCTGATCATCGAGTTATGATTCAGCTCGTCGGAGAACATGATCAGACCCGGCAGGATCTTGTAGAGGGTCGAGAGCGAGGCCTCGTTGGACACATAGCCCGAGGTGAACAGCAGGGCGGCTTCCTTGCCGTGCAGGTCGGCCAGCTCGGCCTCCAGCTCGACATGGTAGTGGGTGGTGCCCGAGATGTTGCGCGTGCCGCCCGAGCCGGCGCCGGCCTCATCGATGGCCTGATGCATGGCGTCCAGCACCACCGGGTTCTGACCCTGGCCGAGATAGTCGTTGGAGCACCAGACGATCACCTCCGACGAGGCGCCGTCCTCCCGGGTCCAGGTCGCCTTGGGGAACTGCCCACGGTGACGCTTCAGGTCGGCGAAGACCCGGTAACGACCCTCGGCATGGATCTGCTCGAGAGCGGTGCTGAACGCGGCCTTGTAATCCATCGACTTGAATTCCGGCCGCGCGTTCGACGATCTCGCGCCGCAACCGGTCCCCTTAGCTTTGCCGGGCTTATCGCGCCCCGAGCCCCCGTTGTCTACAATCCGTCATGTCGCAAGACCGCACATTTCGTGAGCGTACAGTCAGACTTCGTGAACGTTGATAACCGTTCTCAAGGCAGCTGGCCCCGGAACAGGTTCAGGATGGCGCTGAAGTCCTTGTTTCCGCCGCCCAGGCGGTCGAACAGGGCGTACATGCCCTCAGCCTGGGCCCCCATGGGCGTGGCCGCCCCGGACTTGGCGGCAGCCTCCTGGGCGAGCTTCAGGTCCTTCAGCATCATCGCCGTCGCGAACCCGCCCTCGTAGTCGCGATTCGACGGCGCGGCCGGCACCTGGCCGGGCCAGGGACTGTAGTTGCTGAGCGACCAGCACTGGCCCGAGGACTTGGTGGCGATCTCGAAGAAACGGTCGGGGTCCAGGCCCAGCTTCTCGGCCAGGGCGAAGGCCTCGCACACCCCGATCATCGAGATGCCCAGCACCATGTTGTTGCAGATCTTGGCCGCCTGCCCCGCCCCGTGGTCGCCAGCCCGGATCACGGCGCGGGCCATGGGGCCCAGCGCGCCCTCCACCGCGGCGAAGTCGACCTCGTCACAGCCCACCATGAAGGCGAGCGTGCCGCCCTCCGCCGCCGCCGTGCCGCCGGAGACTGGCGCGTCGGCGAAGCGGAAGCCCTGGGCCTTGGCGTCCGCCGCCACGGCGCGGGCGCTTTCAACATCAATGGTGGAGCAGTCGATCAGCAGGGCGCTCTTGGGCGCCTTGGCCAGCACCTCGTCGGCATAGACCGCCCGCACGTGGGGTCCGGCCGGCAGCATGGTGATCACCACCTCCGCGCCGGCGACCGCCTCCGCCGCCGAACCGGCCGCGCGGCAACCCGCCGCCACGGCCTTCTCCAGCGCCTGGGCCGACAGGTCGAAGGCCGCCACGTCGTGGCCCGCCTTCGCCTGGTTGGCGGCCATGCCGCCGCCCATGTTTCCCAGACCGATGAACGCGATCCGCGTCATGGGCGACGCTCCCCTACTTGGGCTTCCGGAACTTGTAGATGAACTGGTCGGTGTGGCCGCGCAGGGTCGGGTCGAAGACGCCCTTGGTGTGGTCGTCGGTGGTGTTGCGCAGCAGGGTGCTCTCGCCTTCGTAGACAAAGCCGGCCGCCGCCAGTTCGCTCTTCACGATGGCCGGGTCGATCCGGTGTAGCTTGTCGGCGGTGTCCAGGGGCGCGCCCGTGGCCGCGGCGTGGTCAAGCACGACATAGACGCCGCCCGGCTTCAGGGCCGCAAAGACGGCGTTGTTCACCGCCGCCACGTCCAGGTTGAAACGGGCCAGGTGCAGGTCGTGATAGTTCTGCGCCGTCCAGATCACGTCGGCCTGGGTCGGCAGGGCCAGGGTCTGGAAGCTGGCCTGCACCACCTTGATGTTCCCGTAGGCGGGATCAGCGGCCACCGCGAGGATGGGGTTGGGCTTGGCGTCGGGCGCCGGGTTCGGCGGCGGAGCATTGATCACCGCATAGACCACGCCCTTGGGACCGACGGCCTTGGAGAAGATGCGGGTGAAATAGCCGCCGCCGGGCAGGAAGTCGGCCACGGTCTGGCCGGCCTTCACCCCGGCGAACTCCAGCATCTCGGCGGGCTTGCGATCGGCGTCGCGCTTGGTGTCGGCCTCGGGGCGAGCCTTGTCGGCCACGGCGGCCGCAACCTCGCTGGAAGGCGCGGCCTGGGCGGCGCCGGCGGAAAGCGCCAGGACCGCGACGGCGGCCAGCAACAGATTGCGTGTCATCGGTTCTCTCCCAAGTTTCGTTGTCTTTCGGAACGCCATTCGGCGTCCAGGCGCGTCTCGTTACAGTGGAGGTAGGGGTGACCAGGCTTCATCGGAAGGCAGGGGGGCGAAGATATCGTCCAGCATGGCCTCGGTGACCCCCTCCAGGGTGGCGGGGCTCCACTTCGGCGCATTGTCCTTTTCGACGATGACGGCCCGCACGCCCTCGATAAAGTCGTGGCGCTGCACGACGCGAGCCCCGATCCGGTACTCCATCTCCATGTTCTGCGCGAAGCTCGCGGCCTTGCGGCCAAGCGCCAGTTGCCGGAAGGCCACCTTCAGGGTCTGGGGCGACTTCGACGCCAGGGCCTTGAGCTGGTCGTCGGACCAATCGGTGTCGGAGTGCTGCAGCGCCTCGACGATGGCCTCGACACTGGCCAGTCCGAAGATCCGCTCGATCTCGTCCTGATGCTCGGCCAGGCGGGGCCTGCCCGCGTCGCCCTCGAACTCCGTCAGCAGGGTCTCGACGGCGGCGGGGTCGGCGATCAGGGCGGCTTTGAAAGCCTCAATCTGATCGCTCGGGATGTAGTCGGTGGCGATCCCCACCAGTTCGCAGTCGGCCGCCTTCAGCCGCGCGCCCGTGAGGGCCAGCCACAGGCCGATGTGCCCAGGCATGCGCGACAGGAACCAGCCGCCGCCGACGTCGGGGAACAGGCCGATCCCGGCCTCGGGCATGGCGAAGGTGGTCCGCTCGGTGGCCACCCGGTACTGGGAGGGCGCGGCCAGGCCGACGCCGCCGCCCATGGTCACACCGTCCATGATCGCCACCACCGGCTTGGCGTAGCCGAACAGCAGGTGGTTGAGCCGGTACTCCTTGAAGAAGAACTCGCGGGCCGCCTTCCCGTCCGCCGCCCCGCTCTCGGCCAGCATGCGGATGTCGCCGCCGGCGCAGAAGCCGCGCTCGCCGGAATGATCCAGCAGCACCAGGGCCACGGCCGGATCGTCCTTCCAGGCGAGCAGGGCGTCGGTGAGGATTTCGCACATCCGGGTGGTCAGGGCGTGCAGCGCCTGGGGTCGATTCAGCGTCAGGCGGCCGACGCGGCCCTCGATGCGGACCAGAACTTCGTCGTCACTCATTGGCGCAGCAGCTCCCGGGCGATGATCACCCGCATGATTTCGTTCGTGCCTTCCAGGATCTGGTGGACCCGCAGGTCGCGCACGATCTGTTCCAGCCGATAGTCCTTCAGATAGCCGTAGCCACCATGCAGTTGCAGGGCCTGGTTGGCGACCTCGAAACCGGTGTCGGTGGCGAACCGCTTGGCCATGGCGCAGTACTGGGTGGCCTTGGGATCGCGGGCGTCCAGCGCCGCGGCGGCCCGGCGCACCATCAGGCGCGCGGCGTCCAGCTCGGTGGCCATGTCCGCCAGCCGGAACTGAAGGGCCTGGAACTCGGCCAGGGCCTGGCCG
>JAZKFM010000398.1:0-2522 GCA_040386415.1 Pseudomonadota bacterium
CTCGCAGGCGTTGTTCATGGCCTCATAGGCCATGCCGGCGCTCATCGAGCCGTCTCCGATCACGGCGACCACCCGGTTGTCCTTGCCGTGGGCGTCGCGCGCCGCGCAGAAGCCGAGCGCCGCGGAGATCGAGGTGGCCGCGTGGGCCGCGCCGAAGGGGTCGTATTCGCTCTCGCTGCGCTTGGTGAAGCCCGACAGCCCGCCGCCCTGGCGCAGGGTGCGGATGCGGTCGCGGCGTCCGGTGAGGATCTTGTGCGGGTAGGCCTGGTGGCCGACGTCCCAGATCAGGATGTCGTCAGGGGTCTGGTAGACATGATGCAGGGCGACGGTCAGCTCGACCACACCGAGGCCCGCGCCGAAGTGCCCGCCGGTCTGGGACACGACATCGATCATCTCGGCGCGCAATTCGTCGGCCAGCTGCTTCAGCTCCGAAGCATTGAACCCACGCGTGTCGGCGGGCGAGGCGACCTTGTCGAGCAGAGGCGTGCTTGGCGGCATGTTACGCGGACAAATCTCTTGAAATCAGTTTCGGCGCTCTAGCACGAAATCCACACTGGCTCGCAGGAATTCAGCCCTGCGACCGAAGGGATCCAGGTGCGCCTTGGTCTGCTCGACCAACAGATTCAACCGCTCCCGAGCCGCGTCGGCGCCCAGCAGGGTGACGTAGTTGGTCTTGCCCTTGGCGGCGTCCTTGCCGGCCTTCTTGCCCATCACAGCGTCCTCGCCGCCATGGTCCAGCAGGTCGTCGACAATCTGGTAGGCCAGGCCCAGGTCCTGGGCGAACCCCATCAGGGCGTGGCGTTCCCCCTCCCCGGCATGGGCCATGATCAACGGCAGCTCGAAGGCCACCGCGATCAGGGCGCCGGTCTTCAGGCGCTGCATGCGGGCCACCGCACCCAGGTCGTCACGCACCCCGAGCAGGTCGATCATCTGGCCGCCGCACATCCCCCTGGCGCCCGAGGCCTGGGCCAGGCGCAACACCATCTCGGCGCGGACACTGCCGTCCTTGTGGGTGTCGGGATGGGCCAGGATCTCGAATCCGGAAGCCTGCAGGGCGTCCCCGGCGAGGATGGCGGTAGCCTCGTCATAGGCCACGTGCACCGTGGGCCGGCCCCTGCGCATGTCGTCGTCGTCCATGGCCGGCAGGTCGTCGTGCACCAGGCTGTAGGCGTGGACGCACTCCACCGCGCAGGCCGCGCGCAGCACCGGGCGTTCGTCCAGGTCGAACATCTTGCCGGTCTCGATGGCGAAGAAGGGCCGCAGCCGCTTGCCGGGCCCAAGCGCCGCATAGCGCATGGCCTCGGTCAGCCGGGCCTCCGGCCCCTCGGCCCGGGGCAGCAGCTCGTCCAGCGCGACGGTGACCAGGTCGGCGGCCTCGGTCACACGATGGGCAAGCTCGGGCATCAGGAGAAGTCCGCCGCCTCGACCCCCGGAGCGCCGTCGGCGCCCATGACGATCTTTTCCACCCGCAGGCGGGCGGCCTCGAGCCGGGATTCGCAATGCGCCTTCAGCTTGGCGCCGCGTTCGTAGAGTTCGATGGACTGCTCCAGGGGGGCCTGGCCGGACTCCAGCTGGGCCACGATCTTCTCAAGCTCGGCCAGGGCCAGCTCGAACGAAAGCCCATCGATGTCAGCGGCGTCGGCCATGTCGGTTCCTGAAGGTGAGGCGCCAACCTAGAGAGGCCCGCCGCGCCCTGCAACGGGGCGCCCGTGCTTAGGCGGCCGACAATGCGCGGACGTGAGCCAGGGCCGAACGGCCCAGGGCCTCCAGGCCGTAGCCGCCCTCCAGGGACGACACCATCCGCCCCTGGCTGTGCTTGCGCGCCACCGAGGCGATGGCCCGCGTGGCCCAATCGAAGTCCGGAGCCTCCAGGTTCTGGAAGGCGTCGCCCACGGGATCATAGGCGTGGGCGTCGAAGCCGGCCGAGATCAGGATCAGGTCCGGCGCGAAGGCGTCCACATGGGGCATCAGGCTCTCGAACGCCTTGCGCCATTCTTCGGCGGGTGCGCCGGGCGGGACCACGGCGTTCTTGATATTGGCCGGGACCGCCTCGTCGGGATGGCCGGTGCCGGGCCACATGGGCCACTGCTGCACGGAGGCGAAGAACAGGTCCTCATGGCCGGCGAAGGCCGCCTGGGTGCCGTTGCCGTGATGGACGTCGAAATCCACCACCGCGATCCGCTTCAGGCCGCAGGACTGGGCCACCCGGGCGGCGACCGCGATATTGGAGAAGATGCAGAAGCCCATCGGCCTGTGCGGCTCGGCGTGGTGGCCCGGCGGGCGGACGGCGCAGAAGGCCCGCTGCTGCTCGCCCGCGGCCACGTCCCGCACCGCCTGGACGACCGAGCCCGCGGCGCGGCGCGCGGCGTTCAGGCTGCCCGGCGACATGTAGGTGTCCTCGTCCAGCATCAGCATGCCCTCGCGGGGCGCGGCCTCGAAGATGGCCTGGACGTACATGGGCAGGTGGACGCGGGCGAGATCGCTTGGCTCGACCAGCGGCGCATCGCGGGGCTCGAGATCCA
>JAZKFM010000399.1:0-2684 GCA_040386415.1 Pseudomonadota bacterium
CTGTCGCTCACCGCTCTGCGCAAGTCTGTCCCAGGCGGTCGCGTGTTGTTCGAGGGCCTGGACCTGGAGGTCCCGGCCGGTGAGATCGTCGCCATCATGGGCGAGTCCGGGGTTGGCAAGTCCACCCTGCTGAACCTGGTCGCGGGACTGGACCAGGCCGACAGCGGCGGCGTGGCCATCAACGGCGTGGCCCTGGAGAGCCTGGACGACGACGGGCGCACGCGGATGCGCCGGGACCGGATCGGCTTCGTGTTCCAGGCCTTCCACATCCTGCCGCACCTGACTCTGGCCCAGAACGTCGCCCTGCCCCTGGTCCTTCAGAATGTGGAAGCCGGCGCGGCGACGGCGAGGGCCACCACGATCCTGGACTCGATCGGCCTGCCCGGCCGGGCCGGCGACCGGCCCTCGCAGCTCTCGGGTGGCGAGCTCCAGGGCGTGGCCCTGGCGCGCGCCCTGGTCCACCGCCCGGCCCTGGTCCTGGCCGACGAGCCCACCGGCAATCTCGATCCCGAGACCGCGGCGCGGATTCTCGACCTGTTCGTCGCCGAGGTGCGCGGCTCGGGCGCGGCCGCGATCCTGGTGACCCACTCCGAGCGCGCGGCGGCCGTGGCCGACCGCAGCCTGATCCTCACCCGTGACGGCCTGCGCCATGCCGGCTGAACGCCGCCCTCTCAGCCGCACAGCGCTCAGATGGATGATGGTCGGCGAATGGCGTGGCCATCCTGGCCGGGTGGTGACGGCGGCGCTGGCCATCGCCATCGGTGTGGCCCTGGGCTTCGCCGTCCACCTGATCAACGGTTCGGCCCAGAACGAGCTGGCCCAGGCGGTGCGCTCGGTGAACGCCGACGCCGACCTGCAGGTGCGCGCCACGACGCCGCTTGGCTTCGACGAGACGCTTTATCCGGCCCTGGCGCGGACGCCCGGGATCGCCGCTGCGAGCCCTGTCGTCGAACTGCCCGCGCGGTTCGGGACCGGCCCGTCGCGGTCCCTGGAGGGCGGGCGCCTGACGGTGCTGGGGATCGATCCCCTGCGGGCGGCGGGCGTCACCCCTACCCTGCTTGGCCGGATGGCGGCCCCGGCGCAGGGGGGCGGCGGCTTCGTGCCTGAGAGCCTCTTCGACCCGCGGGCCATCGTGCTGTCGCCGGCCGCGCTTGCGGCCAGTGGGCGCCAAGTGGGCGAGACCGTGACCATCACGGCGGCGGGGCGCAGCGTTGAGTTCGTGGTGGCCGGCCTGCGAAGCGGCGCGGCCTCGGAGCAGCAGGTGGCGGTGCTGGACATCGCCACCGCCCAGTGGCTGTTCGGCAGCCTGGGACGTCTGCAGCGCATCGACCTGAAGTTCGCACCCGGCGTCGATCCCGGGACGGTGCAGGCCGACCTGCGGGCTCGGCTCCCCGCCGACGCCCAGATCGTCACCGCGCAATCGGAGGCCCGGCGGGGCGACAACCTCACCCGGGCCTATCGGGTCAATCTGGAAATGCTGGCCATGATGGCCCTGCTGACCGGCGGGTTCCTGGTCTATTCGGCCCAGTCCCTGTCGGTGGCCCGCCGGCGGCCGCAGCTCGCCCTGCTCCGGGTCCTGGGGCTCGAGCGGCGCGGCCTGCTGGCCCAGGTCTTTGTCGAGGGCGCCCTGGTGGGCGGTGTCGGCGCCGCGCTTGGGCTCGCGCTGGGGCTTGGCGTCGCTATGGGCACCCTGCGCTTCCTGGGCGGCGACCTCGGCGGCGGCTATTTCCAGGGCACGGCTCCCGACCTGGTGGTGACGCCCCTCCCGGTCGTGGTCTTCTTCGCCCTTGGGCTGCTGGCCGCCTTGCTCGGCAGCCTGCTGCCAGCCCTCGAGGCCGGTCGCGCCCAGCCGGGCATCGCGCTGAAGGACCTGGGCGACAAGAACGATCCCAACGCCCGGCCCGCCGGATGGTGGGGCCTGGGCCTGCTGGCGGCGGGCGGCGCGGCGGCCTTCCTGCCGGCCGTCGGAGGCCTGCCGCTGTTCGGCTATCTCTCCATTGGACTGATGCTGGCCGGCGGCGTCGCGGCCATGCCCTGGCTCGCCAGGATCCTGCTGACCCCCCTGCTGGGCGCCGGCCGCGGGAATGTCTCCGTCGACCTGGCCATCAAGCGGCTGTGGGGGGCGCCGTCCCAGGCGGCCGTCGCGTTGTGCGGGATCGTGGCCAGCACCAGCCTGATGGTGGCCATGGCGGTGATGGTGGCCAGTCTGCGGGGCTCGGTGGACGATTGGCTGACCGAGATCCTGCCGTCGGACCTGCTGTTCCGGGTGGAGAGCGGCGGCTTTGACGCCGGGACTCGCGCCCGAATCGCCCAGGCGCCCGGTGTCGCGGACATCGTGTTCCAGAAGTCCCTTCCCATGCGGCTCTCAGCCGACATGCCGCCCCTGGTCCTGCTGGTCCGGCCGGTGGACAAGGCTAAGCCCAAGGCCAGTCTCCCGATGATCGGTCGCAGCGCGACCGCACCGCCGGGCGTGACGCCGGTCTGGCTCTCGGAACCGGCCGCCAGGCTCTATGGCCACCGTGTCGGCGACCGCATGGCCTTGCCCCTCGGCGGCAGGAATCCCGACGTCTTCGTGGCGGGTGTCTGGCGCGACTATGCCCGCCAATCCGGCGCCGTGGCCATGGACGAGGCCGACTACACCCGCCTGACAGGGGACGACCTGCGCACCGAGGCCTCCCTCAGCC
>JAZKFM010000400.1:0-2768 GCA_040386415.1 Pseudomonadota bacterium
ATAGCCTCCACCAGGGCCAGGCTGGCCGGGAGCGAGGCCGTGACCCCCGTGGTGGAGATGATCGGCCCGTCCTGCACATAGCGGCGGTCGCGGACCCAGGTGGTGTCGGGATAGGCCTTGGCCAGGCCCTTGAGGGCCGACCAGTGGGTGGTGGCCCGGCGGCCTTCCAGCAGGCCGGCATGGGCCAGCACCCGGGCGCCCTCGCAGATGGAGACGATGACCGCCCCCTTGGCGGCCTGAGCCCGCAGCCAGGCGGCCAGTTCGGGGCTCTTGGGCTTCATCTGGGCGGGCACGACGATGATGTCGGCGCCCGCGGGCTCGGCCCTGTCGAACTCGTGGGTGGTCTGGTCGGCCAGGATCTTCAGGCTGGGCATCAGCTGGACGGGACCGACGGCGGTGGCGACGCTGCGCACCTCGGCGACGCCTGACTCCTTCAGGACGCCGTAGGGGATGGCGAAGTCGGTGGTTTCGGCGCCGGCGTTGTCGGCCAGCACCACCACCAGCGGCCTGGCCCGACCCGCCTTGGGCGCGGGAAGGGTCAGGCCGTCAGGCTGGACAAGCGCCACGCTCGCCCCGGTCGCCGCGAAGGGCGCCACGGGCGTCAGGAAGGCGAGGGTCGCGGCGGCGGCCGCGGCGGCAAGAGCAAGGGTGCGCATGTCAGGGTTCAGCGGTCTTCGGTGGAGACGGGCGCGCTGGCTTGGGCCGGTGCGTTGCAGGCGCAGCTTTCACCGCAGGCGCAGGCGGGGCCGCAGGCGCAGGGCTGGCAGGTGCAGCCGTCGTTGGAGCAGGGGTTGGTCATGGGAGATGTCCTTCATCAGGGTTGTCGATGAGGAGACCCTAGGCGTCGAAAGTGCTGGCGGAAATGTCATAGATACCGCACATTGCGCCATGACCTCGATTAATCCCACGCCCCGAAACATTGTCCTGATCGGCTATGACGGGGCCCAGTCCCTCGATCTCGTCGGTCCGCTGGAGGTGTTCGCCATGGCCAATCGCTATGCCGGCGCCCAGGCTTACAACATCATCCTGGCGTCCCTGGAGGGCGGGATGATCACCTGCAATTCCGGTCTCCGCCTGGCCGACTTCACGCCGATCGCCGACCTGCCCGCGGGCCTGGACACCGTCCTCGTGGCCGGCGGCGACAAGGAGGGGCTGCTCGCCATGCGGGGCAGCGGGCTCGCGGAGTGGCTGCAGGCCCGCCGCGACAAGGTTCGCCGGATCGGCAGCGTCTGCTCGGGCGCATTCGTGCTGGCCGAGGCGGGCCTGCTGGACGGCCGGCGGGCCACCACCCACTGGGACTCCTGCAACGAGATGCGCAGCTTCCGCCCCCAGGTGCGGCTCGAGCCGGACGCCATCTTCGTGTCCGACCCGCCCTTCTACACCTCCGCCGGGGTGACCGCTGGGATCGACCTGTGCCTGGCCTTCGTGGAGGCCGACCTGGGGGCCGAGGTCGCCCTGGCCGTGGCGAGGAACCTGGTGCTCTTCATGCGCCGTCCAGGGGGGCAGACCCAGTTCAGCGCGGGCCTGGGGGTGCAGGCCGCCGCGACGCCGCGCCTGCGGACCCTGATCGCGGAGGTGACCGCCGATCCGTCCGGCGATCTCAGCCTGCCGGAACTGGCGCGTCGCGCGGGCATGACCGAACGCACCTTCTCGCGGGTCTTCCAGAAGGAGACGGCGACAACGCCCGCCGCCTTCGTGGAGCTCGCCCGCGTCGACCGGGCCAAGGCCCTGCTGGAGACCTCCGACTGGCCCCTGGCGCGGGTGGGGGAGCGCTCAGGCTTCGGCAGCCTGGACGGCCTGCACCGGGCCTTCCAG
The DNA here is from genome assembly GCA_040386415.1 of Pseudomonadota bacterium. Taxonomy (GTDB): domain Bacteria; phylum Pseudomonadota; class Alphaproteobacteria; order Caulobacterales; family Caulobacteraceae; genus Phenylobacterium. The sequence continues at coordinate 1,816 of JAZKFM010000400.1, forward strand.
AAACGCGTGGGGATAACCCCTGGCGAGTATCGCCAGAGGTTCGGCCGCGTGGCGGCCTAGCGTCCCTTGCGCAGCATCGCTACGGCCTCGGCGACCAGCACCAGGGCCGCGCCGACGGCCAGCCAGGCGGCGGTGGGTTTGTCGGCCTGCTCGGCGACATAGACCCCGATCAGACCCCAGGCGATGGGCGCCAGATAGACCGGCGAGCGGAGCCGCCAGCCGACGAAGCCGCCCACGATCAGCACCGCGGCTATGCCCATCACCGCCCAGGTGAGGTCGGGGCTGATGAGGCCCTGGGCCGTCAGGACGGTCAGGATGTTGATGGCCGAGGCGATGGTCAGCCAGCCGGCCAGCAGGGACAGCGGCCAGACGATCAGCAGCTTGTCGCGGAAGGCCGGCGCCTCGCCGGCGCGGGCGCGCATCAGGCCGCTGATCATCGCACCCGCCGAGACCAGGATGATCGCCACGCTGAGCCATTGCTGGTTGAAGGCCGAGGCCAGGATCCAGGCCCCGCAGCCGGCGATGGCCACCACGGAAGGCCAGGCCACGGCGCGCAGGGTCGGGGTCTCCGGCGCCAGGGTCAGCTGGTAGATGGCGTAGGCGGCCATGCCGAAATAGATCAGCCCCCAGATGGAGAAGGCGTAGCCGGCGGCCCGCAGGGTCTGGTCGCCCTGGCTGGAGAACTCTTGGGCCGTCATGCCGAAGTCCTGTGTGGCCTGCAGCGCGGGTACGGCGATGGCGGCCGCGACCGCCAGCAGCACGGCGAGGCTGCGTCCGAGGGGTTTTCCGCTCATGTCAAAGCTCCGCTTGAAACCAGGGGAAAGCGGGCGCGTGGCGGCGGTTCCGTCCAGGACTGACAATAGGGGAGGGGGAGACCTGCGAGGTCTGAAATTCCAACTGGCTCCCGGAGCAGGACTCGAACCTGCGACAAGTCGGTTAACAGCCGACTGCTC
>JAZKFM010000401.1:0-5248 GCA_040386415.1 Pseudomonadota bacterium
GAGATAGCCGGCGTTGGCCGAGCCTGCGAAATCCTCGCCCAGGGCGTCCTGCAGCATCAGGTGGCCAAAGACGTTCATGCGGTGGTTCAGGCTGACGCAGACCACGTCGCCCATCGAGGCCAGGTTGACCCCGTCATAGAGGATCGAGGAGCCGGAACCGGCCTCGAAGCCGCCGCCGTGCAGCCAGACCATGACCGGGCGGCGGGCCTCGTCGGCGCCGGGCGTCCAGACGTTGAGGACCAGGCAGTCCTCCCCCATCTCCGGCTTGTTGCCGGGATAGCCGCCCTCGGAGAGGGTGCTGCGGGTCTGGGGGGCGGTCTGGCCGTAGAGGATGGCGTCCCGAACCCCGCTCCAGGCCTCCACCGGTTGGGGCGGGCGGAAGCGGTTGGCGCCGCCGGTGGGCGCGCCATAGGGGATGCCCCGGAAGATCGAGACGCCGCGGAACCGCTCGCCCCGCACCTTGCCGCTCGCCGTCTCGACCACGGGACCCGCGCGGACGCTGTCGTCCGCCGCCACGTCGCTACCCATCACCCGCTCCGCTCACTATCGTTCCGCCACGTGGAACATTGTTCCATTGACAGAATGGTCAGCCCCAGGGCAGATCATGTCAACCGAGGGAGACAGACAAGATGACGGCGGAGCCCGCCTCGCCGACCGAGGGCGTCGTGCCTCGCACCTTCGCGGTGCTGGAGGCCCTGACCCGGTCGCCGGAGCCCATGCGGCTGTCGGCCCTGACGCTGCGCCTGGGGCTGCAGAAGAGCACGGTGCATCGCATCCTGGCGGGGCTGATCGGCCTCGGCTACGTCCAGCAGAACGCCGAGACGGGCTGCTATTCGGCGACCCTGAAACTCTGGGAGCTCGGGGCCAATGTGATCACCGAGCACCCCATCAAGCGGGCCGCCTCGGGCTTCCTGCAGGAACTGCAGCGGGTCACCGGGGAGACCGTCAGCCTGGTGATCCGGGCCGGCGACGACGTGCTCTATCTGGACAAGATGATCTCGCCGCGGCCGATCCGCTTCACCACCCGCATCGGCAGCCGGGTCCCCGCCCCGCTCACAGCCGGGGGCAAGGCGATCCTGGCCCATGCGCCCGACGCCCAGGCGGTCCTGGCGCGCACCGCCACCGGCATGGGCGGCAAGCGCCGCCTCGACGTCGCGGCCCTGACGGCCGAGCTGCAGCAGGTTCGCGAGCGGGGCTACGCCATGGCCAGCTATCAGCCGGGCGTGGTGGGGTTCGCGGCGCCCATCATGGCGCGCGGCCCGGAGGCCGCCGCCGCGATCTCGGTCTCCGCGCCCGCCGAACGGGTGGACGAGACGGGCCGCCAGCAGATCATCGAACACCTGCTCTCCACCTGCGCCAGCATGGCCGAACAGGTCGGACGCCTATGAGCGTCGCCGTCGGCCCGGCGCTCTGCGCCTATATCGCCCGCAGCCAGACCGCGCCGGTTCCCGAAAGCTTCCGCAGCCTCGGGCGGCTGCACATCCTCGACACCCTGGCCTCCATCGTCGCCTGCCGTGACCTGGCGCCGGCGCGCCTGGCCCGCGACTTCGCCATCGCCCAGTCCGGCGACGCCCGACGCAGCGCCGCCACCATCCTGGGGACCAAGGCGACCGCCGCCCTCGGCGACGCGGCCTTCGCCAGCGCCATGGCCGCCCACGGCGCGGAGATCAACGACTTCATCCCCTCGGCCTTCGTGCAGCCGGGCCCCGCCGTGGTCAGCGTCGCCCTGGCTCTGGCCGAGCAGCGCGGGCTCTCCGGCGAGGCGGTGCTTCGCGCCGTGATCACCGGCTACGAACTGGCCGGGCGCATTCCCAAGGCCCTTGGAGTCGGCAACCTGCGGCGCGCGGGGATCGCCAATCACGGGATCGGCCCAGTGTTCGGCGCGGGCGCGGCGGCGGCCTCGATTCTGGGGTTCGCCGAGGATCGCATTCCCGACCTGCTGACCTATTGCGCCCAGCAGGCGGCCGGGTCCTGGCAGTGGCTGCTGGACGTCGAGCATGTGGAGAAGTCCTTCGTGTTCGCCGGCATGGGCGCCCGCGCGGGTCTCAGCGCCGCGCTGATGGTGGAGGCCGGCTTCACCGGGGTGCGCGACAGCCTGGACCATCCCGAAGGCTGGATGGCCTCGAAGATCTTCACCGGCGGGGACGCCGACCGCGCGGGCCTGATAGAGGGTTTGGGCGAGCGGACCGAGCTGATCCACACCGCCTACAAGCGCTATCCCGTCGGCGGGCCGACCCAGCCGGCGGTGAAGGGTCTGCTGGACCTGCTGCCCGACCTGGAGGCGTCGGCCGTGGAGAGCGTGCGCATCGAGATGCCGGGACGCTGGCAGGCCTTCCGCGACGCGGCCATGCCGGCCCTCAACCTTCGCTACCTGACGGCCATCATGCTGATCGACCGGCGGCTCGATTTCGTCTCGGCCCAGTCGCTGGAACGGATGGCCGGTGACGCCGCCGTGCACGAACTGATGGCCCGGGTCGATGTTGTCCACGACCCCGCCCAGGAGACCCCGCCCGGCCAGCCGCGCACCGAGTCGGCCCGCGTCATCGTCCGGCTGAAGGACGGCGCGGTGCGGGAGGTCTATGTCCCCCACGTGGTCGGCTTCCCGTCGCATCCGATGTCGGCCGACGAGGTGGAGGCCAAGGCGCTGGAGCTGATGGCGCCGGTGCTCGGCGCGGCGCGGGCCGCCGAGGTGGTGCGCGCCGTCGCGCAGATCGAGACCCTGACCAAGGCGGCCGACCTGGCCCACCTGATTGCAACCTGACGGCCGCAAAGACGGCCTGGCTCTGGAGAGACCCCATGGAGTTCATTGGCGAGAAGACGCAGGACGGCGTCACGCGGCGCGAGTTTCGGCTGGTCGTGGACGGCGACGCCGTGCCGGGCGTCATCTGGGCGCCGGAGGGCGCGAAAGGCCCGCGCCCGCTGATCCTGCTGGGCCACGGCGGCTCGCAGCACAAGAAGGTGGCCAACCTGACCTCCGCCGCCATCAGCCATGCGCAGAAGCTGGGCTATGCGACCCTGGCCATCGACGCGCCGGGGCACGGCGACAGGATCACCCGCGAGCAGGCGGAGAAGGCGCGCGCCTCCGCCGCCGAGGCCGGCCGCAAGGCCCAGCAAGGCGAACGCCCGCAGACCTCGGCCCGGCCCACGCGTGACGCCGGGGTGGCGCTCAAGCATGTGGCGGAGTGGAAGGCGGCCCTGGACGCCGCCCAGGGCCTGGACTTCGTCGGCGCCGGCCAGCCGGTGGGCTACTGGGGCGTCTCCATGGGGACCCGCTTCGGCGTGCCCTTCGTGGCGCAGGAGCCGCGCATCACCGCCGCCATCTTCGGACTGTTCGGGGCCTTCCCGGGCCTGGAGGACCACAAGGCGGCCGCCGAGGCCATCCGCATCCCGCTGATGTTCGTCTACCAGTGGGAGGACGAGCTGATGACCCGCGAGCAGGGCCTGGCCCTGTTCAACGCCTTCGGCTCAACGGAGAAGACCATGCACATAAACCCGGGACGGCACGTCGAAATCCCGGCCCATGAGCGGGACGGCTGGCTGGCCTTCTGGGAACGCCATCTGGGCCGAGCTTAACCCTCGGTCCGCACCCGAGCCACGGCGTCCAGCCAGCGGGCGTAGGCGGCTTCGCGGCCGTGGCCGTCCAGCTTGGGGTCGTGGCGTTCGGTGGCCGGCCGCGCCGCGGCGGCGTCCTCGACGGTGGCGTAGACCCCTGCCCCCAGCCCCGCGAACAGGGCCGCGCCGAGCGCCGTGGTCTCCTGATAGGTGGCGCGACCCACGGGCACGCCGGTGAGGTCGGCCAGGCGCTGGCTGAACCAGGACGACCGCGACATGCCGCCGTCGATGCGGATCTCCACGGCCGCGCCGAAGGCGGTCGGGGCGTCGGCGCGCATAGCCTCCACCAGGTCACGGGTCTGCAGGGCGCAGGCGTCGAAGGCGGCCTGGGAGATCTCCGCAAGGGTCGTGTCGCGGGTCAGGCCAAACAGCGCGCCTCTGGCCTCGGCGTCCCACCAGGGCGCCCCCAGGCCGGTGAAGGCCGGGACCATGACCACGCCGTGGTCGGGCTTGGCGGCCTGGGCCAGGGCCTCGATGGCCGAGCCGCCGCCCGGCACGTTCAGCCCCTCGTTGATCCATTGCAGGGCCGCGCCAGCGATGAAGATCGAGCCCTCCAGGGCGTAGGTCGTCTTGCCGTTCAGCCGGGCGGCGACGGTGGTCAGCAGCTTGGCCCGCGACAGGGGGGCGGTCTCGCCGGTGTTGACCAGCATGAAGCAGCCGGTGCCGTAGGTGGCCTTCATCTCGCCAGGGCGGATGCAGCCCTGCCCCATCAGGGCGGCCTGCTGGTCGCCGGCCACGCCGCGGATCGGGATGGCGCGGCCCAGCAGGGCGGCGTCGGTTTCACCGTAGTCGGCCGCACAGTCGCGCACGTCGGGCAGCAGGGCCGCCGGCACGTCCAGCAGGGCCAGCATCTCCTCCGACCACGCCTGCTTCCTGATGTCGAACAGCAGGGTGCGCGAGGCGTTGGTGGCGTCGGTGGCGTGCACCTTGCCGCCGGTCAGCTTCCAGATCACCCAGGAATCCATGGTGCCGACCAGCAGCTCGCCGGCCTGGGCCCTGGCCCGCGCGCCGGGGATATCCCCCAGCAGCCAGGCGATCTTGGTGCCGGAGAAGTACGGGTCCAGCAGCAGGCCGGTGATCTCGGTGACGCGGGCCTCGTGGCCGGCGCGGCGCAGATGTTCGCAGGTGGCTGCGGTGCGTCGGTCCTGCCAGACGATGGCGCGGTGGATGGGTTCGCCGGTGGCCTTGTCCCAGATCACCACCGTCTCGCGCTGGTTGGTGACGCCGATGGCGGTGACGTCGGCGATGGGCCGCCCGGATTTCTCGATGGCCTCCTGGATCACCGCGACGCTGGTGGCGAAGATCTCGTTCGCATCATGCTCCACCCAGCCGTCGGCGGGATAGAACTGCTCAAGCAGATTCAGCTTGATCTCGCGCCCCACCGCATCACTTGGATTGCCGTGCAGATGCAGCCAGTGGTCATCGCGCAAATGACGATGAACGTCCGGCCCCGGATACGTCCCGCACTCGATCACGAACGGCATCAGTTTGACCTGCGGCAGCGCATTGATCAGTGCCTGCGAGGTGTAGCCCGTCGCGGTGGCCGCCACGCCGGTTTCGCTCAAGGTGTCGGCACCGGTCAGCAACGTGTAGAGCCAGGGACCATAAATGGCCTGCGCATCGGGTAGCGCCGGAT
>JAZKFM010000401.1:5258-5656 GCA_040386415.1 Pseudomonadota bacterium
TCAGCAACATCGGATGACCGTACTCGCCAGCGCCGGTGTGCAAATCGAAACACATCGCGACCTCGGCGTGGGCAACATGCGTTTGCAGGATTTCGTGCAGCGTGCGGTTCGACCAGCTCGGCGCCAGGCCGCCATAAAACAGGCCATCGGGATGACTGTGCTGGCCGCCCTCGACGATCGACATCACCGCTGGCCAGCCGTGTTCGCGAATCTGTCCGTCGAGCAAGGCGTCGGCGCGCTCACGTTCGGGCCCCCGCAACTCAGTGAACGCATAGATGTCATGCAGCGCTGCGTAAGCCTGATTGTCCGGCAGCGGACGTTCGAAGTTCAGGTGATTGCGGTTCAGGTCGATGTTGTCTTCGTTGGTCCGGTGCAGGTGGGAAAAGCCGTACGGGTTG
>JAZKFM010000402.1:0-3060 GCA_040386415.1 Pseudomonadota bacterium
CTCAACGCTGCGCGTCTACCAATTCCGCCACGACCGCTCGTGGTGAGGCGCGGCAGGTAGCAAACCCCCGCGCGTTTGTGAAGCGTTCTGGCTAGCCGCCGGCCATATAGTCGTAAACGTCGGCCGCGCGGGTGACCGCGATGGAGATGCGATCCTCGTTGATCTGGATCTCTCCACGCGCCACCGGGTGGTTATTGGCCAGAATCCACACCTCTTCGTTGACACCGGCGTCCAGCGGGATCACCGCACCCCGGCCCATCCGCAGCAGCTGCTGCATGGGCAGGGTGGAGCGACCCAGCACCACCGAAATCTCGACGTTGACGGCGTTAACCTGACCCAAAACCCCACCCATCAAAAAACGCTAAGAAATCAAAGGGGGCTTTGCGCCCCCCGATCCTCGAGCCCACATTGGCGCTGACATGCTTGACCGGTCGTTAAATGCTGACGCTCCCGCGCCCTATTTCGGAAGGGCCGATGGCGCCCCCGCGGGCTGGTCCGTTTCGACCGGATATGTCGGATACGAGGCGGCCGTCGCCGCCATGGAGGCTCGCGCCGCCGCCATCGCCGAGGGCAAGGCGGGGGAACTGGTCTGGCTTTTGGAGCATCCGCCGCTCTATACGGCCGGAATCTCCGCGAAATCGGCCGATCTGCTGGAGCCGGACCGATTCCCGGTGTTCGCGACGGCCCGCGGCGGGCAGTTCACCTATCACGGCCCAGGCCAGCGGGTGGCCTATGTGATGCTGGATTTGAGCGCCCGGCGGCGCGACGTGCGCGCATTCGTCGCTGGCCTTGAGGCCTGGGTCATCGGCGCCCTGGCGCAGTTCAACGTGACCGGAGAGATTCGCGACGGCCGGGTCGGGGTCTGGGTGGAGCGCCGGGTATCGGGCGCCCCGACGCGCGAGGACAAGATCGCCGCCATCGGGGTGAAGCTGCGCCGCTGGGTGTCCTTCCACGGCGTCTCGCTGAACGTGGAGCCTGATCTCGACCATTTCTCCGGCATCGTCCCCTGCGGCCAGACCGAGCACGGGGTCACCAGCCTGGTGGACCTGGGCCTGCCGGTCACCATGGACGAGGCCGACGCCGCGCTGATGGAGAGCTTCGCGGCTGTGTTCGGGCCGGTGGCGCGGGTCGAGGCTCCGATCTGACGCTTTCTTTCCTCCCCTATTCATGGGGGAGGGGGACCGCCGATAGGCGGTGGAGGGGGCGCGACCGGACACGGTGGATGGGGCTCGCCCCCTCCACCACGCTACGCGCGGTCCCCCTCCCCCGTTCGCTTCGCGACAGAGGAGGAAAGGATCTTCAGGCCGTCACAGCCCTCAGGGGATTCGCCCCGTAGCGGTTGGTCCCCTGCTCGCTCCCCATGACGCCGAGCTCCACCAACGCCCAGATCAGCAGCAGGGAGAGCAGCACGTCCGCCGGGTTCATCGGCGGCTGCCAGACGGCCACCAGGGCGAAGAGAATCGGTGCCGCCCACCAGCCGGACTTGCCCCGGTCGTGCAGGCGCTTGGACAGCACGCAGGCGCCGCCATAGATCAGGGCCGGGTAGACGACCCAGCCGGTCAGCAGGTGCAGGGTGACGCCGGCCACGGCCTCATAGACCGCCGCCAGGGCGAACAGCAGCGCCGCCCCGATGAGGAACCACGTCCGGCCCAGGCGGCCCCCTGCGGTGAAGAACAGGGCCGCCCAGTCGGTCATCAGGCGAACTCCACCAGCACCTCGTCGGCGGCGACCGAATCGCCGGCCTTGGCGCCGACGGTCTTCACGGTGCCGTCGCGTTCGGCGCGGATGATGTTCTGCATCTTCATGGCCTCCACCACGCAGACCGCCTCGCCCGCCCGCACCAGCTGGCCGGGAATGACGTCCAGGGTCACCACCAGGCCCGGCATGGGGGAGAGGATCATCTTGGAGGTGTCGGCCGCCTTCTTGGGCGGCAGCTTCTCGTGCAGCTCGGCCGACCGCGGGGTCAGGACCAGGACATTGAGGGTGGTGGCCCGGTGGCGGATCACGAAGCCCTCGGCGGCGGGCTTGACCGCCACGGTGAAGGCCCGGCCGTCCAGCACGCCGCGGAAGACGTGCTTGCCCGGCCGCCAGTCGACCTCGCTGAGGGTCAGGGCGCGATCCTCCCCGAGATACTCCACCCGGCAGGCCGCCCCGCCGTTGGAGAGCCGCACCAGGCGCTTGTCGTGCCCGGCGATGACGATCCACTCGTCGCGCAGCAGCTGGGGCGCGGAGCGGGCCGTGACGATGCGATGCATGGCGCAGGCCACGGCCGAGACCAGGTCGCGCTGCCAGTCGGTGGGCGGGGTCCCGATGAAGCCCTCGGGGAACTCGTCCTTGATGTAGTTGGTCGAGAGCTTGCCCGACCGGAACCGCTCCTGGTCCATCACGGCGGCCAGGAACGGAATGTTCTGACCCAGGCCCTCGATATGGAAGTCCTCCAGCGCCCGGCCCATGGCGTCGATGGCCGCCAGCCGGGTCGGCGCCCAGGTCGACAGCTTGGAGATCATCGGGTCGTAGAACATCGAGATCTCGTCGCCCTCGCGGACGCCGGCGTCGTTGCGCACGATCTGGTCGCCCACCTGGCCTTCTTCCGGCGGGTAGTAGCGCACCAGGCGGCCGATAGAGGGCAGGAAGCCGCGATAGGGGTCCTCGGCATAGATACGGCTCTCGATGGACCAGCCGTTGATCGCCAGGTCCTTCTGTTCGAAGGCCAGTTTCTCGCCAAAGGCCGAGCGGATCATCTGCTCCACCAGGTCGACCCCGGTGATCAGCTCGGTGACCGGGTGCTCCACCTGCAGACGGGTGTTCATCTCCAGGAAGAAGAAGCTCTTGTCCTGGCCGGCCACGAACTCGACGGTGCCGGCGGAGTCGTAGTTCACGGCCTTGGCGAGCGCCACGGCCTGGGCGCCCATGGCCGCGCGGGTCTCCTCGTCCAACAGAGGCGACGGCGCCTCCACGATGACCTTCTGGTTGCGGCGCTGGATGGAGCACTCGCGCTCGAACAGGTGGACGACATTGCCGTGCTTGTCGCCCAGCACCTGGATCTCGATGTGGCGCGGG
>JAZKFM010000403.1:0-8520 GCA_040386415.1 Pseudomonadota bacterium
GATCGAGCGCGATGCGGTCGCGATGTGGTGGTACAACTTCCTGCCGCGCCCCGACGGGCTGGGGGAGATGATCGCCCAGGATGGCGCGCGAACGCCGCAGAAGGTCGCCGCGCGCGCGGACATCCTGTGGGGCTTTGATGTGCGCGAAGCCTTGCCGCCGCCCCCGCCGGGAGCCATCTCACTGGCGGCCACGCCCCCGACTGTGAAAGCCGTCGCCAAGCCCCCGGAAAAGCCCGCCGAGAAGGCTCCGCCGCAGCCCGTGGTGAAGGCTGCCGCCAAGGCCCCGCCCGCTCCGGCTCCGGCTCCGGCGCAGCCCGCCGCCGCCAAGTCCCGCATGGGTCTGCTGGCTGGCCTTTCGGCCGCAATGCCCGCCGCCCCGCCCGCGGCCGGCCAAGCCAAGCCGGCGAGACCCGGCATGTTCGCCCTGGTGGGGGGTGCGCCCGCGCGCGCGCCCGCGCCAGGTCCAGTCACCCCGGTGAAGCTGACCGCCGCCCCGCCTTCGGTCAGGATTTCGCCGTCCCTGTCGGCCGCCAAGGCCGGCCCGGCGCCGGCGCGTCAGGCCTTCGATGTCGTCGACGGGACCACCGGCCTCTACATGTCCCCCTTCACCTCCGACGGCGTCACCTCGGCCTGGATCACCAAGTCGATGCAGGTGAAGGCCGCGGGACAGATCGGCTCGATGGCCGGCAACTATCTGGGTCAGAAGGCGATGGAGCAGGTGCCCTTCGTCGGCGGCTTCCTGGGCAAGAAGGCGGGCGCGGCGGTCGGCCGGCAGGTGGCGCTCAGCGCCATCGGGGGCGAGGCGTTCCTGCGCTCCTCGACCGACCTGTCGTTCAACAGCGCCGAGGCCCTGGTGGGCTGGACCCTGGCCAACCATGGGTCTCGCGAAGACATCGCTCAGGTGATGCAGGCGGTCATCGCCATCTATCCGGACGTCCAGGCGCCCTACCAGGTGGCGGCCCAGCAGATGAAGGCCAAGCCGCAGGGCCGCGCGCCCTTCTAGGCCTCGATGATGTGGGGGACGAACCGCGCCAGGTTCTTGGTGATGACGCTGTCGTCCTCCCGCACGCCCATGCCCGCGGGCTCGGCGCCGACGATCCAGGCCCCGATCACCGGGCGCTTGCCGTCGAAGTCCGGCGGCGGGTGATAGGCCTGCAGGATCGCGCCCTCGGCGCCATAGCCCTGGTCCAGCACCGGTTCATGACCACCGACGATCTCGACATTGGCGCCCTCGCGGGAGAACAGCGGCTTGCGCACGTACCGGGGTCCAAGCGCGCTCGCGCCGGCGTCGCCCTCGAAATAGGCCTCCAGCAGGTTGGGATGGCCGCGGTGGCGTTCCCAGAGCAGGGGCAGGATGCCCTTGTTGGACAGGATCGCCTTCCACGGCGGCTCCAGCCAGCGGACCTTGGCGGTGGCCAGATGCGCGGCGTAGGGTTCCCGCAGCATATGCTCCCAGGGATAGAGCTTGAAGGCCGCCTGTAGCAGCAGGCCCTCGCGGTCGGCGAACTGCCCCTCGGCGTTCACCCCGATGTCGGTCATGGCGACGAACTTTGGATCGAGCCCGGCCTGGCTGGCCAGATCCTCGAAGAACCGTACCGTCTGACGGTCCTCGACGGCGTCGGCGTCGCTGGCGAAATGGACGAACCCGCCGGTGGGAAACAGGGTCGCGAAGCGGTCGCGAAGCGCCTCGAACAGGCTGTTGAACTGGTCCGTGCCCGGCGCCAGGGCGCCGGAGGCCAGCAACTCCTCCAGCCAGAGCCACTGGAAGGTCGCCGCCTCGAACACGCTGGTGGGCGTGTCGGCGTTGTACTCATAGAGCTTGGGCTTGGCGGTTCCGTCATAGCCGAAGTCGAAGCGGCCATAGAGGGACGGCTCCTTGGCGCGCCAGGAGCCGGCGATGAAGTCCCAGTGCTCGGCCGGGATGGCCAGGCGGCCCAGCAGCGCCTCGCTGCGCGAGGCCTCGTCCACCAGGTCGAGACACAGCTCATGCAGCTCGGCCGCCGCCGGCTCCAGGTCCTCCTCGACCTCGGCCAAGGTGAAGGCGTAGGCCGCGCATTCGTCCCAATAGGCCCGGCCGTCGGTGTGATGGTAGACGAACCCCACCGCGTCGGCTTTTTCCCGCCAGTCGGGGCGAGGCTCCAGGGTCAGGCGTCTCACCCTTGGTCGTCACCGGACTTGGCGGCGCTCTTCTGCTCGATCTGCAGGACGGGCGCTGGGGCCGACAGGCGCGCCAGGATGTCGTCGGCCGAGGATTGGCCAGGCCCGATGCCGGCCAGTCGCAGCTTTTCGTCGAGGTCCGCGCCGGTGCGCATGTCTTCCAGTTCGCCGGCGGCCTTGATCCGCTCGCCGCGCACGGCCTGGCGTTCCTTGATCCGGGCCAGGCTGTCGGCCGCCGATCCCAGGGACGATCCGGCGCCGGCCCCGCGGGCGGCCACCGAGGCCTGGGCGCGCTGCACCGACTCATTGACCTTCACCACCTCCACCTCGCGGCGCAGGGTCTCGATCCGGCGGTCGGTGGCGGCGATAGCGGTGTGCAGTTGCTCCTCGGCGGCGCGCATGTCGGCGATCTGCGGCTCCTTCACCGACACCTGCTGTTCCAGGTCGGCGATCCGCTGGGCCACCTGGCGGGCCAGGTCCATGTCGCCCTTGCCCACGGCGGCGCGGGCCGAACTCTCGTACTTGAGGGCCTGCTCACGGAAGCTGGCCACCTCCTTCTCCAGGATGCGCCGGCGGGCCACCAGGCCGGCCATGTCGTCCCGGGCCTTGCCCTGGGCGGTGTCGGCGTCGCGGATCTCCTGATCCAGGATCTTGATGGCGTTGGCGTCGACGACGCCGGCCGCGGCGTCGTGCGCGCCCGCGCGGCCCAGGGTGAACAGCTTGCGCCAGATGGTCATGGGATGGGCTCCAGAGGCTCGGGTTTAGGCGGGGGTGAAGGAGGTGCGCAGGTCGGAGGCCGCCTCGATGGCGTTCTCCGCCAGCATGCGCAGCTCGATGATGATGTCCTGCAGGGAGGAGGTCGTGGCCAGCTCGCCGAACAGTTCATAGAAGTCGCGGTCGGCCACGGTGGTGATGCCGAAGTTCGACAGCGGAACCAGCTTCTGGGCCTTCAGCAGGAACTCGTTGAAGGCGTGGCGGTCTTCCTGCTCGTCCACCGGCCACAGCAGGACCGAGGCGGCGATCTGCTGGTCGCTGACGCTGACGAAGATCTCCAGGTCGCCGGCGTCGGGCATGGTCACCAGCAGCACCGGGTCGGCGCCTTCCACCACGCGGGCGGCGAGGGCTTCCCCCTCCCCGCTGGCCGCGTCCAGGGCGGTCTTCAGGGAGCGAACAGTCCAGGCGGTCTGCGTCATCAGGCGATCCTTCGGTGGTGACAGGTTCATACAAGATGGGTGGCCGGGCGCCAGCCGTCGAGAGCGACCTTCACCCTTTTGCGCGCAAGCGCGCCGTCATAGATAGGAGATCGGTCTTACCTCGGGTCCAGGTCATGTTCAGTAAGCTCTTCGGTCGCAAAGAGGCCGCCCCCATCTCGGCCCTGCCGGAAATCCGCAACGTGACGCTGGGCCGGACGCTGTGGGTCGACCCCCTGGCCTGGCGCCGCCTGGGGTCGGAGCGCCGCTTCCCCCTCGACCAGGACACCCTGGAGATCACCGCCCAAGGGCTGGTGGACCTGAAGGAGGGCGGGTTCGTCCACCGGTTCTATACCGACGACCACGCCATGTTCCAGGCGGTCTCCGACGACCGCGAGGGCCAGAGGGTCACCGACATCACCATCTTCGTGCCCTGGGAAAGCGCCTATCCGGGCGGCGCCGCCGACCGCGAGGCGTGGGGCAAGCGGCTCCGGGCGCGCACCTTCACCGCCGCCGGCCTGCCGGACTACACCCGCTTCTGGTTCGGCGAGGAGGCCGAGAGCCAGGATCCGGTGACCTTCTGGGAAGACCTGCACGACGACCGCGACGGGGTTCCCGACCGCCGCATTTTCCAGACCTGCATGCTGTTTTCGCGAGAATTGCCGGGCGACGCACGCGAGCTTCTGCTAGCCATTGAGCAGGAGACCGAGGACGGTGAGGTGTCGTTCGAGGTGATGCTCGGCGTGCCCCTCGAGGTCGGCGAGTTCAAGGCCTGACGCTGGAGAATTGCTGAGATGTTCGACCTCTATGGCTTCGCCGCCAGCGCCCTGGCCTTCCTGGTGGCCTTCGTCGCGGCCGGACTGTTCACGGTGGCCTTCAAGGTCCTCTATCAGTGGGCGACGCCCTATCATGAGGCCAAGCTGATCCGGGAAGGCAACACCGCTGCGGCCATCGCGCTCGGCGGCGCCCTGCTCGGCTACGTCATTCCCCTCGCCTCGGCTCTGTCCCACACCATCAGCCTGATCGAGTTCTGCGCCTGGGCGGCCCTGGCCGGCGTCATCCAGATCGCCGCCTTCACCCTGGTCCGGATGATCGTGATGAAGGATGTCACCGGCCGCATCGAACGCGGCGAGATGGCCGCCGGCGTCTATCTGGCCAGCATCTCCCTGGCGGTGGGCATGCTCAACGCCGCCTGCATGACCTCCTGAATCGCCCATGTCCGATCCCCGCCCCCGCAAGCGCTCCGGCGCCGTCACCCTCACCAGCCTGATGGCCGGCTCGGCCATCTCGATCTCCGCCTGCGACAGCGCACCGCCCGCCACCCAGTGGGGCGATCCCCCCGCAGCGAGCTCGGGCCGCACCGTCGAGGCCTCCAGCTTCACCTCGCTGGCCGACTGCACGGCGTCCGGCAGCTTCACGGCCGAGCAGTGCTCCACCGCCCTGGCCCAGGCCCAGAAGGACAGCGCCGAGAACGCGCCCAAGTTCGGGGACCAGCAGAGCTGCGAGGAACGTTACGGCGTCGACCAGTGCGTGCCCCGCTCCAGCCAGGGCGGCGGCAGCTTCTTCACGCCCCTGCTCACCGGCTTCATCATCGGCCAGGCCATGAACAACCTCGGCGGCTATCGCGGCGCGCCGATGTATCGCGACCGGGACGGCGGCTTCACGGGCGGTTCGGGTTATCCGGTGTCCCGCGACTACGTCACCGGCCGCACGCGGGTGAACTCCGACAGCTTTGACGCCCCCCGGGCCAGCGCCCCCACCCGCGTCCAGAGCCGCAGCTCCATCATCTCCCGCGGCGGTTTCGGCGGCGGCTCGCGGTCCTTCGGCGGCTAGACCCTTTCCGGATCAGGTTGAATCAGCCTGATCCGGATAAAAAGGGTCTATCTTCTTGAATCTAGAGCATGTCCGGGCGGCGAACCGGTGCCCACTTGCGCCTGACATGCTCTAGTCGGGCAGGTCGTAGCTGACGACCTTGAAGCTGCTGAGGATCGCCGTCCCGAAGGTGTTGGCGATGGCCACGTCGGTGGCGTCGCGGCCCCGCGCGATGAGCACCCGGCCGATGCGAGGCCTGTTGTTGCGGGCGTCGAAGGCGTGCCACTTGCCGCCCAGATAGACCTCGAACCAGGCGCTGAAATCCATCTCGCCCACGATGGGCACGCCGATGTCGCCCAGATAGCCCGTGCAGTATCGCGCCGGGATGTTCATGCAGCGGCAGAAGGCGACGGCGAGATGGGCGTAGTCGCGGCAGACGCCGCGGCCTTCGCAATAGGCCTCGAAGGCGGTCATGGTCGGCCGCGCATGCTCGTAGCCGAACTTGATGTGCTCGTGCACCCAGTCGACGATGGCCTGGACCCGGGGCCAGCCCGGCTCGGTGTGCTGGAACATCGACCAGGCGATGTCGCTCAGCCGGTCGGTCTCGCAATAGCGGCTGCCCAGCAGGAAGATCAGCACCTCGTCCGGCAGATCCTCCACCCGGGCCTGGGGCGCCAGCGGCGAGATCACGTCGGGCTGGCCGTCGTCGGCGATGATGAAGTCGGCCGAGAGCGTCAGGCGGCCGGCGGGCGCCAGGACGCGGCTGCAGATATTGCCCCAGCCGTCCAGATACTGGCGCACGTCCAGCATGGGGTCGGTGCGCAGCCAGTCGGGGGTTTCCAGGTCGTGCCGCCGCGTGGGGTGAACGCTCAGCATCAGCAGCATCGGAACCGGCGCCGGGCAGTCGTAGATGATCTCGAAGCCCGTCTGAATGCGCATCAGGTCCCTGGGTCGCCGCTAGCCTCCCGCGCCAATGGTTCGCGGAGCCATAGGTTGCACATCCAGCTCGCCTTCGTCACGGACATCAACCTCGACCTCCATGCCGAGATAGTCCGCGGCCGAACCTGACCAGCTTCCGTGCAGCGGCACCGCCTGGCGGGGGTCGCGGGCGATGGCCACGCGCACCAGATCGGCGTTGCCGACGATGCCGTTGGTGGGATCGAACTCCACCCAGCCACAGGCCGGCAGGTAGACCCGCACCCAGGCGTGGGTATGGCCCGCGCTGGCGCGGGTGAGGCCCGCGCCCACCATGGGACTGTAGATGTAGCCCGAGACGAACCGGGCCGCGAGGCCGAGGCTGCGGGCCGCCTCCATCATCAGGATGGCGTAGTCGCGGCAGGTCCCGCTGCGCAGCGCCAGGGTCTCAAGGGGATCCTGGATGCCGCGGGCCAGGCGGGAATTGTATTTGAACTCCGCATAGATGGCCTGGGTCATGTCGCTGAGCAGGGTCTGGAGGCTGGTCTTCCCCACCGGCTTCACGAACCGCCGGGCCCAGGCGTCGATCAGACCCTCAGGGTCGGGATAGTGCCGCTGCATGGACTGCTCGAGATCGGGCAGGTCCTCGGGGCTGTAGTCGAAGGGCATGGCCCCGGTATAGACCTCCACCTCCCCCTCGACGTCGGCGAAGGCCGGCAAGGGCGTGTGGTCCAGGCGAACCCGGCTGTCAAAGATCAGCTCGTCGGTGCGGCCGGCGAAGCCCGCGATGCTGACGCAGTTGCCGAACACGTCGTGCACCGAACGCATGCGGTCCGGCGTGGGCGTGATGGTCAGGTCGCAGGACAGGATGCGCTGGTCATAGCTCTCGCGGGGCCGCAGCATCATGCGGTGCTCGCCCAGCGCCACCGGATTGCGGTAGCGGTAGCGGGTGACGTGGCGGATCGAAAGGATCGGCATTGGGTGAGCGTGAGGCCGATTTGTCGCCAAGGTCTAAACGAATCTTGCACCGCGACGATCCGTCCCCGGTGCATGTCACCAATCCGGGCGGCGGCTGCCCGCTGCTGCTCATCGGCGACCACGCCGGGCGCGCGGTCCCGAGGGGTCTGAACCAGCTCGGCCTGACGCCCGCCGACATGGACACCCACATCGCCCTGGACATCGGGGTGGCGGGCCTGGGCGACCGGCTCGCTGAGCGCCTGGACGCCTGCTTCATCCGCCAGACCTATTCGCGCCTGGTGATCGACTGCAACCGCAGGCCCGGCGCCCCGGCCGCCATGCCCGAGGTCAGCGACGGCGTGGCCATCCCCGGCAATCTGTGCCTGGACGCCCAGGCCATGGCCGCGCGGCGGGCGGAGATCTACCAGCCCTATCAGGACGCCATCGCCGCCGAACTGGACCGGCGCGCCGACCGGCCGACGATCCTGGTCTCCCTGCACAGCTTCACCCCGGTCATGCAGGGCCACGTGCGGCCCTGGCGCATGGGGGTCCTGCACCGCGACGACTCGGCCTTCTCGAAGCGGGTCCTGGCCCTCCTTCAGCGGGAGCTGGGGGACGCCGCCGGCGACAACGAGCCCTATCGCATGGACGAGACCGACAACACGGTCCCTCTGCACGCAGACCCGCACGGCCTGGACTATCTGGAGCTGGAGGTGCGCCAGGACCTCATCGCCGAGCCTTCCGATCAGGTGGCGATGGCGGAGGTGCTCGAGCGGATCCTGAGCGAGGCGCTCAGGCCTGGTTGATGGTGTTGCGCTTGACCTGGGCGCGGCCGTCGGCGGCCAGGTCGGTGCGGGTCTCGGTGAGGATCAAGGGCCCGTCGAGGGTGGCGTTGACCTCGTCCATTCCGGCGCGGCCGGGCCCCTGGGCCAGCAGGTAGCGCAGGGAGATCCGCTCATGATCGGCGGCGTCCGGCTGGGTGCCGTGCAGGGTGCAGGCGTGCCACATGGCGGTGAAGCCGGCGCCGCCGGTAAGGATCAGCTGGTCGGTCTCGACCGCCCCGCCCCGGCCATCGCGATAGGTCCAGGAGGCCTCGGAGGTGGCGGTCAGATCGTGGGGGAACACCGTGCCCCCCAGGCGGTGGCTGCCCTTGAGCAGGAAGAGCGGCGCGTCCTGCCGAGTCACCGGATGCAGATAGACATAGAGGGTCAGGAAGTCGGCCGGACGCTCCTTGTAGTCGATCATGCGCTGGAGGGCCTGCTCACGGGTGATGACCGTGTAGCTCGGCAGACGGTGGATGAGCTGCCACCCCGTGCTGGTGTTCTCGTAAGTCACGAGGACCACGGTAGTCTGGCCGTTGTCCCACTCGTGGAGCTGTACGACAGCGGCCCTGCCACTACGCTTGGCCTCCTCCTCGATCTCCTTGAGCCAGTTGTCTTGGCCCCGGCGCTTGCGCTCGTCGAACGGGAGGGTCTTGTCGTGCTTGAGT
>JAZKFM010000404.1:0-2560 GCA_040386415.1 Pseudomonadota bacterium
GCTGGACGGCGTCGCGATGGCCTTCCCACATCATGTGCACCGCCACATAGAGCACGATCACCAGGCCCACATATCCGATCCAGCGATAGCGCTGCAGCAGGTTGGCGATCCAGCTGGCCGCGATTCCCATCAGGGCGATGGAGAAGATCAGGCCGAACACCAGAACCGTGGGGTGTTCGCGGGCCGCGCCGGCGACGGCCAGGACATTGTCCAGGCTCATGGAGAGGTCGGCGATGAAGATCTGCAGGAACGCGGCCTTGAAAGTCTTGGCTTCGCGCACCGGCGGGTGCTCGGAAATCGCCTCGGCCTGGGCGTGGGTGGCCTGCTCGCGCATCTCGCGCCACATTTTCCAGCACACCCAGAGCAGCAGGATGCCGCCGCCGAACAGCAGGCCGATGATCCCGAGCAGCTGGGTGGTGATCAGGGCGAATCCGATTCGCATGACCACCGCCGCGGCCAGGCCCCACATGATCACCTTGCGCCGCTGCTCGGCCGGCAGGCCGCCGGCGGCGAGGCCCACGGCCACGGCGTTGTCGCCGGCCAGGACCAGGTCGATCATCATGACCTGCAGGAAGGCGGAGCCGGCCGCCAGGAAGTCGGGGCTGAAGAGAGATTCCATGGCTAGTTCCGTCCGGCGTAGGGGGCCGCGACTTCGTCGGGCGTGATGGTGAGGGAGGCTGGCTGGTTGGCCTTATAGGCGCCGACACGCCCCAGGTCGACAACGACGCTGCGGTGACCGTCCGAGATCATGTCTGGGGCCCGGAAATACGACGGCCATCCCCACGAAGCTGAGCCAGCGGAACGTCTGCGGCCGCTTGGCGTCCGACAATCCGAAAGTCATGGCGTCGCCGCCGACCGGAGCCAGATCGATCACACCGAGCCGGGAGACGGCGGCGCAGCACCCGGCTGCGGGCAGGTGCGGGACAGCGCGTAGCATCGCCTCTCAATGCCGCGACCTGCCGCGCAGGGCAAGGCGAGCCTCTCCCTCCCCGGGGCGGGGAGGGAGGACACCCTAGTGGGCGTGCTCGGGCTGCTTGTGGTGCGCGTCGTGGCCATGGTCGGCGCCGTGACCGTGGTCGTCATGAGCCTGGGCGGGGGCGTGACCGTGGTCATCGTGGGCGACGGCATGGGTCTCGGCATGATCGCCGTGCGCCGCGTGACCATGGTCGTCGTGCGCCGCTTGGGCGCCGGGGTCATGATTGTCGTGAGCCTCGGCATGTCCATGGGCAGCGTGGGCGGCGTGGTCATCGTGCGCCGCGTGGCCATGATCGTCATGGGCCGCGTGGTTGTCGTGACCATGACTGTCATGAGAGGCGTGGCCATCGTGGCCATGACTGTCGTGAGCGGCCGCGTGACCGTCGCCGTGGGCAGCGTGGGCGTCGTGCGCCGCATGGGTGTCATGAGCGCCGTGCGCATCGTGGCCGTGGCTGTCGCCATGGCTCTCGTTGTGGTGATGCGCCGCGACCGCGCCGGCCGCCGCTGCTCCGGCCGCCGCAGCGGCCAGGGGCGCGGCGACGCCGTGGTGGTGGTCTTCCGGCTCGGGATGCGAGGTCGCGCCGTAGTCGGTCATGGTGCGGAACTTCCGGCGGCGCTCGGCGCGACGGCGGCTTTCTCCGGCGCCGCGGGCAAGGGCGATCAGCAGGGCGAGCGCGGCCAGGACCAGGGCCCCGGCCACCACCTTGTTGGAGGGCACGCGGCCCACGCCAGGCACCGAGACGTCCTTCATGCCCGGGATGGTCAGCTTGCTGAGCAGGCCCTGGAAGCTGAAGCCCTCCTTCTTCGCGGGCCCCTTCGGCATCACGGCGGCGAGCGCCTGCTCGATGCTGGCCAGCGAGAAGGTCATAGGCGGCTTCACACCGGTCAGACCGGCGTCGACGTCGGCCTTCAGCGGGCCGCGTTCGCCGGCGCCCGGCTTGACCTGCCAGTTGAAGGCGGTGGCCTCGCCGGTCTTCAGCTTGGCGGTCTGGGGACCGTTCGGAGTGATCTCGTAGCCAGTCCCTGAGAGGGTGGCGGTCACCTCAGCGTTCTTGGAGGCCTTGGTGAGACCGAGTTTGGCGGCCTCGCGCTGGAGGGTCGCCAGCAGGGTTTGCGGCAGGCTCAGGCTGACCTGGCCGGCGTCGCCCTTGGTGACGGCGTCCGGCACGGTGAGCTTGGAGCCCGACGCCACCTCGCCGCCCACCGCGGCTTGCAGCTTGGCGAGCTTGGGATCGGCGGGCACGGACAGGCCCGTGGCCGGGAAGGTGGGCTGGGGCGCCTTGGCCAGGACCGGCGCGGGCTTCGGCGCGGCCGCGGGCTTGGCCTGTTCAACGGTCTTGGGCGGCGCGGCGACCACCGGCTTGGCGACGGGCGCAAGCGGCTTGGCCGCCGCGACCGCGGCGGGCCGGGCCGCCGGCTTGGCGGGGGCATAATAGGCCTCGGCGGCGGGCCGGCGGACGCGCGGCGGCGCCGAGACATGGGCCCGCGGCGCATAGCGGTTGCCGTAGACCAGCCGGCGCTCACGGGCCGACATGTCCTCGGGGTTCGGCACCGGCCGCATGGCGGTGACCAGCACGCCGTCGGC
>JAZKFM010000405.1:0-5409 GCA_040386415.1 Pseudomonadota bacterium
CCCCACTCTCTCAACCCGATCCCGGGTGAACAACCTTCATAGCTTCGACAGCTAGCCGGCGTTGGCCTCGACCGGGGCGTGGCCCAGGGCCAGGTCGTCGGCATGGATCACCGGGCCCGAGGTGTAGCCCAGGGCTCCCTCGATGGCGTCGGACTTGAGGCCCAGGATGGCGGTGGCGTCGGCGCTGTCATAGCGGGTCAGGCCCCGGCCGATCTCGCGGCCCGCCTCGTCCCGGACCACCACGGCGTCGCCTTTTTCGAACCGCCCCTCCACCGCCCTCATTCCGGCGGCCAGCAGGCTCTTGCCGGTGGAAAGCGCGCGGGCGGCGCCATTGTCCACCACCAGGGTTCCAGCGGGGGCGAGCGTGCCGGCGATCCAGGCCTTGTAGGCGGCCTTGGCGCTGAGCGCGGGCTCGATGACGGTGGCGGGTTCGCCGGCTTCGAGGGCGGCCAGGGGCGAGGGGCGGCGGCCCAGGGTGATGACGGTCGTGCAGCCGGCCGACTGGGCCATGCGGGCCGCGGCGATCTTGGTGGCCATGCCGCCGGTCCCGACCCCGGCGCTGGCGTTGGCGCCTCCGGCCATGGCCTCGATCTCCGGCGTCAGGTGGGTGATGCGGGCCAGGCGCCTGGCGTCGGGATTGTTCCGAGGATCGGCGGTGTAGAGGCCGTCGATGTCGGAGAGCAGGATCAGCACGTCGGCGCCGATCATCTGGGCGACGCGAGCGGCGAGGCGATCATTGTCGCCGTAGCGGATCTCCTCGGTGACAACGGTGTCGTTCTCGTTGACGACGGGGACCACGCCCAGGTCCAGCAGGGTCTCGACGGTGGCGCGAGCGTTCAGCCAGCGGCGCCGGACCTCGGTGTCGTCCCGGGTCAGCAGCACCTGGGCGGCGTGGATGTCGTGGGGCTCCAGGGCCTCTTCCCAGGCCCGCATCAGGGCCGACTGGCCGGCGGCGGCGGCGGCCTGCTTTTCGGGCAGGGTCAGGGAGCGCTTGGCCAGCATCAGGCGGCGGCGGCCGAGCGCCACGGCGCCGGAGGACACCACCAGCACCTGCTGCCCCCGCGCCCGCAGGCGCGCGACATCGGCGGCGAAGGCGGCC
Source organism: Pseudomonadota bacterium (assembly GCA_040386415.1). GTDB lineage: Bacteria > Pseudomonadota > Alphaproteobacteria > Caulobacterales > Caulobacteraceae > Phenylobacterium. Next base: position 1,100 of record JAZKFM010000405.1, read on the forward strand.
AGCCAGAGGGTGTCGGCGGTTCCGTCCTCCCCCACCAGCAGGGCCGAGCCGACCTTGACGACGACCCGGCGTGCGCGCTCGATCCCGCTCACGGTTTCCAGCCCACTTCTTCCTCACCGCCCTTGCCGAGCGCCGCGGCGGCCTTGCGGTCGCGCACCAGGGCGTAGGCCTCGCGCAGGATCTCCTTCACCCCGGTCCCGGCGACGGCGGAGACCAGGCGGACCGGCGCCCCGGAGGCTTCCGCCAGCGCCTCGCGCTGCATCTCCACCGTGCTCTCGTCCAGGGCGTCGATCTTGTTGAGCGCGATGATCTCGGTCTTGTCGCCCAACTCCTCGCCATAGGCCTCGAGTTCATGGCGGACGGTCTTCCAGGCCTCGACGACGTCGGTCTGGGTGGAATCGATCACGTGGATCAGCACCGCGGTGCGCTCGACGTGGCCGAGGAAGCGGGTCCCCAGCCCCGCGCCGTCCGAGGCGCCCTCGATCAGGCCTGGGATGTCGGCCAGGACGAAGCGCTCGCTGGGGGACAGGTCCACGATGCCAAGATTGGGGTGGATGGTGGTGAAGGGATAGTCGGCGATCTTGGGCTTGGCGGCGCTGGCGGCGGCCAGGAAGGTGGACTTGCCGGCGTTGGGCAGGCCGGCCAGACCCACATCGGCGATCAGCTTCAGCCGCAGCCAGATCCAGCGCTCCTCGCCCTCCTGGCCGGGGTTGGCGTGATAGGGGGCTTGGTTGATGGAGCTCTTGAAGCGGTCGTTGCCCCAGCCGCCGTTGCCGCCCTTGGCCAGCAGGAAGCGCTGGCCCGGCGTGTCCATGTCGACGATCAGGGTTTCCTTGTCCTCCTCCAGCACCTGGGTGCCGACGGGGACCTTCATGACGATATCCTCGCCGGCCGCGCCGTGGCGGTTTCGGCCCATGCCGTGGGTGCCGGTCTCGGCCTTGAAGTGCTGGCTGTAGCGGAAGTCGATCAGGGTGTTGAGGCCGTCCATGGCCTCGATCCAGACGTCGCCGCCCCGGCCGCCGTCGCCGCCGTCAGGGCCGCCGTATTCGATGTACTTCTCGCGCCGGAAGGAGACGGCGCCGCCGCCCCCGTTGCCGGAGCGGATATAGACCTTGCACTGGTCGAGGAATTTCATCGGGTCAGGATCCGGTCGCCCACGAGCTTCACGGTCGCGACGGCCAATAGGGTTTTCAAGAGAGCGCCCGGGAGGAAGGGCGCGACGCCGCCGGCGAAGGCGGCCTGGACCCCCAGTCCCGAGGCGAGCCAGACGAAGCCCAGCAGCAGGATGACGGCGTGGGCGAAGAGGAAGCTGGCGAGAAGCGGCAGCCAGCCCCGGCCGGTCCGCGCCGAGAACCAGCCCACCAGGCCGGCGGCGACCAGGAAGCCCATGAGGTAGCCCCCGGTGGGGCCCACCAGGGCCTCGACGCCGCTCGCGCCCCCGGCCAGGACCGGCAGGCCCATGGCCGCCTGGGCCAGCCAGATGAAGACGATCTCGAGGGCCAGGCGCAGGCTCGACAGGCCCGCGATGACCAGCAGGGCGTAGGTCTGCAGGGTCATGGGCACGGGGTACATGGCCACCTCCGCCCAGGAGGACGCGGCCAGCAGCCAGCTTCCCACCAGGACGGCGCCCACCCGCCACGCCAAGGCGCGCCCTGCAAGCAGGGCGTCCAGGGGCGCTTTAGGGGAGGCGGCGGCGGTCAATTTTCATACTCAAAAGGAGGTTCGGCGCCCGCCATACCATGCGAGCGCCGCAAACTCACGCCAGCCAGACCATCATCCGTGAGGGGACGGCCTCGCCGCGGGCGGCCGAGGGCGAGAGCCGGACCTCCCCGGTGTAGAGGAAGCCGCTCTTGCAGAGCACCGAGCCCGAGGCCGGGTTGTCGGAGAAGTGGCGCGCCAAGACGTAGCGCCGCTTCCAGTCCTTGTTGGCCCAGACCAGGGCCCCCTTGGCGGCCTCGGTGGCGAAGCCCAGGTTCCAGAAGGGGCGGCCGATCCAGCAGCCCATCTCGGTGCGGCCGTTCTCGGTGTCGAAACCCACCACGCCGATCGGCCCCTGCTCGGGATGGTCGATGACGAACATGGCCCGATCCTCGGGATCGGCGTCCTGGGCGAGATAGGCCTGGGCGTCCTCCAGCCCATAGGGGTGGGGGACGGCGGGGATCATGCGGGCCAGGTCACGGTCGTTGAGCAGCTTGGCCACGCGCGGCCCATCGGTCATCCGCGGACGCCGCAGCCGCAGCCGCTGGGTCTCGATGACGGGTTCGATCTGGATGGAGCACATCAAAGAACCTCCCGGGCCCTCTGACGGGGCCCCTGAAACAGAAAAAGCGGGAGCCCGGCGTTCCGGACTCCCGCTTTTCGGGATTCTGTCCGGTCCGCCTGACTGTCGTCGGGGCGGAACCGGAGAAGAGAGGTTCCGCCTAGCTGGCGTTGGTCTCGGCAGCCACCACGTTCACATAGGTGCGGTCGTCACGCTTGGTGACGAACTGCACAGCGCCGTCGGCGGTGGCGAAGAGGGTATGGTCACGGCCCATGCCGACGTTCACGCCGGCGAAGAACTTCGTGCCGCGCTGACGGATGATGATGTTGCCGCCGACGACGGCTTCGCCACCGAACTTCTTCACGCCGAGACGACGGCCGGCCGAGTCGCGGCCGTTGCGGGATGAACCGCCAGATTTCTTGTGAGCCATTGTGGTCTCCTAAACTTGTCTTGATCCGACGCTTATTCGGCGTCGGGCTTCTTGGCGGCGGCCTTCTTCGGCGCGGCGGGCTTCTTCTCGGCGGCTTCAGCCTTGGGCGCAGCGACGACCTTGGGAGCCGCAGCCTTCTTGGCGGCGGCGGCGGGCGCAGCGGCCTTTTCAGCGGCGAGCGCGGCCTTGGCGGTCGCGGCCTCTTCCAGCTTCAGGTTCCGGGCGCGCGCGTTGAGGACCGCCTTGGTGGTCATGTCCACCACGCCGTCCCAGTTCACGGTTTTGCCGCCGCCGGCCACCGAGGTGACGCGCAGGACGCTCTCGTGCTGGCGATGGCCACGGGTGCGGCGATAGCCCTGACGGCGGCGCTTCTTGAAAATCTTGACCTTCAGGCCCTTGCGGGTCTCGATCAGGGTGGCGCTGACGGTGGCGCCTTCCACGATCGGAGCGCCCAGGGTGATGGTCTCGCCATCGCCCAGCATCAGGACGTCGCCGAAGGCCACATTGGCGCCCGGCTCACCTTCAAGCTTTTCGACGACGAGAAGGTCGCCCGCCTGAACCCGGTACTGCTTACCGCCGGTTTTGATCACCGCGTACATCGTTCGCGCCTTGAGACTTTAGCAAAAAAGGATCACGCCCGCGGGAAGGTCCTGCGTGCGAAGGCGCGGACTTATACAGACGACCCCCGCCAAGTCAACGCAAGCCGCTGTCGATTCAGTGACCGCCGGAAGACTCTCCCGGACGCAGGCTGGCCAGCGTCTTGCGGGCGACGTCGCGTTCGCTCTCCCAGTTGGCCACCACGGCCCTGGAGACCTGCTGCATGAAGGCCAGCCGGGCGGGGACCGGCTTGGTGGTGCGCTTCATCAGGACCACCACCGCGTAGGAGCGGCCATCGGGGGCGGTGAGCACGGCGACGTCGTTGATGCCGATGGAGCCGCCGCGCCAGTCCTGGCCGGTGCCGGTCTTATGGGCGATGGACCAGCCGGAGGGCAGGCCGCCCTTCAGACGCCGGGGGCCGGTGCGGGCCTCCGACATGGTGGCGAGGAAGGTGTCGGTGGATTCCTGCGACAAAAGCTCGCCGCGCTTCAGGGCCACCAGGGCGGTGGCCACGCCGGCCGGGGTCGCGCCGTCCAGGGGGTTTTCGAGATAGGCGTGCATGGCGGCGTCGCGCACGGCGTCGGGCAGCCGGGCCCGGGCGTCCTTGAAATTGCCGCCGATGCCCATCTCGGGGCTCCAGGTCAGGCCGGCGATCTTGGCCTGCAGGTTCTTCTCGTCGGCGCCCATGCGGATACCGGTGAGGTTCTTGCGCGCCAGCATGTCGGCCACGGCGTCGACGCCGCCCACCTCGGCCAGCAGCTTGTCGTTGGCGGCGTTGTCGCTCTCGATCAGGGCCCGGCGCACCAGGTCGCGCAGGGTGGTGGCGTAGCCGGTGGCGCCGATCTTGTGAGAGATGGGCTGGAAGAAGACGCTGCGGTCGTGGGGGCCGAGCACCACCGCCTGGTCCAGGCTGAGCTTGCCCTGGTCAAGGGCGTCCATGGTGGTCATGGCCACCCAGAGCTTGGAGACGCTCTGCTGGGGGAAGGCGTCGTCGCCGGCCACCTGGGCCATCCAGTCCTCGCT
>JAZKFM010000406.1:0-2586 GCA_040386415.1 Pseudomonadota bacterium
GGCCGTCACACCAACCCCTTCGAGCAGACGACCGGAGAGCGGATGCGTATCGAGGAACTGGACGCCCAGGGCGGCGTGCTGGGCAGCCACGAGACCTCGTGGACCCTGCGCTGGTCCACGCGCCAGGAGATGGCCTACCTGCTGGAGCTCACGGGGTTCGAGGCGCTCAGCGTCTATTCGGACTTCCAGCGCTCGCCCGCCACCTACGGCGGGGAGCAGATCTGGGTGGCTCGCGCCGTCTAGCTGGTCCGCTTGATATCGCCGGCCTTGGCCGCCGCGATGGCGGCGCGAAGGGCTGGCATATCGGCTCCGGGGATCATGCGGTCCCCGACGACGAAGGCGGGTGTGCCCTCGATGCCCAGGGACTGGGCCAGCTCACGGGTGTCGGCGATGTGCTTTTGGACGGCGGGCGATTGGCCGGCGGCCCGGGCTTGGGCGGGATTGATCCCCAAGGCGGCCAGATGCCGGTCGATGGCGGCCGCGTCCAGGGCCTTCTCGGCCATGAAGCTCTTGTGGAGCGCCAGGCCCTGAGCCTTGCCCGCCGGGGACAGGGACACCTCGGCGGCCAGGGTCGATTCGCCGCCGAAGATCGGGAATTCCTTGAAGACGAACCGCACATCCGGGTTTTCGCGGATGATCTCCAGGATCTCCGGCGCGGAGGTCTTGCAGTAGCCGCAGCGGTAATCGAAGAACTCCACCACCGTGATCTTGCCGTTTGGATTGGCCACGAAGTCGCGCGGGTCCTGCTCCAGCGCCTTGCGGTGCTTGACCATGCCGGCCTTGGCCAGGTTGGCGGCCTCGGCCACCTTCTTCTCCTGCAGCTTCTGAACCGCCTCCTCGATCACCTCGGGGTGCTCCAGCAGATAGGCGCGCACCTTCTGGCCGAAGGCGTCGTCGGCGGCCTTTTGGCAGCCGGAGAGGGCGAGGATGGCGGCGAGCGCCAGGACGGCGCGGATCGGGGTTTTCATGCGGTCTGCTTGGCTTGGAGAGCGGGAAAGGTCAGCGGAGCGAACCGCGGCGGATCGAGCCTTCCGTGGCCAGGTCCTTGAGGTCGTCCTTACTGGGGGATGAGGCCAGGACGATGTCCGTGGCGCGGCGCCATTCGGGCGTGGATTTCTCCAGCTTCTCCCGGGCGCGCATGGCGAAGACCAGGGCCTGCTGGCGATTGCCGATCTGGTAATTGTATTCTGCGGTGGCGTAGCGGGCCAGGCCGTCCTGCTGTTTCTGGTCATAGGCCTGGGCCAGGAGACGCCAGGCCACGGCGTTCTCCTCGTCGATGGTCAGGGAGCGCTTCAGTTCGGCGATTCCCTCATCGACCTTCTTCTCGTCGTTGAGCGCGATCAGGGTCTGGCCGAGATTGACGCGCAGCAGGGGCGCCTCGGGCTTCAGTTCGACGGACTTGCGCTGCGGCGCCTCGGCCTCATCGGCGCGGCCGAACTCGAAGAGGATCTGGCCCCGCAGTTCGTAGAGGTAGGGATTGGCCGGCTGCTCCACCAGCAGACCGTCGATGATCGTCAGCGCCTTGTCCGGCTCCTTGAGCTGGTAGTAGGCGATCGCTCGGCCATAGCGGGTCGTGTAGGACTGGTCCTTCTCGTCCAGCCGGCCCATGACCAGCTGGGGATTGATGAAGGCGTCGAGCTTCATCTTCATGATGGCGTGTTCGGCCATCGCGTCGGGGTTGTCCTTGGCGTCGTAGTTGCGCAGCACCTGGGCCCGGCTCCTCAGCGCCTCGATCCGGTCTGACGACAGGGGGTGGCTGCGGAAATAGGCGAAGCGGCGCGCCTCCTGGAAGACCTCCTGGTAGCGGAAGTTGTCGAAGAACTCGACGAGGCCGCGGCCCGAGAGCCCGGCCTTTTCGAGATAGGTCAGGCCGGCCTGGTCGGCGCGCGATTCCTGCTCGCGGCTGTAGCCCATGGCTCCCAGCGCCCCGAAATAGTTGGCGCTGCCCACAAGGGCCGCGGCGCCTTCGGCCGAGCCCGCCAGCGCCGCCAGGACGCCGAGGCCCATGGTCAGCAGGAAGGGCTTCATGCCCGCGGCGTTCATGTCCCCCGAACGGGCGGAGTGACCGCCGGCCAGGTGGGCGATTTCGTGGGCCATGACGCCCTGGAGCTGGTTGGGGTTCTCGGTCTCAAGGATGAGGCCGGTATAGACCGCCATCTGGCCGGGGCCCGCCGAGGCCTGCAGGTCCTTGGACCCGATCAGCAGGATATCGATGGACTTGGAGTCGACACCGGCCGCGTCGAACAGCGGTACGGAGTCCTTGCGCAGGGTCTCCTCGATCTCGGTGTCCCGGATCAGGGATATCCCCTCCTGGGCCTGCGCCGGCGCGGCAGGCGCCAGCAGGCTGAGCGCGACAGTCGCCGTCAGGGCCAGGCGGGAAAGCGAGCGGGCAGGGGACGCCATCGTCGAAACTCCAAGCGCCCCCCAGCCCTTCATCGGTTCAGCCTAGCCTCTCAAACCCGACGCCACCAGCCTTTGCGAGGCGCGGTGGGCGGTGTCGAGATTTCCGCCGGGTCGGCGGCGGCGGGCGCCTTGGCCTTGGCCGCGCGGGCCGGCTTGGCGGCCGGAGCCTGCACCACCGGTTCG
>JAZKFM010000407.1:0-10858 GCA_040386415.1 Pseudomonadota bacterium
CTTGAGGTCCGGCAGATAGGTCCCGGTGGCGTTGGGCCCGTGGCAGACCTGGCAGTTCTGGTGGAACAGGGCGAAGCCGCGCTTGACGTCTCCGGTCGAGGTGACGCCGGTGAGGTCCAGGGTGGCGATCTCGGGCCGCACATAGGCCGGGGCCACAGCCTTGCCGCCCAGTTTGAAGACCATCAGCCGGCCGGGCAGGCGCGGGCGGTCAGGCAGCAGGAAGGGCGCGGACAGCGCCCCTGCCCCGCCATAGCCGACCATCAGGGCCACGTACTGCTCGCCGTCGATCTCATAGGTGGAGGGGGCGGCGACCACGCCGTTCTCGGTCTTGTAGCTCCACAGCCTGGTCCCCTTGGCCGCGTCATAGGCCACGAAATCGCCCAGGCCGTTTCCCTGGAACACCAGGCCGCCGGCCGTCGACATCACGCCGGCGTTCCAGAAATAGGGGTGCTCCACGGTCCAGCGGGCCTTTTGCGCCACGGGGTCCCAGGCGACGAGCTGGCCCTTGAACATGGCCTTCAGGCCCGCAAGCTGGGCCTTGTCGCCCGGCAGGGCGTTGGCGAGCAGGTCGCCGCCCAGGTTCCAGGCGCCCTGGCGGTGCTTGTAGTTGGGATCGTTGACATAGGCGAAGGGCAGGACCTGGGCCGGGATGTAGACGAGGCTCGTCTGCGGACTGAACGACATCGGATGCCAGTTGTGGCCCCCCAGCGGACCGGGGAACTGCAGGGACGGCGCCTTCTCATAGCGCGCGCCGGGGGTTTCGATGGGCCGCCCGGTCTTGGGATCAACCCCCGTGGCCCAGCTGATCTGCACATAGGGCTTGGCCGAGAGCAGCTCCCCGGTGACCCGGTCCAGCACATAGAAGAAGCCGTTCTTGGGCGCCTGCATCAGCACCTTGCGCGGCGCGCCGGCGACGGTGATGTCGGCCAGGATGATGTGCTGGGTGGCGGTGTAGTCCCAGGTTTCGGCCGGGGTGGTCTGGTAGTGCCAGACATAGGCGCCGGTGTCGGGCTTCAGGGCCAGGATCGAGGACAGGAAGATGTTGTCGCCCTTGCCGTCCGACCGCTTCAGGTGGTTCCAGGGCGAACCATTGCCGACGCCGACATAGAGAATGTCGAGGGCAGGGTCATAGGCCATGGAGTCCCAGACCGTGCCGCCGCCGCCGGTCTTCTTCCAGCCGTCGCCGAACCAGGTGGCCGAGGCCTTCTCGGCCATCACCTTGTCGGAGGCCGCGCCGTCGGGCTTGCCGTCTGGGTTGGGGGTGGTGAAGAAGCGCCAGGCCATCTTGCCCGTGTCCGCGTCATAGGCCGACAGATAGCCGCGCACCCCGTACTCGGCGCCGCCGTTGCCGATCAGCACCTTGTCCTTGATGATCCGCGGCGCGCCGGTGATCGTGTAGGGCTGGGAATTGTCGGTGGTCTGGACGCTCCAGACCGGCTGGCCGCTAGCGGCGTCCAGCGCGATCAGCCGACCGTCGAGGGTGCCGAAATAGACCCGGCCCTTCCAGACCGCCACGCCGCGGTTGACCACGTCACAGCAGGCGTCGAACGCCTTGGCGCCGTCGATCTTGGGGTCGAATGCCCACTTCTGCTCGCCGGTCTTGGCGTCGAAGGCGTAGACCTTGGACCAGGCCGTCGTGGTGTACATGACCCCGTCCACCACCACCGGCGTGGCCTCCTGACCGCGATCGGTGTCGAACTCGTGGTACCAGGCCAGGCCGAGCGTTCCGACGTTCTTGGTGTCGATCCTGGTCAGCGGGCTGTGGCGCTGCTCGTCATAGGTCCGGCCGACGGACATCCAGTCGCCGTTGGCTGACGCCGCGGTCAGCCGCTTGGCGTCCACATCGCCGGGCTTGTTCTGTCCGCAGGCGGCGACAGCGGCGGCCAACGCCAAGACGATGGCGAGCTTGGAAAGCTTCATGATGTCCTCCCGACCGTGTCTTCCGGCCCTAGCGCTACTATGCGCGCAGGCGCCGACGCCGCAACCTGTGACGTGACGTCAGACCCCGTTCGCCCGGGGCTTCGGAGGCGCGCCGTTAACGTCCGACTCAGGACTCCGAAACCCGTCCTTTACCCAAGGCCTGTATCAATCCGGGTCAACAAGAGGCCTCGTCCATGTGGCGGCGCCCGGTTCTGGTGGGTGTTTTCAAATGACCAAGACGGTCCTTGTCGTCGATGATGATCCGACGCAGCGCAGGCTGATCCAGGCGGTGCTGGAGCGCGAGGGCTTCGTCGCGGTCCACGCCGAGAACGGCGACCAGGCGATCGCCCGCCTGCAGTCGGGCGCGGCGACCGACCTGGTGCTGCTGGACCTGGTGATGCCCGGCATCACCGGCCAGGATACGCTGAAGGAGATGCGGGCCCGCGGTCACAACCAGCCCGTCATCGTCATCACCGCCGCCGGCGGCATCGACACGGTGGTCCAGGCCATGCAGGCCGGAGCCTGCGACTTCTTCATCAAGCCGGCCAGCCCGGAACGCATCATCGTCTCGATCCGCAACGCGCTTTCCATGGGCGCGCTGAAGGGCGAGGTCGACCGCCTCAAGAAGCACTCCTCCGGCCGCATGACCTTCGCCGACATGGTGGGCGACAGCCCGGCCATGACCATGATCAAGCGCATGGGCGAGCGGGCGGCCAAGTCCTCCATCCCCATCCTGATCACCGGCGAGAGCGGGGTCGGCAAGGAAGTGATCGCGCGCGCCGTGCACGGCTCGTCGGACCGCGCCGGCAAGCCCTTCGTGGCGGTCAACTGCGGCGCCATCCCCGAGAACCTGATCGAGAGCATCCTGTTCGGTCACGAGAAGGGCAGCTTCACCGGCGCCACCGACAAGCACCTGGGTAAGTTCCAGGAGGCCAATGGCGGCACCCTGTTCCTGGACGAGGTGGGCGAGCTTCCCCTCGATATGCAGGTCAAGCTGCTGCGGGTGCTGCAGGAGGGCGAGGTTGACGCCATCGGCTCCAAGCGCTCCCTGAAGGTCGATGTCCGCATCGTCTCGGCCACCAACCGCGACCCCGCCCAGGCGGTGAAGGACGGCCTTTTCCGCGAGGACCTGTTCTATCGCCTGAACGTCTTCCCCATCGAGGCCCCGGCCCTGCGCGAACGGCGCGAGGACATCCCGGCCCTGGTGGAGCACTTCATCCGCCGCTTCAACATTGAGGAGGGCAAGTCGGTCACCGGCGCCTCGGCCGAGACGCTCGCCTTCCTGACGGCCTTCGACTGGCCGGGCAATGTCCGCCAGCTGGAGAACGCGGTCTATCGCGCCATCGTCCTGGCCGACTCCCCCTATCTGCAGCCCTACGACTTCCCTGCGATCTCCGGCGTCGCCGCCCCGCCGCCCGAGGCGGTGTCGCCGGCCGCGCTTATGGCGGCCCCGGCGGTGCTGCCCACGGCCCAGCAACTGATGGCAGAGATGCCGACGGACGCGCCGGTTCGCATTCTCGACGGCCGCGGCCACCTGCGGACCCTGGAGGAGATCGAACGCGACCTGATCCAGCTGGCCATCGAGATCTATGCCGGCCACATGAGCGAAGTGGCGCGGCGCCTCGGCATCGGCCGCTCCACCCTCTACCGCAAGGTTCGGGAGCAGGGCCTGGAAGGGATCCTGGAGAAGGGCGACGACACGACGGCCGCCGCCTGAGGCGCTCTACTCCGGCAGCGCCGGTGTCTCCGGCGCCGTGGGCATAGAGGCGCCCCACATGACGTGGAACCAGAGGGAAATCGCGAAGGGCAAAGGCATGATGTACTCCTGTCACCGCTTCCTACGCACGCCCAACCCCTGAGGTTCCTCGACCCGCGTTCGGCTAGTGGCCGCCCTCCACCCAGGGAAGACCGGCCGCGCGGAAGGCCTCGGCGAGCGCGGCCTCCAGCTCGATGGCCTCCCAGCGCCGCAGCGGATTGAGGTGCTCCACCACGTCGGGCAGCAGGCGGACGCCGAAGCGGTTCACGTACCGGCTCGCCTTGTATCCGGTCTTGTGCTGGTCGAACCGCAGGTCCGGGTCGCGGGAGGTCTCGCCCACATAGAAGCCCCAGGGCGGCGATCGCCGGCGGTCTTCCAGCAGCACGATGTAGAGGGCGTGCTTGGCGCGTCCCTGCCGGTGGGTCACAGCCTTCAGGGTCAGGGCCGCGCGACGCGCCCGGGCCACCAAGGCCGGCAGGGAGTCCTCGTCGATCACGGGGGTCAGTCGCCCTTGGTCTCAGGCTTGCCCCGACGCTTGAACCCGCCGCCGCGCTTGGGCGGGAAGCGCGGCTCGCCCTTGGCCTTGGCGACGATCTCCTTGAGCTTGATGTGCTGCATCATCGAGAAGGCCTCGCCCGCGCCGCCCTTCTCGGGATCGGCGAAGGCGCGGCCATAGGTCTTCACCCGCTCGGTGACGGACTCCAGGAATTCGCCCTCCCAGTCGGAGAGCTTGACGCCCGCCTTGTCGGCCGTGCGCTGGGCGCGCCTCAGGGCGTTCAGCGCGGCCCGTTGGGCCTGCGCTTTCCGGTCTGGTGGGCCGCGCTTCAAATCACTCCGAGCGCGGAAAGGTAGAGATCCAGGATCGCATCTTCTTCCTGGCGCTTGGCGGCGTCCTGCTTGCGGATGCGGATCACCTTGCGAAGGATCTTGACGTCGAAGCCGTTGCCCTTGGCCTCGGCGAAGACTTCCTTGATCTGCTCGGCGATCTCCGACTTCTCCTGTTCGAGGCGCTCGATGCGCTCGATGATGCTCTTCAGCTGGCCCTGGGCCGTCTGGTTCAGGATGTCGGCGTGGGAAGCGTCGTCGGCCATGGGAGCTCGCGGTAGGAGGCTGGAAAGCGGCGGACACTAGCCGCGCGCCGGGCCGCTGTCATCCAGCTCTGAGCCGTCAGTCCGCCGTCCCCACCCGCGCTCTGACCCGCGCGCCGGCGCGGACCTTGTCGGAGGGGAAGACCACCAGCCGGTCGCCCGCCTTCAGGCCCGACAGCACCTCGGCCTCCCGGTCGGTGAGGGCGCCGACCGTGAGGGGAATCAGCCGCGCCCGCCCGGCCTCGATCCGGTAAACCGCCCAGCGCCCGTCGGCGCGCACCAGGGCGCCGATGGGGACCTTCAGGGCGTGCGGCGATCGCCGCAGGATCACCCGGCCCCAGACGCGGTATCCCGGCCCCAGCCGCGCCCAGGCCTCCGGTGGGCCGGTGAGCTGCAGCAGCACCCGCACCCTCTGCTCCTCGACCCCCAGGGCCGAGGTCTTGGTGAAGGCCTGGGGTTCCACTCGGCGCACCACCGCAGGCAGGGCGCCGGGGCCGCCCCAGTCATAGATCTCGGCGCTCATGCCCTCGGCGATCGGCACCGCGTCCTGGGACAGAAACTCGATGGCCGCCTCGAGTCCGCTCTGGTCGCTGACCTCCAGCAGCGGGGCGCCCATGGTCAATGGGGCGGCGCTCTCCTGAAGCACGCGGGTGACGTAACCCGAGGCCGGCGAGGTGACCGCCACCGCCTGGCCACCGCCAGCGTCTGGGCCCAGCAGGGCGCCGCGCGCCACCGCCAGTTCCGATCGCCGGACCGCCAGTTGGGCGGCGGCGGCCCGCACCGCCGCGCGACCGGCGCGGCTCTGGGCCTCGGCAGAATCCAGGGCCTGTCGGGCGGCGAAGCCTTTCTCTGCCAGGACCCGAACCCGGGCGAGGTCGCCATCGGCCTTGCGCGCCTCGGCCGCCAGTTGCTCCTGCTGAGCCTTGGCGGCGCCAACCGCGGCCTGGGCCGCCGTCGCAGCCGCCTCGGCCTGGGTTCGGGCGCGAGGGTCCATCAGGTCGGCGCTGGCGGGGCGAATTCGGGCCACCACAGTCGAGCCCGCCGCGACCGGGTCCCCGACATGCAGCTCAACCCGTTCGAGCCTGCCGGAAACCGGCGCGGCCACCAGATAGGCTTCCCGCACCCGGGCCAAGCCCTGGTCGGCGACGCTCTGGGCGATGGGGCCCACGCTCGCGGCGCCGACCTCCACCGGCACGGGGCGCGGGACCAGCAACAGGGCCAGGGCGCCCGCCGCCACGGCCGCCGCCGCGCCCGCCAGCGCCCACCTCACCCACTTGACGTCGGACATGGCCCTACTCCCTGGTCTTGAGAACACTTACGAGGTCGAGCCCCCAGATGCGGCGCACCACCAGCGCCCCGCCCAGCAGCACGGCGGTCAGATAGGCTGCGATGGCCAGGCCATAACTCTGGGCAGTGATCACCGCCGGCAGCCGCAGCTCGTCGCGCGAGTAGGCCGCCACCAAGCCATGGGCCAGGGCCTGCCCCCCCAGCACTCCGAGCGGAATCGCCGCCAGGGCCAGGATCACCAGCTCGCCGGCCAGGATGTAAGCGCATTCCCCATGGCCGAAACCGAGGACGTGGAGGGTGGCCAGGTCTCGCGACCGCTCCGATAGCGAGATGCGGGTGACGTTGTAGGCCACCCCGAAGGCGATCGCGGCGGCGAAGCCGACATAGAAGATCAGGGTCATGCGGAAGGCTTCGGCCATGGCCTGTCGCCAGGCGGCCACGGTCTCGTCGCGGGAGGAGGCGCCGATGATGCCGGGCCTGGCCTCCACGGCGCGGTAGAAGGCCGGCCGTGCGTCGGGCGCCACCAGCAGCTCGGCGCGGTTGGCCAGGTCGCCCTCTCCCATCAGCCGGTTCAGGGCGCGGCGGTCGAGATAGGCGGCGAAGCCCGTGTAGTCGCGGGCAAGGGCGGTGATGGTCATCAGGGCGCTCGGCCTGCGTCCATCCAGCACCTCCACCCAGACCCGGTCGCCAGCTTGCAGGCCGAGGCGTCCCGCCAGCGCTTCGCTCACCACCAAGCCGTCACCCTTGAACGCAATCGGCTGGTCGCGCGCGTCCAGGGGCTGCTGCAGGCGGGCGTCGGAGTCCAGGCCGACCAGGCGTGTGGTCTCCTCGTGCCCGGCGGCCGTCAGGCGGGCCGCCACAACACGCACGGGCTCGGCCGCCGTCACCCCCGGCAGGCGTCCGATCTCGATGATGGCGGCGATACCGCGCGCCTCGGCCAGGCCGACCGACTCCGTCCAGCGCTCGGTGCGAAAATAGGCCTGATCCACAACCTGGTCGATGCTGTCGAACAAGAACTGGGTCCCCACCAGCAGGGACAGGCTTGAGGCCATGCCCAGTGCGGCCAGGGCCCCCCGCATCGGGAATCGCTCCAGGTGGCGCACCACCATCCGGGTGGCCTGGTCGACCCCTGCGCCCCTCACCAGGCGATCCAGCAGGCCGGCGCGATAGGCGGCGGGCCGCGGCGGCGACATGGCCACCGCCGGCGACAGCGCCGCGGCGCGGCGCACGGCCATCAGCGACCCGGCCAGAGCCGCCCCGACGGCCACGGCCGAGGCGCCGGCGAAAGCCGGCCAATAGAAGGTCACCTCAAGGACTGGGAAGCGGAAATACTCGCGATAGACGTCGACGATCGCCGCCCCCAGGGCGCCGCCCAGCAGCCCTCCCGCTACGGCGCCGGTCAGGCCGATCGCGCCCGCCAGCTTCAGATAGGGTGAGGCCGCCTCCAGATCGCTGTAGCCGAAGGCCTTGAGCAGGCCGATCTGCTCGCGCTCGGCCTCCACCAGACGGGTGACCACCAGATGCACCAGCGCCGCGGCGATCAGCAGGAAGATCGGCGGCAGGATGGTGGCCGAGGTGGACAGCTCCTTGAGCTCGGCGTCCAGGAACGCGTGGGAGGGCTGGTCGGCCCGGGCGTAGGCCGCCCGGCCGCCATAGGGCGCCAGCAGACGATCGACGTCACGCAGCACACCGGCGATCGAGACCCCGGGCGCGAGGCGGAAGGCCGCAGCGTTGAAGGCCCCAGACATGCCGGCCACCCGCTCCACCGCAGGCCGCGGCGCCCACATCACGCCCTGGTGGGCATCGTCGGGCATGAAGGATTCCGGGGCCGGGACATAGACGTATTCGGGCGACAGGGCCGCGCCCACGATCTTGAAATCGAAGGTCCGCCCGCCAATCACGGCGCTCAGCTTCTGCCCGAGATGAAGGTGGGCGGCGGTCATGAACGTCTTAAGGACCACGGCCTCGTCGGTGCGTGCGGGGTCCGGGAGCCGCCCCTGGACCAGCACGATCCCATTGAGCGCCGCCCGCTCGTCCTGCGGCAGGCCGATCAGCCGAGCTGTCGCCGGCCGCGCCAGGCCGGGCACGTCCATCAGCCCCACCTCGGCGATGCGCACGTCGAGGGCGCTCACGCCTTCAATGGCCGCTAGGTCCCGCGCCAGGGACAGGGGGGCGTGCTTGGCCTGGGCGAAGGCGTGGGCGAAGCGCGTCTCTTCGTAGAACGCGGCCTGGGCCGTCGCCAAGGCCCGCTGGGCGGAGAAGGACATCACCGCCACCGAGACCCCGCAGGCGATCAGCAGGGCGATGGCCATCACCTGCCACTTCATGCGCCACAGGTCGCGCAGCACCTTGCGATCCAGGGGGGCGAGCCTCACCAGGCCATCTCCCTGGGCGCCGTCTTGCGGGAGTTGGCCGCCACCTCGGTGATCTGGCCGTCGCGGAAGCGGATGACGCGGTCGGCCATCGCCCCGATGGAGGTGTTATGGGAGACGATCATGGTCGTCGCCCCCACCGCGGCGGTGACCTCGGCGATGGCCTCCAGGACGCGAACCCCGCTCTCGCTGTCCAGCGATCCGGTGGGTTCGTCGCAGAACAGCAGTTCAGGTCGTTTGGCGATGGCGCGCGCCACGGCCACCCTCTGTTGCTCGCCGCCGGAGAGCTGGGCGGGGAAGTGGTCCAGCCGTTCCGCCAGGCCGACACGGGCCAGGGCCTCCTCCGGCGTCATGGGATCGCGGGAGATCTCGGTGATGAGGGCCACATTCTCCCGCGCCGTCAGGCTGGGAACCAGGTTGAAGAACTGGAAAATGAAGCCGACGCTCGCCCGCCGGTACTGGGTCAGTTCCCGGTCGCTGGCGGTGGTCAGCTCCAGGTCATGGAAACGCGCCGACCCCGAACTCGCCCGGTCGAGCCCGCCAAGGATGTTGAGCAGGGTCGACTTCCCCGAGCCCGACGGGCCCAGCAGCACCAGGGTCTCGCCCTTGGCGATCTGCAGGTCGACGCCGCGCAGGGCGTGCACCTCTCCGGCCTCTGTCCTGTAGACCTTGGACAGGCCGCGGATGTCGAAGGCAGGCGTGGTGCGGGAAGAGTCCATGTTCGGCCCACGGCGCCCCCACGGAGCATGCGCCGGGATAATGGAGGCCCGCCTGCGGGCCGGCCTTGATCGGGGTCAATCTCCGGGTAGACGCCCTTGACGCCCTTGACGCCCTCGCCCAGAGATCGGATGCCGCTATGCATCCAAAATCGGTCTTCGCGGTTAAGCCTGTCGGCCTCATTCGAGGCGGGCGCGCCCCGGCTCTTGCGGCCGGCGGGCGCCGTGCACCCTAACCAACGGAGAAGCCCATGCGCCTCGCCCTAATCCTCTCGGCCGCCGTCGCCAGCCTCGCCCTGGCCGCCTGTTCGCAAAAGACCGAAAACCACGCCGCGGAGGCCGCCGACCAGGCCGGCGCCGCGGCCGCTTCGGCCGCGAACGACACCGCCGCCAATGCTGACGCCGCCGCCGCCAACACCGCTGTCGCAGTCGACAACGCTGCCGACAACGCCGAAGCTGCGGCGGGGACGGCCGCGCGCAAGACCGACGCCGCTGTCGATGCGGCCGCCAAGACCGAATAGTCCTTAAGGTCCGCCCCCGGCGCCAGGCGCCGGGGGCGGATTGACTAGTTCAGGCTCTTCTTCAGGGCGCTCATGACGTCGTGGTCGGCCTTGATGTCGGCGAAGGCTCGGGTCACCACGTCACGCACAGTGGCCGGCAGTTCTTCGTCAGCCAGCGCCTTTTCGTACTTCGCCTTGATGAAGTCCTCGCCGCGCTCGACCTCGTTGATGATGGCCTTTTCGTCGTGACCCATGACGGCGGCCTTCAGGTCGACGAACAGGTTGTGCGCCTTGCCGAGCACCGACTGATCGTCCTCGGGCTCGCCGCCGAAGGTGCGGACCTCCTGCTGCAGCTCACCGGTGATCTTCATGCGCTTGAGCGAACGCTCGCTGAACATGGTCTTGTACTGGCTGTCCTGCGAGCTGTGGGCGGCCTCCTTGTAGCCGTTGGCGCTGTCGAGGGTGGTTTCGATCAGGCTGTTCAGAACCTTCACGGCGTGTTCGTGGGCGGTGCTCATGGCGATCTCCTTATGGAATGGGACAGCTGCACAACATGCGCCGGGACAGAGAGTTCCGGACTAGAGCAGTCCGCGCGCCTCAAGCGCCGGCTGCAAAGCCGCCGGATCGGTGAAGTGGTGGGTGTCGATGCCGAAGGCGCGCGCGCTCTCCACATTGGCCACACTGTCGTCGACGAAGAAGATGTCCTCCGGCGCCAGACCGAAGCGCTCGCAGGTGAGCGCATAGATGCGCGGGTCCGGCTTGATCATGCCTTCGCGGCCTGAAACCACGATGTCGCGCAGCCGCTTGAAGGCCGGGCTCATGGCCATGGTGCCCTCGAAGGTCTCGTCGGACATGTTGGTGAGACCGTACTGCGGGACGCCGGCGGCGTGCAGGGCCTCGATGGCGGCCTCGGTCTCTGGGATGGTCCCGGAGAACATGTCCCACCAGCGGGTCTCCCAGGCCTCGATCTGCTCGCGGTACTCCGGGAACTGGGCGATCAGGGGCGCGCGGTTCTCGGCGAAGGTGACGCCGAGGTCGTGGTTCACGTGCCAGATCATCGTACAGACCGACGACAAAAACCGGTCGCAAGCGACCGGCTCCGGGAAGATCTGAGAGTAGAGCGTGCGCGGGCTCCAGCGCACGACCACATTACCAACGTCCCAGATGACCGCCTTCGGCATCCGGGCCCCGCAGCCTTAGCCTTGCTTGGCTTTGAAGC
>JAZKFM010000408.1:0-17857 GCA_040386415.1 Pseudomonadota bacterium
CATCCTCGACACCGCCGGGCGCACGACGCTCGACGAGGCGATGATGAGCGAGGCCGCCGAGATCGCGCGGATTGCCAATCCGTCGGAAACCCTGCTGGTGGCCGACAGCCTCACCGGCCAGGACGCGGTGCGCACCGCCAAGGCCTTCCATGAGCGCCTGCCCCTCACCGGCCTGGTGCTGACCCGGGCCGACGGCGACGGCCGCGGCGGCGCGGCGCTCTCGATGCGCGCGGTCACCGGCCTGCCCATCAAGTTCCTGGGCGTCTCGGAAAAGATCGACGGACTGGACGTCTTCGACGCCGCCCGCGTCGCCGGCCGCATCCTGGGCCAGGGCGACGTCATCGCCCTGGTGGAGAAGGCCAGCGCCGATCTCGACGTCGCCAAGGCCGAGGCCATGGCCAAGAAGCTGGCCAAGGGCCAGTTCGACCTGGACATGATGGCCGACCAGTTCGCCCAGATGAAGAAGATGGGCGGCATGGAAGGCCTGATGGGCTTCCTCCCCGGCGTCCAGAAGATGAAGAAGCAGATCGCCGAGGCCAATATCTCCGACAAGGCCCTGGACCGGCAGGCGGCCATCATCTCCTCGATGACCAAGCTGGAGCGCAAGAAGCCCGACATCCTGGCCGCGTCGCGCAAGCGCCGGATCGCCAAGGGCGCCGGCGTCGACGTCTCCGAGGTCAACCGCCTGCTGAAGCAGCATCGCCAGATGGCCGACGCCTTCAAGGCGATGAGCAAGGACGGCGGCAAGGGCTTCGCCCGCATGGCCGGCATGATGGGCGGCGGCGGCGGGGCGGACCGGCTGAAGTCGCTCGGCGGCG
Source organism: Pseudomonadota bacterium (assembly GCA_040386415.1). Lineage (GTDB taxonomy): Bacteria > Pseudomonadota > Alphaproteobacteria > Caulobacterales > Caulobacteraceae > Phenylobacterium. Next base: position 819 of record JAZKFM010000408.1, read on the forward strand.
GCAAGCTGGCCATGCCCGACCAGAACCAACTCGAGGAGCTCGGCAAGATGGCCGGGGGCGGGGGCAAGCTGCCCGGCCTCGGCGACGGGCTCCCCAAACTTCCCGGCCTGGGCGGCGGCCTGCCCCCCGGCTTCAATCCCTTCAAGAAATCCTAGAGATAACAAGGACTGAACTATGCTGAAGATCCGTCTCGCCCGTGGCGGCGCCAAGAAGCGCCCCTACTATTCCATCGTCGTCGCCGACAGCCACTCGCCCCGCGATGGCCGCTTCATCGAGAAGGTGGGCACCTACAACCCGCTGCTGAAGCGTGACGACCCGACCCGCGTCACCCTGAAGCTGGAAAGCATCCAGGCCTGGATCGCCAAGGGCGCCCAGCCCACCGACCGCGTCGCGCGCTTCCTGGCCCAGGCCGGCGTCGTGAAGTGGGAACACGGCAACAACCCCAACAAGGGCAAGCCCGGCAAGAAGGCCGTCGAGCGTACGGAAGAGCGCGCCCAGCGTGACGCCGCCGCCGCCGCGGCCCTGGAAGAAGCCAAGAACGCCCCGGCTCCCGAGCCGGAACCCGTCGTCGAAGCTCCGGCTGAAGAGGCTCCGGCCGCTGAAGCCCCCGCCGCCGAGGAAGCCCCGGCTGCTGAAGAAGCGCCCGCCGCTGAAGCGGCTCCGGCCGCTGAAGAAGCCCCGGCCGCCGCTGAACCGGCCGCCGCGGAAGACAAGGCTGAAGGCTAAGACTTGAGACGGAGGCGGTAAGTCCCATGGCTGACCGCCTCCTCCAGGTCGCCCGCGTCGCCGGAGCCTTCGGCGTGCGCGGGGAGATCCGCATCACCACCTTCACCGAAGACCCCCTCGCGCTGTCGACCTACAGGGTCCTGACGCGTGAGGACGGGTCCCCGGGCCTGACCATCACGACGGCGCGGGCGGTGAAGGGGGCGGTGATCGCGAGAGCCGCGGGAATCGACACCCGCGACCAGGCCGAGGCCCTGCGGGGCCTCAAGCTGTTCGTCGCCCGCGAGGCCCTGCCCGCCCCCGACGAGGACGAATTCTACCACGCCGACCTGCTGGGCCTCTCCATCGAGACCGCCGAAGGCGAGCCCATGGGCAAGGTCAAGACCATCCAGGACTTCGGGGCCGGCGACCTCATCGAGGTTCAGCCGCCCATGGGCGCCAGCTGGTGGCTGCCCTTCACCCGCGAGGCCGTGCCCGAGGTTCGCCTCGCCGAGGGCAAGCTGATCGCCGTGCGCCCCGCCGAAATCGACGGCGACGCCGCCGACGAGGAATAGCCATTCCTCCCCCAGGCCGCAGGCCGTGTCGGGGGAGGTGGACCTTGGCCGGAGGCCGCGAGACGGAAGGGGCTAGGCCTTTGCCGTCTGCACCGCCCGAACCCCCTCCACCGCTTCGCGGTCCCCCTCCACCGTAGGGGGAGGAATTGGGAGCTAGCCGAACCGCTTGTTGAAGCTCGGCAGACCTTCCGACAGCGGCGTGAGGGGATCAGACTCACCGTCCTTCAGATAGGCCGCCGTGGCCCTCGCCAGGGTCCCGTAGGCCGCCGCGAAGAGACCGCCGCCGGAGGACAGGCGCCGGACGCCCGCCGCCTGCAGCCTGGCCGCATTGGGCAGGCCGGGCCGCGCCATGGCGTTGACCGGCAGGGCGATCTCACGCGCGAAGACCGTCAGCAGCGCCTCGTCGGTGGGACCGGGCACGAAGACTCCGTCTGCGCCGGCGGCGGCGTAGGTCCGGGCGCGGGACAGCACCTCGGCCTGAGCGGCCTCCCCGGCGGCCAGGCCCTTCAGATAGACGTCGGTGCGGGCGTTGATGAACAGAGCGACGCCGGCCTGGTCGGCGGCCTTGCGGGTCGCCTCGATCTTGCGGGCGTGCAGAGCGGCGTCACGCCGGCCGTCCTCCAGATTGATCCCCACCGCGCCGGCGCCCACCACCGCCTTGATGGTCTCGGCCAGTGCACCCAGGTCATCAGTGTAGCCGCCCTCGATGTCGGCGGTCAGCGGGACCTTCAGCACGCGCGCGATCTCGGCGATGGCGGTGAGCAGGAGGGGGACGGGGAAGACATCGCCATCGGCATAGCCGTGGGCCCAGGCGACGGCGGCGCTGGAGGTGGCCACGGCCTTGGCGCCGGCGTCCTCCATGACCGCGGCGCTGGCGGCGTCCCAGGCGTTGGGCAGGACCAGGATCTCGGGGCCGGCGTGCAGGGCCTTGAAGGCGGCGGCTTGGCTCATGGGCGTCTCCTCTTATCGTCGAGGACGATATAGGAAGCGCCACCGTGACATGCTCGCGGATATCGGACTCAAACAGAGCCCGCGAACCGGGGTTATTTAGGGGTCGCGTGACGGACGCCAAAACCGGCGTCCACTTTTGGCTGTCACGCTGGGGATCAGTGTCCGTGCGGGCCCTCATAGACGCCCGGCGCCAGACGCTCGTCCTCGGGGCCCTCGGTCCCGTGGGCCAGGACGAAGCGGCGGTCGCAATAGGGGCACTCGACGAAGGTCGCCTCGCCCATCTCCAGCCAGACCCGCGGATGGCCCAGGGCCCCGCCGACGCCGTCACAGGCGACCCGACCCGAGCGCACCACGATGGTTTCCGGCGCGGGCAGGTCCGGCGTCAGGGCCGGCTTGGCGGGCATGGGCTCGACGTGGGCGCCCTGGTTGGGGACGGGGGTGGCTTTGCGGGCCATGATGCAAACTCTCCGGCGGCGGGCGCTTGGCGATAGCCCCGCGCAGGCCTAGGTATGCGACCATAGCTTTACGCGTCAATCGCGCCTGTTTTCGAAAAGTCCCGCATGACCCTTCCCGACTACGCCATCGAGGCCAAGGGCCTGGTGAAGACCTATCCCGCCACCAAGACCACCCCCGAGATGCTGGCCCTGAAGGGGATCGACCTGGTCATTCCGCGCGGCTCGATCTTCGGTCTGCTGGGGCCCAACGGGGCGGGCAAGTCGACCTTCATCAACATCCTGGCGGGCCTGTGCAAGAAGACCTCCGGCACGGTTTCCATCTGGGGCCGGGACATCGACGAGCGTCCCCGCGACGCGCGGGCCGCCATCGGGGTGGTGCCGCAGGAAATCGCCGCCGACCCCTTCTTCACGCCGCGCGAGAGCCTGGAGGTCCAGGCGGGCATGTACGGCGTGCCGGCCAAGGAGCGCCGGACCATGGAGCTGCTCAATGCGCTCGGCCTCGGCGACAAGGCCAACGCCTATGTCCGGCAACTTTCGGGCGGCATGAAGCGCCGGCTGATGGTGGCCAAGGCGATGACCCATAACCCGCCCGTCCTGATCCTCGACGAGCCCACGGCGGGCGTCGACGTCGAGCTTCGCAAGCAGCTCTGGAACTATGTGGTGGAGCTGAACCGCAGGGGCGTCACCATCGTGCTCACCACCCACTATCTGGAGGAAGCCCAGGAGCTCTGCGACCAGATCGCCATCGTCAACCGGGGCCAGGTGGTGGCCTGCGAGCCCACCGGGACCCTGCTGGCCCGCATGGACATCCGCAACGTGGTGGTGACCCCGGAAGAACCGGTGACCGCGGCCCCGACCCTGCCGGGCTTCGAGACCAAGCTGCGCCCGGCCGGCGCCTTCGCCGTCTCGTACCGCACCGGCCAGTCCAGCGTGGAGCAGGTGCTGGCCGCCGTGCGCGGCGCGGGCCTGTACATCAAGGATATCGCCACCGAGGATCCGGACCTGGAGGACGTCTTCGTGTCCCTCACCTCGGCCCCGGCGCCGATCGACGCCTGAGCCTTCCGTTCCGCGCGGCTTTCCGCTAGAAGCGCGTTTCCGAAACGCACCCGTAGCTCAGCTGGATAGAGCGTTGCCCTCCGAAGGCAAAGGTCACACGTTCGAATCGTGTCGGGTGCGCCAACGGACTTCCCAAGGAATTGCAGGTTTCCGCCAGACGCCAGGGCGCGTCTCGGACGGTCGTGCGCGGGCACTGAACAGTGATTCGAGCGCTGGAGCTTGACCACGGCGGTGGTAACCGGGTCAAAAATGTACACTCTGTGACCTGTGTCCCCCTCGCCCGACCGCAAGCCTGAACTGGCCGACAAACCGCCCTTCATGCAGTTGGGCGGAGCCTGGGGCGCGCGGCTCTCACCACCAGCTCTTGAGGCGTTGCGCGCTCATCCCCGCTTTCTTGAGGCCACCGAACTGTCGGTTCGGGCCGCCCTGGTCCTGCAGGACACCTCAGCCCTCAACACCCCACACCTGAAGGACGGCGGCAGGTTCTTCGCTGGACTGCTGGCGCTCCATCTCCACGCCACCGGCGGCCTGACCCTCGCCCGTCTGCGGGAGGCCTGCGCCATGACCGGCATCACCAGCCGGGGCCGGGTGCTGGCCATCCTGGCCGGACTGAGGGTCATCGGGTTCATCGAGCCCGCGCCCCGGGAGGGCGATGCGCGGATCCAGCTCTATCGCCCGACCGCCGGCATGGTTGAAGCCTTCCGCGCGCGGATCGGTGTGGAACTCCAGGGCGCGGCCCTGGTCTCCGAGGTCGCAGCCCAGGCCGCGGCGCGTTTCGAGGACGAGGCGTTCTTCTACGCCCTGGTGACCCGGATCGGGGAGTTCCTGACCCTGCCCTCGCTCCTGCGGGACGCCGTGGAGAGCCCGATCAGCATCTTCTCCGACCGCATGGCCGGCACCATAATTCTCTACGCCCTGCTGGCGGGCGGCGAGCCCGGCGACAGCTTCCCACCCGAGGGACCTGTGCGGATGTCGATCGCCGGCCTGGCCAGCCGGTTCAAGGTTTCCCGCACCCATGTCCTGCGGCTGTTCCGGGACGCCGAGAAGCGGGGCTTCCTGCGCCGCGACCCGGAGGGTGTGACCGGCTGGCTTCTCCCCGCCCTGCGTCGCGAGGCCGAACTGATGTTCCAGGTGGCCTACGCGATCCTGATCGGCGCATCCGAGGACGCCCTGCAGGATGCGGCGGAACGCCAATAGCCCACCCGAGATAGGCCGCCGGCGGCCGCCGGCGCGTCTTGCGCACAATCCCCGCACGTGACGTCGGGCCCGATTGACACCCCCCGCGGCGGCCCCACTGATAGGCGAATTCATCCGGCGTTACGACCGGCGTTCATTTTGTAGGAAACCATAATGGCCACCTCGGCGCAGACTTCTGGCGCACGCGTACCTCTTCGCACCAAATTCTTCTTCGGCCTCGGCGCCACCGCCGAAAGCATCACCCTCGCCGCGGTCGGCGGCTACGCGATGTTCTACTACAATCAGGTCCTGGGCCTGCCCGCGACGCTCGCGGGCCTCGCCATCACGGTCAGCCTGGTGCTGGACGGTTTCGCCGACCCCATCGTCGGCTCCCTGTCGGACCGCACGCGCGGCAAGCTCGGCCGACGCCACCCCTACATGTATCTGGCGCCCGTGCCGGTCGCCATCTGCATCGTGGCCCTGTTCAATCCCCCAGCAGCCTTCTCGCACCTGTGGCTGTTCGTCTGGTTCTCGGGCTTCATCGTCACCCTGCGGGTGTTCATGGCCGTCTACCACGTGCCGCACCTGGCGCTGGGGGGCGAGCTCTCCGGCGACTATACCGAGCGCAGCCGGATCATGAGCTGGAACAACCTGCTGGGCATGATCGGCACGGCCGGCACCAGCTTCGTGGCCCTGACCTTCTTCTTCCACAAGACCGCGGAATATCCGCGCGGCCTGCTGAACCCCCACGCCTATACGCCCTTCGCCTTCGCTGTGGCCGGCTCCGGCATGCTGCTGCTGCTGGCCTCGGCCTGGTTCACCCGCGACCGCATCGCGCTGCTGCCCAAGACCCCGGACGACCTGCCGGCCTTCAGCCCCTTCGAGTTCATGAAGGACATGGGCAGCGCCTTCTCCAACCGGAACTATGTCTTTCTGCTGATCGCCTACTTCTTCCTGTCCCTGATGCTCGGCATCCGCCAGGGCCTGGGGCTCTACATGAACACCTTCTTCTGGGAGTTCACCTCCGAGCAGATCCGCTGGTTCGTGATCGGCACCATCAGCGGCTACTTCCTGGGCTTCTTCACCGCGGCCAGGTTGCACGGGCGGTTCGACAAGAAGATCGCCATCATCGTCACCTGCGTCCTGCTCTCGACGATCCCGGCCATCGCGCCATCCTTGCGGATCCTCGGCCTGTTCCCCGAACCGGGCCAGCCGATGCTGCTGCCGCTGATCATCCTCTTCACCGGCCTGGGCTCCTGCGTAGCCAGCATCATGAGCATCAGCGTCATGTCGGCCCTGGCCGATATCGCCGACGAGAATGAGGTCCGCTACGGCTACCGGCAGGAGGGGGTGCTCTATTCGACGCGGGCCCTGTTCTCCAAGATCGACGCCGCCATCGGGCACTTCTTCGCCGGCATGGCCCTGGACATCGTGGCCTTCCCCGAGAAGGCCGTGCCCGGCCAGGTCGATCGCCAGACCCTGATGGACCTGGCCCTGGTGGACGCGCCCTTCGCCACCATTCCGGGCCTGATCGCGGTGTTCTTCTACGCCCGCTACAAGATCAACCGGAAGAGCTACGACGCGACCCAGGCCCAGCTCCAGGTCCTGCGCCGCGAGCGTGCCGCCAAGGCCGCGCCGGCCGGCCAGCCGGGCGCCGAGCCGGACGGCATGGTGGGTGAAACCACGACCTAGACGATCAGGCGGGCGCGGATGGCCTCACGGGTCGCCGCGTCCGCCCCTATCGCATCGAGATAGGCCTCGATCGAACCGCTGCGCGCCTGGATCGAGGCGAAGGCGGCGTCCAGATAGGCGGCATCGACCCCCAGGAAGGCGCGCACCGCCGTCTCCGAGGGCCGTTTGCCAAGGGACGCCTCCAGGGCCTGGGTGACCATCGGCAGCCGCGCATCGACCCGGGCGGCGAGGTTGGTGAGCAGGTAGTCGGCGCGGACGTCATCGTCATGGACGCCCAGCACGTGGTGGGTCAGGGCCGCCAGCAGACCCGTGCGGTCCTTGCCGGCTGTGCAGTGGATCAGCACCGGGCCTTCGTCCCTGGCCAGGGCGGCGAAGTAGCGGCCGAACAGCTCCAGGTGCCGCGGCTCGAAGGGCGCCTTGTCGTAGTAGTCGAGGAAGAAGGCCCGCGCGCTTTCCGGGGTCAGCTCGGTCTCGCGAAGGAAGGCCACATGCGGCGCCTCGGTCTGGTCGCCCAGGTCGCACTGGATCACCTGGGCCGCGAAGCCCTCGTGGCGCAGGCTGGGGTCATTATCCCGCTCCCGGGGCCGGCGCAGATCCACCACCGTGGCGAGCTTTAGGTCCGCCATCCGCGCCAGGTCGCCCGGCGTGGCGCGGGCCTGATGGGCGGCGCGGAACAGCTGCCCCGCGGCGATACGACCCCCACGCACCGCGTAGCCCCCGTAGTCGCGGAAGTTCTCGACGCCCTCGAGGGGCAGGATGCGGGAATCTGTCATGAGCGCTTCCATGAGGCTCATGACCTAGACAACAAGTGTGACGGCTCGCCTAGAGCTGGTTGTACTCGCCGCAGCGGCACTTCACGACCACTTCGCGGGCCGAGGCCTCATCCTGGCCCACCAGGATCACCTCGTCGCAGGCGCCGCAGGTGAAGGCCGCGCCGATGTCGGAGGTCTTGTCGAGGTCGATCGCGACAGCTTCCACCAGGTCCCGGCGGCCGATGAACAGGCTCGGGAACACACGCATCGAAGTCATGATCATCGTAGTCGCCTCATAATGGCTCAAACTCGCCGGGTCTCGGACCAACCCTGCAAGATCAGGGTTATGAGGCTCTATTGCTGCAATGCAATGACAACCGTGCGGCCTTACGCAGAAAGGCGTGCGATGGCGCGAGGCGCCGTCAACTTGCGCGACGCAACATCGTCGGCGCCGCGTTCGCGATCAGCGGGCCTGGGCGTCCATCAGGCTGCCGGCATAGGCGGCGTGGCCGACATGGGTCAGGCGGGTCTGGAAATCGGCGAACACCTGGCCTCCCAGGTCACGCCATCGGCGGCAGAAGGCGTAGTCCTCCGAGAGATGCTCGCCGGTGTCGGGCTCGATGAAGGTCTCGAAGATCATCGTGGCCTCTGCGGTCCCACCCCCGGAGGTGTCGCCGAGCCGCGCCTTGAGTTCCGGATGGGCGGCGGCGACCCGCTCCACCACGGCGCGCTTGATCAGCATGAAGCCCGTCCCGAGATAGGCCACGGGGCCAAAGCCGTCGTCATCGACCTCGACGCTGTTGTTGGGCGTGGGGATGAAGCGGACCACATAGCCCACCGAGGCGGCCATCAGGTCGCGTTTGCCGTCGGTCACGGCCTGGCGCACCTTGGCCCAGTCGATGCTCTTGATGGGATAGACGCCGCCAACGAGGTCGCGATCGGCGTCCAGCAGCCGGAAGACCTGCTCAGGCCGAAATCCGATGTCGGCGTCGACGAACAGTAGGTGGCTGGCGTCGCTCTTCAGGAACTTGTCGGCCATGGCCGCGCGGGCCCGGGTGATCAGCGCGTCGCCGCCGCCCAACTCCACGGTCAGCCCCACGCCCCGCGCCGCGCAGGCGGCCTGCAGGTCCAGGACCGAGCGCATGTAGTGGATGTGGGCCAGCCCGCCATAGCAGGGCGTCGCCAGAAAGATCGATGCGGCCTTGGCCATGAAGCGTCCCCGTTTCGAGGCCAGCTTCCGGTGCTCCGCCCCACAGGGCAAGGCTTCTAGTAGACCAGATCAAAGCTCGCGAGGGCGGCCGCGGCGGTGAGAAACAGGATCACCGCCAGGATTTCATAGCGTTTGAAGAGAGGCCCGTTCGGCGATCGCATCTTGGTCTCCGGGGCGTCCCGGGGTGGGACACCGAGGTTTTGTCAGGGCAAGCGTCAGGCCAGCCTCAGGGGCGCGCCGGGACCTTGCCGGGCCAGGTGAGGAAGCCGTTGCGGTCACGGCCGGCGGCTTCGCGCGGGGCGCACCCGCCGCAGTCCCGCTCGCCGCCACGGTTGTCATAGCCGATGTGGTGATCGTAGCCGCCGGCATAGCGGCGGCCGCCGTAGCTCTCCGACTGTTCGGAATAGCGCTCGCTGAAGGTTTCACGGTCCTCGACGCTCACCACCCGGCCCTGGATGCGGCGATCGGGGACGTCGACATAGCCGTCGTACTCGGGGGCGGGCGCGGCCGCGTAGGAACGCTGTTGGGCGTAGCCGTACTCACGGACCTCGCCGTACTCACGCACCTCCCCATAGTCGCGCTCGACCTGGCGCTCGCCAGGGCGGCGCTGGACGTGGGCGACGCGGCGCGCGGCGGGGCGGGCGGCCTGGCGGTGCACGGCGGGACGATAGGCGGGCTGCTCCGGCTCCGGCGTCATGGCGGTCGGCTGGGCGGCGATGGGGGTCGGGGCGGCGGCCGGCGGACAGGAGGCCGGCGTCGCAGCGGCCTTGCAGCAGCAGTCGGCCGGCTTGGCCGCGGGCGCCTGGGCGATCTTCAGGGCGCCGGTGGAATCGCAGGCGGCGAGGGCCAGGAAGGCCAGGGCGGGAATGAGGGAGCGCAGGCGCATGGTTGGATCTTCCGGCGGCTCGAAAACGGGGTCGAAGCCACCGTTGGAGATCAGGCGCCGTTAACGCTGTGACTTTCACCCTGCGCGCGAAGAAAGCTCTCCACCAACTCGGCGTAGAGGTGAAATCCCTTATAGGCTGCGAAATCCGGGGCGGCCGAACGCCAGGCGCGGGCGAAGGCCGCCAGGCGTTCCGGGCTTTCCAGCAGGGCCTCAAAGGGCGTCAGCCACACCCGGATGGTGAAGAGCACCCCGCCGGTCTGCGGCAGCCGGCGCACGGTCTGGCGTTCCACCCGGGTGAACAGCGCCTGGCCGACATCGCCGGGCGCGATCTCGCCGATGCGGGCCCGGACCGGGGCGGAGAACGGGGTGAAGGGCTGGTCGGAATTGACCACCGACCAGTTGCGCCGTTGCAGGATCAGGCCCGGACGCAGGCCATCGAAGATGCGCGACAGCCGCGCCAGGAAGCGGTCGTTGAAGCCGTTCACCGGGCCGTGGATGTCGGCCAGGCTCTTTCCCAGCACCTCGGCGGCGGTGAAGAAGGTCGGCGCCGAGAGGCTGAGCGCGCTGACGCGCCAGTGGCCGTCCGCCTTCTCCACCAGCACCAGGTCGTCGGCGACGGCGCGCGAGGCGGCGTAGAGCGGCGGCAGGTCGCCGGCGGGTCCGATCCCGATCAGGGCGGCGACCTCCATCTGGCCAGGCCGCGACGCCCCCGTCTCGCCCCAGACCAGGTCGCGGTGTCGGGCGTAGAGCGGATCCTTGCGCGCCGCGGGATCGGCCTCTCCCCCCTCCAGCCAGCGGGCCTCGTCGATGGGCGCCAGGCCGATGGCGAAGTCGGCGCCCTCCTCCCAGGGGCGGTGGCTCATCGCCGCCGCAGCCGCCCGATCAGGGCGTAGAGCGCCAGGGCGGCTGCGACCCCCAGGGTGTCGGCCAGGAGATCGCGCCAGTCGCCGTGCCGGCCAAACCCCATGGTCGCCTGCAGCAGCTCCACGGCCGCGCCGACCGCGATGGCGAAGGCGGCGATGGCGCGGGGCCGGTGGTGCGAAAGCAGCAGGCCGGTCATCGTCAGGACGAACCAGGCGATGGTGTGCTCGATCTTGTCGCCCGTGGGCGCCTTGGGCAGGTCCTGCTGCGGGACCAGGCACATGGCCAGCAGGATGGCGGTGGCCACGGCATAGAGGGCGAGGCGCAGCGGGCGGGGCAGGGAGGCGAGAAACATGCCGCCTAACTTGCACGTCTCTCCTCGCGTCTCTAGCGTCGCGCCGATTTTCAAGGACGGAGCGGATAATGGCGGTCGAGGCGGTGATCTGGGATTTCGGCGGGGTGTTCACCTCCTCGCCCTTCGAGGCTTTCGCCCGCTATGAGAGCGAGAACGGCGTGCCCAAGGACCTGATCCGCCGGGTCAACTCCACCAATCCCGACACCAACGCCTGGGCGCTGTTCGAGCGGAACGAGATCGACACCAAGGGCTTCGATCAGCTGTTCCTGGAGGAGTCGACCGCGCTCGGTCATCCGATCCCCGGCAGCCATGTCCTGCCCCTGCTCTCGGGCATGGTGCGGCCGCGCATGGTGGCGGCGCTGAGGGCCTGCAAGGAACACTTCAAGGTCGGCTGCATCACCAACAACATGGTCAGCATGCATTCCCCGGGCGCCGACGCGCCGCAGCGGGCGGCGGGCGCCATGGGTCAGATCATGCCGCTGTTCGACCACATCATCGAAAGCTCCAAGGCCGGCGTCCGCAAGCCCGACCCGAAGATCTACCTGATGATGTGCGAGGCCCTGTCGGTCGAGCCCCAAGCCTGCGTCTATCTCGACGACCTGGGCATCAACTGCAAACCAGCCGCGGCGCTCGGCATGAAGGCCATCAAGGTGGTGGATGTCGACCAGACCCTGGCCGACCTGGCCGCCGCCACCGGCCTCACCTTTGACGAGGTCGCCGCGTGAGCCGCCCGGACAAGATCGGCGCGGCGGCGGCCCTGGCCAAGCTGCCCGGCTGGAACGCCCTGGGAGGCGACCGAGACGCCATCACCCGCACCTACCTGTTCCCCGACTTCAACACCGCCTTCGGCTTCATGACCCGGGCCGCCCTGATGGCCGAGAAGCTGGACCACCATCCGGAGTGGTTCAATGTCTACAACCGGGTCGAGGTCACCCTGGCCACCCACGACGCCGACGGGGTGACCGAACTGGACGTGACCCTGGCCGCCTTCATGGATGACGCCGCCCACCACGCGGGACGGAAGAACTAGTTCACCAGGATGGTGCCGAGCAGCAGCTTGCCGCCCGGTCCGCCGAGGACCCGGTCGGTTTCACGCTGCAGTTCGCGGGCGATGAACTCTGCGTTGGGGGCGGTGGCGGGTGACAGGCCCGAGGCGTAGATCTGCAGGGCCTGCACAAATCCCGCCCGGAACCGGGGGATCAGCAGATCGGCCTTGGCCCGCTGGTCGGTGTTGGGGATGTCGATCCCGGTCTCCACGGTCAGCACACCGCGGCGGCCGTCGGGACGCATGATGGTCGCCGTCAGGGTCGGAAGCTGCAGGTAGGAAAGCCCACCGCCCTTCTTCTTTTCGGTCTTCTCCCCGCCTCCAGACGCCTGGGCGGCCACCGGCAGGGCGGCGGCGAGGGCGGCGAGACTCATCAGGCGGCGGCGATCCATGAGTGACGGTGTGCCGCATTATGGTTAGCGGTCTCTTTACGCGGGGCGTTGGACAGTGCGGCGAAGATTCGCACGACCGACCACGCGTGTGATCGGTCTTCTGGGTTAGAGCGGGCGCGGGCGGAAAACCGGTTCCCACTTTTTCTCGCCCGCTCTTGATGGAGCCCGCCCTTGGGCCGTTTCGCGCCAACCTCTCTCGATCTCGACGGCAAGGTGATCCTGGTCACCGGCGGCACGGGATCCTTCGGCAAACGCTTCATCGAGACCGTCCTGCTGCGGGCCAAGCCGCGCAAGCTGATCGTCTATTCCCGCGATGAGCTGAAGCAGAGCGAGATGCAGACCGACCTGGCCGAGAAGTTCCCGGCCGAGCAGCTCACCTGCATGCGGTTCTTCCTCGGCGATGTCCGCGACCGCGAACGCCTGACGCTGGCGCTGCGCGGGGTCGACATCGTGATCCACGCCGCGGCCCTCAAGCAGGTGCCGGCGGCGGAGTACAATCCCTCTGAATGCATCCACACCAACATCATGGGCGCCGAGAACGTGGTCTGGGCCTGCCTGACCAACCGGGTGCAGCGGGTGATCGCGCTGTCCACCGACAAGGCCTGCAACCCGGCCAATCTCTACGGCGCCACCAAGCTGGCCTCGGACAAGACCTTCGTGGCGGCCAACAACCTGTCCGGCGACATCGGCGCCAAGTTCTCCGTGGTCCGCTATGGCAATGTGGTGGGCTCGCGGGGCTCGGTGGCCCCGGTCTTCCAGCGGCTGCTGGCGCGCGGGGCCACGGAGCTGCCGATCACCGACCCGCGCATGACCCGGTTCTGGATCACCCTGAACCAGGGGGTCGACTTCGTGCTGTCGTCCCTGTCGCTGATGCGCGGCGGCGAGATCTTCGTCCCCAAGATTCCCTCGATGAAGATGACGGCGCTGGCCGAGGCCATGGCTCCCGGCCTGCCCATCAAGGTGATCGGCATCCGGCCGGGTGAGAAGCTGCACGAGATGATGATCTCGGTGGACGACGCCCGCACCACCGTCGACCTGGGGGACCGCTACGCCATCGAGCCGGCCTTCGTGGAATACACCCGGGAGAGCTACACCAAGACCCATCCCATGGCCCCGGACGGCTTCTGCTACGCCAGCGACACCAATGACGAGTGGCTGAGCGGCGAAGGCCTCATGGAGCTGATCAACGATCCGGCCCCGGTGGCCCCGCCCCTGCGCCGGCGGCTGACCGACTGATGGCCGGGCCGCTGCTCCCCTATGGCCGCCAGACCATCGAGGACGACGATATCGCCGCCGTCGCCCAGGCCCTGCGCGGCGACTTCCTGACCACCGGTCCCCTGGTGGAGGCCTTCGAGACCGCCTTCGCCGAGAAGGTCGGCGCGCGCCACGCCGTGGCCTGCGCCAATGGCACCGCGGCCCTGCACCTGGCCATGATGGCGCTGGATGTGCGGCCGGGCGAGGTCTGTATCGTCCCCTCCATAACCTTCCTGGCCACCGCCAACTGCGCCCGATATGTCGGCGCCGAGGTGGTGTTCGCCGACGTCGATCCGATGACCGGCCTGATGACCCCCGACACCCTGACCGAGGCGATCGGCCGGGTTGGAGAGCGACGGCTGCGGGCCGTCCTGCCGGTCCACCTGCGCGGCGACACCGCCGAGCTGCCGGCGCTGGCGGCCCTGGCCCAGAACGCCGGCGCGGTGCTGGTGGAGGACGCGCCCCACGCGCTCGGCTCCACCATGAGCTTCGGGAATGTGAGCGAGCGGGTCGGCGACGGGCGCCATTCGGCCATGGCCACCTTCTCCTTCCACCCGGTCAAGACCATCGCCACCGGCGAGGGCGGCATGGTCACCACCAATGACGACCGGCTGGCCCAGCGCCTGAAGACCCTGCGCACCCACGGCATGGTGCGCCCCGAGGGCGCCGATCCGTGGATCTATGAGATGCCCGAGCCGGGCTTCAACTACCGCCTGCCCGACATCCTCTGCGCGCTCGGCCTCTCTCAGCTGGCCAAGCTCGACCGCTTCGCCGCCCGTCGGAGGGTGCTCGCCGCGCGCTACGCCGAGGCCCTGAGGCCGCTGGCGCCCCTCGTGAAGCCTGCGACCCGCCCCGACTGGAGCGACCCGGTCCTGCACCTGATGGTGGCCCTGATCGACTTCGCGGCGGCCGGCAGGACGCGGCGCCAGGTGGTGGACGACCTCAAGGCCCGCGGCGTGGGGACCCAGGTCCACTACATCCCAGTCCACACCCAGCCCTACTACCGCGACCGCTACGGGCCGATCGACCTGCCGGGGGCGCAGGAATGGTATCGGACCTGCCTTTCGCTACCCCTCTATCCGGGCATGGCCGATGAGGACGTGGACCGGGTGATCCTTGCCCTGTCTGAGGTTCTGGGTCTCTGAAGGCAGGTTTGGGCGCCGCATGAAGTGGTTCCCGCACCCACCAATTTAGATATATCGAGTCAGGCGGCCGCCGCCACGGCGGTCATGGCCTGAAGCAGTTCGCGGACCTGGCCCATGCGTTCGGGGGCGCGGGCCAGCTCGGCGCGGGTGTCATCGCGGCGGACCAGCTTCAGGGCCTCGGCGCGGGCGCGGTCTGCGGTGGGGCCGAGGGGGGCGGTGTCGCCGATGGCCATCCGCAACAGGGTCATCAGCCGTTGGACCGGCCCCTGGGAAGACTTGGCCACGATGGAGACGATCTTGGAGTCGGCCTCCACCATGCCGCCGACATCGCCGATCTTGGCCTGGATGGGCCCGTAGTCCTCCGGCGCCAGGCCGGCGCGGGCCGCCTGTTTCTGCAGCTTGGCCAGGACCTCCAGCTTCACGGCCGGGCTGTCGGAGCTCTGCCGGAATTCCTTCTCGAAGCGCATGCCGCTGACATTGGCCGACAGATAGCGGCCGGCCTGACGCTTGTTGGCGGCGCCGATGACGTTCTCCACCAGCCACATCAGGGCCTCGACCTCGGCGCGGCAGGTGCGGCTGGTCCCCAGATAGGCCTCGACGAAGTCGCCGGTGACCAGCATCCGGGAGCGGGTGACGAAGGCCTCCTGCACATCGTCCAGAGAGATCATGGTCCCGGCCGCGCAGGTGAGCGCCATGGCCAGGGCCCGCATGACCGCGATCTCGCCCTCGGCGTCCCCGGGCCGCAGGCGGCGCGGGCCGGTGAGGTCGCGGACGACCCGCTTGGCGATGGCCAGGCGCACGGCGCCGAAGTCCTCGGTGGAGAGCCAGCGGGCCAGGCGCTGGCCGGTCTCCGACAGGGCCGGCATCATCCGCTGCACCGAAGGTTCGATGCGCATCAGGGCGTCGACCGGATCACAGGCCACCAGACGGGTCATGGCCGCCAGGCGGGCGCCCAGGTCCAGATCCTTGCCGATGATGTCGTCCAGGCCGGACTTGGAGCCCAGGATCTCGGCCAAGGGCTGTTCGATGACCGCCAGGGCCAGGGCGCGCGGCGGTCCGGCCAGGGGGGCGGAGTCGGCCAGGTCCAGCAGGCGGGTGACCTTTTCGGTCCAGCTGCGGGCCGGGGCGATGGAGACCGCGACCCCGGCGCCCAGCAGGTAGGCGCGCTCCGGGTGCTGGGCCACGCGCTCGGCGGCGCGGGCGAAGCCTTCCTTGTCGAGGTTGGGCAGCTCGCCCTTGCGGGAGTCCTTGAGCAGCCGCTCGATCGCGCGCTCCACCAGGCCCTGGAAGACGCGGATCAGTTCATGGACCGACAGGCCCCGGGCCTGAGCCTCGGGAATGGCCAGCTTCTGGATGGCGTGCTGCAGGTCGGTGCCCGAGGCCTCGAGCTCCTCCACCAGGTCGGCCCGGTGCAGCAGTTCAAAGGGCGTCGCGCCCTTGCGCTCCAGGAACCCCTCCAGCAGGCGGCCGATCCGGTCGCGGGCGTGGATGGTGTAGAGGTCCTGCGGGCTGACGCAGAGCGGGTCGTTGTCTTCCTTGACCTTGGACTTCTTCGGCGGCTCGGCGTTGCCCAGGTTGAGAATGCCGACGGACTGGAACTCGCGGGTCTCGGGATCGAGGGTCTCCTTGGTGACGCGGACCGCGGCCACCTTGCCCTCTTTCATCATGTCATTGGCGGTCGCCAGGGCCGCGGCGCGGTTCTCCGTCGCAAGGTCGAGCGCCCAGCCGCTGCTGGGCGTCTTCTTGCTGAAGACCTCGTAGTGAACCTGCGCGCCGTCCATAGTGCCCCCAAGAACCGGCACTGTGACGCAACATCCCTAAAAACAGTTTACTGCGACAAAGTGGCGCTCGTGGCCGGCTGACGCGTTAAGGAGACACCCGCCGCCCCGGCGCCCGCCCCATTGAGGCCACGCTGCGGGGCGACTAGCTTTAAGTCACGCTTCCAAGAAGGAATTTGTTCGAGCCCATGGCCAAGATCACCCTGGTGGACGACGACGAGAACATCGTCACGTCGGTCAGCCTCGCCCTCGAGAGCCACGGACACACCGTGAAGGCGTACTTCGACGGCGCCGCCGGCTTGGCCGCGCTGGAGAACGATCCGCCGGACCTGGCCATCCTCGACGTGAAGATGCCGCGCATGGACGGCATGGAAGTCCTGCGCCGCCTGCGCCGGACCTCCGACCTGCCGGTGATCATCCTGACCTCCAAGGACGAGGAGATCGACGAGATCCTCGGCTTCAACCTCGGCGCCGACGACTACATGCACAAGCCCTTCAGCCAGCGCCTGCTGATCGAGCGGGTGAAGGCGGTGCTGCGCAGGGCCGGGGCCGACGCCGAGGAGGCGCTGGCCACGCCTGGCGACACCAGCGCGCGGGCCCTGAAGCGCGGCAAGCTGACCCTAGACCCCGCTCGCCACGACTGCCTGTGGGAGGGCCGCCCGGTGAAGCTGACGGTGACCGAGTTCCTGCTGCTGCAATCCCTGGCCCAGCGGCCCGGCTTCGTGAAGAGCCGCGACAACCTGATGGACGCCGC